>DLZS01000089.1:3579-12441 GCA_003447275.1 Dialister sp.
CCCCTCGAGGGGAAGGTGCCCCGAAGGGGCGAATAGGGCACCAGCGGTATGAAAGAGAGCGGGAAGGAGTGTCTCAAGTACATCGTTTATGAGAGTACCCGAGCGCCGCTGACGCGGTCCCCCTTCCCCGATGGGGAAGGCTTAGGCGGAGCGACGCTTCGCGTCGATTTTTATAAAGGGCGATGCCCGAAGACAGGTGGATAACAGGTTTCCCGTTTATGGTTTCTGACACCATCCGTTTCACCGCGAATAACAAAGATGTCTCGCTTTCGCACGAAATGACGACACGGGAGTCTGCTGTCTCCCAGTCACTCGCGGCCCCTGATTCCTAGCCACCAGTGACTATTTTCCAAATTTCTTGTCATATGCTTTTCTGATGGCTTCTTCGCGTGTGAGGCCTTCGGCCATGCCTGTCCTGATCGCTTCTTCCATGGCCTCGTATTCCTTCGGGATGACCTTGGTGAAGCGGGAGTAGTAGACATCCCAGCGCGCAAGGATGGATTCCGCCTTGCGGCTTCTGGTCGAGAGGTAGTGGGCGTCGATCAGCTTCTTGACGCTTGCGATCTCCTCTTTGTTCGTGAGCGGCTCCAAATGGATCAGCTCTTGATTGCACAGGCGTTCATCGAGGTCGAGCACATAAGCGACGCCGCCGGACATACCGGCTGCGAAGTTTTTGCCCGTCTCGCCCAGGATGATGACCTTGCCGCCGGTCATGTATTCGCAGCCGTGGTTGCCGATGCCTTCGACGACGACGGTCGCACCGCTGTTTCTGACGCAGAAGCGTTCCCCGGCTTTGCCGGAGACGAAGGCTTCCCCGCTTGTCGCGCCGAAGAAGGCGACGTTTCCGATGATGACATTGTCTTCTGCGCGGAAGGTGGCTTCTCTCGGCGGATAAATGATGATCTTGCCGCCGGAAAGGCCCTTGCCGACGTAGTCATTCGCATCGCCTTCCAGAGTGAGCGTCAGGCCCTTCGGGATGAAGGCGCCGAAGCTCTGTCCCGCAGAGCCGACGAAGGAGAGGGATATGGTGTCTTCGGGCAGTCCTTCATCGCCGTAGCGGCGGGAGATCTCGCTGCCAAGGATGGTGCCGGTGACGCGGTCGGTGTTCTTGATGAAGAGCTTTGCGATGACGCGCTTCTGCTCGTCAAGAGCCGGCTTGCACATGCGGACGAGCTTGGCCATATCGAGGGTTTTTTCGATCTCATGATCCTGTGCCTTCATGAAATGGTGACCGACGGTGATGTCTGTATACGGACGGAAGAGCAGGGCATCGAGAGAGAGGGTATCTGCCTTCTTGTTTCCGGTGAAGCTCTTCTGCTTCAGGCGGTCGCTTCGGCCCACCATGTCTTCGAGCTTGTGGAAGCCGAGGTGTGCCATGATCTCACGCAGATCTTCTGCGACGAAGCGCATGTAGTTCATCACATACTCAGGCTTTCCGGCGAAGCGTTTCCTGAGCTTCTCATCCTGCGTGCAGATACCGAAGGGGCAGGTATTTTTGTTGCAGACGCGGAACATCTGGCAGCCGATCGCGATGAGCGGCCCGGTGCAGAAGCTGAAGAGCTCTGCACCCAAGAGGCAGGCGATGGCCGCATCCCGGCCGGTCAGGAGCTTGCCGTCCGTTTCAAGCTTCACGCGGTCGCGGAGCTGATTCAGGAGGAGGACCTGCTGCGCTTCGGAAAGTCCCAGCTCCCATGGAAGTCCCGCATGGCGCATGCTGGTCCTGGGCGATGCCCCCGTGCCGCCATCGCAGCCGCTGATGGTGACACCGTCGGCTTTCGCCTTGACGACACCGGCCGCAATGGTACCGACACCGGCGCCGGCGGTGAGCTTGACATTGATTTCCGCCTTGTGGTTGGCATTCTTCAGGTCGAAGACAAGCTCTGCCAGGTCTTCGATGGAGTAGACATCATGGTGCGGCGGCGGCGAGATCAGGGCTACGCCCGGGGTGGAGTGGCGTGTCTTGCCGATGGCCGGATCGACCTTACTGCCCGGAAGATGTCCGCCTTCGCCGGGCTTGGCCCCCTGCGCGCACTTGATCTGGATCTCTTTGCCGTGGACGAGGTAATTCCCCGTGACGCCGAATCGTGCTGTCGATACCTGCTTGATCTCGTCATTGACCGAAGAACCGTCAGGGAGCGGCGCGAAGCGCTCGGTGTCCTCGCCGCCTTCACCGGTGTTGCTGCGGCTGCCGAGGGCATTCATGGCTTTCGCGATGCACTCATGGGCTTCCTTGCTGAGTGCGCCATAGCTCATCGCGCCGGTACGGAAATGATGCACGATGGAGTCCACGCTCTCGACCTCTTCGATCGGGATACTGCATCCGGCAGGGTAATTGAATTCCAGAAGGTCACGAAGACGGATGAGCGGCTCATTGACCACCTTCGCAAATTCCTTGTAGACCTCATAGCTTCCCGTACGGCATGCCCGCTGCAGAAGGCGGATGGCCTCCGGCGTCAGGATGTGCGGCTCGTCGCCATTCCGGTGATACATATAGACATCGCCGGAGGAGAGTCCCTTGGCCCCCTCGTACGCCGCCTCGTGGCGCATCTCGGCTTCCTTGGCGATCTCCTTCAAGCCGATGCCTCCGATCGGAGAGGTGATGCCGCCGAAATATTTCTCCGCCACCTCCTTGCCGATGCCGACAGCTTCGAAGATCTGCGCGCCGTGGTAGCTCTTGACGGTGGAGATCCCCATCTTGCTCATGACGCCCAGGATGCCGTTCACCGCTGCCGTGAGGTAGTTCGAGAGCGCTTCCTTCGCGCTCTTGCCGTGCAGGCGGTTCTTGTCCGCGAGATCCTTCACCGTCAAGAGGGCCAGATACGGATTGATCGCCGTCACGCCGAAACCGATCAGCGCGGCGAAATGATGGATCTCACGCGGCTCGCCCGACTCCAGAATGATACCGACATCCGGACGCACCTTCTCACGAATGAGATCATTGTGCAGCCCCGCCGAAGCGAGAAGCGCCGGGATCGCCATGTGATCCTTATCGACACCGCGGTCAGAGAGGATCAGGATATTCTTCCCATCCCTCACCGCAGCGAGCGCGGCTGCGAAAAGCTCATGGAGCGCCTTCTCCATCGCACGGCCGCCGCCGGCCGCCGGATAGAGCAGCGAAAGCACGACCGGCTTCAGCTGGCTGCTTTTGAGATGCTTGATGACCTCCATTTCCTCATTCGTGATGAGCGGACGGTCGATGAAGAGCGCCGCCGTCCCCTTCTCATCCGGATCCATGATATTGGCCATGTTGCCGATCACGACCGAGGACGAGGTCACGATCCTTTCACGGACACCGTCGATCGGCGGATTCGTGACCTGTGCGAAATTCTGCTGGAAATAGTCGTAGAGCAGCTGCGGTGTCTCCGACAGGACAGCGAGCGGCGAGTCCATCCCCATAGCGCCGATCGGCTCCTTGCCGTTCTCCGCCATCGGCGTCAGGATATCGCGCAGATCCTCGACCGTATAGCCGAAATTCTTCTGCTCGAGAAGGAGATCCTCCGGCACTTCCGGCTCCTTCTCCTCCTTCGCCAGATCCTTCAGATCGAGCAGATGCTCCTCGCACCACTTCGCATAGGGATGCGCCTTCGCCATCGTGTGCTTGATCTCCTCATCACTGATGATGCGCTGCTGCGCCGTATCGATGAGGAAGAGCTTGCCCGGTTCGAGGCGTCCTTTGTATAGCACATTCTCCTGATCGACCGGCACCGCCCCCACTTCCGAAGACAGGATGACACGGTCATCCTTCATGACATAGTAGCGCGCCGGACGCAGACCATTGCGATCCAGCATCCCGCCGATGGCGACGCCATCGCAGAAGCACATCGCCGCTGGGCCGTCCCATGGCTCCATCATGAAATTGTGATACCGGTAGAATGCCTTCTTCTCCTCATCCATCGCCGGATCCTTCTCCCACGGCTCCGGCATCATGACCATCATCGCATGCGCCAGCGAATGCCCCGCCATGTGGATGTACTCCAGGCAGTTATCAAACATCGCCGAGTCGCTCCCCGTGTCATCGACGACAGGGAAAGCCTTCACCAGCTCCGGATCGTTCGACGGACGCGACTTGCTCTCACGCGCATTCAGCCAGTTGATATTCCCCTTGATCGTATTGATCTCCCCATTGTGGACGATGTAGCGGTTCGGATGAGCGCGCGCCCAGCTCGGGAATGTATTCGTCGAAAAACGCGAATGCACCATCGCCATCGCCGTCTTATAGTCCAGATCCGACAGATCCAGATAGAAATGGCGCAGCTGCTCACTCGTCAGCATCCCCTTGTACACAATCGTGCGCGAGGACAGGCTGGCGATATAGAAATCCGTCCCCATGCCTTCCGAAAGCGGAATGATCTTCTTCTCCGCGAGCCGCCGGATGATGTAGAGCTTGCGCTCGAAATCCATCTGATCCCGGAGCGATGGATTCCTGCCGATGAAGACCTGCAGAAAACGCGGACGGATCGAGCGCGCCGCCTCACCGATGATGCTCTCATCGATCGGCACCTCGCGCCAGCCAAGGACCGTCTGTCCTTCCTCCTTCACGATCTCCTCGAAGACCCTCATCTGCTCCTTGCGGAAATCCTCATAGCGGTGCGCAAAGATCATGCCGACACCGTACTCTCCCTCCGGCGGAAGCGAAAAGCCCAGCACCTCGCACTCGCGATGAAAGAAATCATGCGGGATCTGCGTCAGGATCCCCGCACCATCCCCGCTCTTATGGTCTGCGCCCTCGCCGCCTCTGTGCTTCAGATTCTCCAGGATCTTCAAAGCATCATCGACAATACCATACGAGCGCTCGCCGCGGATATTCGCCACAAAGCCGATCCCGCAAGCATCATGTTCATTTCTGGGATCATACAGCCCCTGCGCCTCTGGCAGATCTCTCCATTTTTTCATGCCCATTCCTTCTCTCCTACAAAAAAAGCCGAGCGAAAACAGCGCTAGCTGCTTCGCCCGACCTCGGACCTTCCTATGAAGTGTGTAATTCGTATTATATCATGGAAGGAAATCGTTTGGAAAGAGGAAATGTAGAAATAATAAGTGACTGGGGACTGGTAGCTAGTGACTGGGGACTGGTGACTAGGGACTGGTGACCAGAAGACTGGAAGACTAAGAGACGTCAGACTTCCACATCGTCATTGAAAGCGTTGCCGAGAAATCTTTGTCATTCGTGGGCAAACGGTCGATGTTTGGAACCCCAAAGCGGGAAACCTGCTATCTTGAAAAATCGTTGACAAGCCGCGCCCATTAGGCATACGATGGGATAGTTAGTGACTGGTGACTGGGAGACTAGTAACTTGACTGCCACCTTCGAACATCACCCCATATATATTCGCGGCGAAGCCGCCACCACCATTTCTAATTTCTCATTTCTCATTTCTAATTTCTAATTCCCTCTCCCCATTCATGCTATAATGAGACGACATACCCATTTCCATACCACCAAGGAGGATCTCATCCATGAAAGAATTCAAACTCGCATTCGGCCGCGGCGTACAGTCCGTCATGCTGCCGGAAGACCATATTTCTGACATCTTGGAAGGCGTCCCGACACCCGCCTGCGACGTCAAAGAAGCGACCCTTGCTGCTATGCGAAGCCCGATCGGCAGCGCCCCGCTGAAGGAGGTCGTAAAGAGCGGCGACAAAGTCTGCCTCGTCGTCGCCGACATCACCCGCGCATGGAACCGCGCCTCCGAATTTCTGATCTACGTCGTAGACGAACTGAACCTCGCCGGCATCCCCGACAAGGACATCTGCATCGTCTTTGCCCAAGGCACCCACCGTCCCCATACCGACGAAGAGAACATCACCTGCGTCGGCGAAGAAGTCGCCCGCCGCATCACCATGTACCAGCATATCTCCACCGACAAATCCCAACAGACCTACCTCGGAAAGACCACCCTCGGCACCAAAGTCTGGATCGACAAGCGCGTCGTAGATGCTGACAAGGTCATCCTCATCAATGCCGTCTCCACCCACGACATGGCCGGCTTCGGCGGCGGCCGCAAGCTCATTCTCCCGGGCGTTGCCGGCTTCGACACCGTTCAGCAGAACCACTGCCACGCCCTCGGAGCC
Source organism: Dialister sp. (assembly GCA_003447275.1). GTDB lineage: Bacteria > Bacillota > Negativicutes > Veillonellales > Dialisteraceae > Dialister. Next base: position 9,652 of record DLZS01000089.1, read on the forward strand.
ACCCTCGGCAGCGGCCTCAACCCTGACGCCAAGCTCTTAAAGATCGAAGGAAATCCCGTATCCAGCGACATGCAGGAAGCCTGCGACATGGTACACCCCTGCTTCCTCGTCCACTCCATCATCAATGAAGAAGGCCGCATCTCCTCCATGGTCGGCGGCGACCCCTACGAAGCATGGCTCGAAGGCACGAAGGAGACCTACCGCCTCCAGAAAGTCCCGATGAAGCAGCAGGCCGACGTCACCATCGTCTCCGCCGGCGGCTATCCGAAGGACACGAACCTGTATCAGGGAACCAAGTGCTACTCCACGGCTGAGATCGCCACCAAGAAAGGCGGCATCATCATCACCATGATCGAAGCCGAAGACATCATGGAACCCGCCGCCTACCTCGGCAGCTTCAAGTACAAGAACCTGGTCGATATGGAAAAGGGCCTGCGCGACTGCTTCACCATCCCCTTCTTCGTCGCCTTTGAAAATCTGAACACCGCCCTCACCCACACCGTCTACATCGTCACCCGTCCGGAAAACTTCGACATCCTCCGCGAAAAGACCCACCAGATCCCCGTCGCCACCGTCGAAGAAGCCTGGCAGCTCGCCCAGAAGCAGCTCGAAGGCGAAGGCAAGACAGACTACGCCATCAATATCATCCCTCACGGCAGCGCCGTCGTGCCGTACTTGAAGAAGTAACTGGTGACTAGTGGCTAGGGATTAGGGGTGATACTCCCGTATCATCATTGAAAGCGTTGCCGAGAAATCTTTGTCATTCGCGGCGGGGCGGCCTATGTCAGGAAAATTGAAACGGGAAACCTGCTATCCACCGAACCTCGGGCATCGCCTTCCTTTATACTGCGGCGAAGCCGCCACCGATTGGCCCTCCCCGCTTGGGGAAGGCTGACGATACGAGAAGAACGCTCTCCGCAGTCCTTCGGGCATTCCTTCCCGCTGCGAACTCGCTTAAGAGGGACACACCGAAAGAAGCGGATGGATGGCAGTGATCTGAAAACGAGTGAGAAACCATCCGCTCCCCGTTTCGTCATCCCGAGCGCAGCCGAGGGATCTTTCTGGCAGACCCATAGCGGCCGACGTGATACAGCAGGGAAACGAAACACAAAGACGTCGATTTTCATTTTCACACTGACATGGATAACCGCAGGGCAAGAAAGATTTCTCGACTTCGCTCGAAATGACGTTACGAGAAAGCCGCCTGCTGCCAATGTCCCTTTTTCGATTATATTCTGCAATGAATCCGCCTTTCCTTAGCGCGCAAAAACCGCAGCGACAACGTCGCTGCGGTTTTTTATTTCTACTCCCTTATTCCTAATCCCTAGCCACTAGTCACCAGCCACCAGTCCCTAGTCACTTCTTATGCTTCACGATATACTCTTTCAGATCCGCATGGAGAATCTTCTTATAACTCTCCACCCCCGGCTGGTCATAGGCATTGACGCCCGCAAGCGCCCCCTCGTAGGCGATCGTGAGGAAGAGAAAATACATGAGCGCCCCCACATGGAAAGGCGTACACCTTCTCATGATGAGATCACAGCTCATGCGGCCATCATGGGCCAGCGCCTCCTCATCCGAGCGCTGCGCCGCACGCATCATATAGGAAAGCGGGACCGGGCCGCGCTCTTCCCCCTCATCACAGAGGATGGCCGCGTCTTCCCGCGATTCCCTGACCGTGATGAACTGCACGAGCTTATTCCGTTTCCCCTCCTGATGCTCCTGCGTCAACGAATGCATATCCGTCGTCCCCACCGCTGCGACCGGGATACGGCCATAGTGGATCTCTTTCCCGGAGACCGTGAGCGCCTTGCCCAAAGACTCACCCAGAAGCTGTGCATACCACCAGCCGAGTGAGCGGAGACTGTCCCCATACGGCATGATGATCTCCGCATCGACACCATGATTCTTCCGCGCCAGATACTTACGGACCGCCAGCTGCAACGCCGGATTCTCCGAAAGCGAAAGACTGCGGCAAGCCTCTTCCGTCATCCTCGCTCCCGCCAGGAAATCCCGGATATCGATCCCCGAAAGCATCGCAAAGACCAGCCCCACCTGAGAGAAAACGCTGAAACGTCCGCCGATGCCATCCGGCACCGTGAAGCACGGCCAGCCATTCTTCTCCGCCAGAGGACGCAGCGTCCCCTTCTCCTTGTCCGTCACCGCGATGACGCTCACCTCGCAGAACTTCCCCAGCATCTCACGCAGCGCCCGCTCTGCCATGACCGGCTCCAAAGTCGTCCCGGACTTCGAATTCACGACCAGCAGCACCTTGTGCTTCCACCACGCTGTCTGCGAGCTCCGCCGGATGCGGTCCACCAGCGAGAGAAGACTCACCGGATCCAGATTCTGCCCCGCAAAATACAGCTGCGGATACCCGTGGCGCTCCTCCTTCGTCATCAGATTCCAGTACTGTCCGCAGAAAAGATCAAAAAGCACCTGATTTCCAAGATACGAGCCACCGATACCGATCGACACCACGATATCCTGCTCCTTCGCCAGCTTCGAGAGGGCAAGCAGCCTCTCCCTCTCCTCTTTGGAGATCAGGATCTCTTCCTCCAGGAGATACGGCAGATGCGGGAAAAGCACGAGACTGCCATCCGGCCCCTTCCCGCTCTTCCGAAGCCGCTCCACAGAAAGCGCCGCCTCACGGATGCGCTCCTTGCAGGCATCGATCTCCTCCTCCGTGATCCCCCAGCCCTCGCCGGAAAAATGCGTCATATCGATGGTCAATTCATCCTGAAAATGCATATATACCCCTCTTCACCGTAATGCTATTAAGTTAAGGAA
>DLZS01000041.1:0-5108 GCA_003447275.1 Dialister sp.
TTCAACATAGCACGTTATACCGCTAGCATGCCCCTATTGCCTTCGGCACTTCCCCCGAGGGGGGAAGCAAGACGTTACGTAGCTAACGATTTCCTTAACTTAATAGCATTGCTCCTCTAGGGGAAGGCTACTGATGCTCCAATTATCCGCCGACCTTCGGGCATCGCCCCCTATATATTCGCGGCGAAGCCGCCACCTTAACCCGTTGAACCCATTGAACCTGTGAATCCCCTTCACCTTGTCCCCCGCCCCATCACATGCTATAATACGTATCTACGCACTTATGCAAACATGTTATCAAAGGATGGTTCATCTATGACTTTACGTGAATGGTTGCCACTCGTCGGCATCACACTCTCTGCCTTTATTTTCAACACCTCTGAATTCATGCCGATCGGCCTTCTGACGGACATCGCCATGGACTTTGGCATCAGCGAAGCCCGCGCAGGCCTGCTGATCTCCATCTATGCCTGGGTCGTCATGGCGATGTCGCTCCCGCTCATGATCCTCTGCTCACGCATCCCGCTGCGCCCGCTGCTTCTCGCCGTGATCGCGCTCTTTGCCGTATCGCAGGTACTCTCTTCGATCTCTACGGGCTACTATACCCTCCTCGCCTCCCGTATCGGCGTCGCTTTTGCCCACTCCGTCTTCTGGTCCATCGCGACCCCCATCGCGACACGCATCGTCCCCGCCTCCCACCAGTCCACTGCCATGGGCATGGTCGTCACCGGGACATCCATCGCCATGATCTTCGGACTTCCCATGGGGCGCTTCATCGGCCTCGCCGCCGGATGGCGCATGACCTTCGCCTGCGTGGCCGTCATTTCCTTCGCGACACTCGCCTACCTCTTCTTCCTGCTCCCGAAGGTCTCCGGCAATGCGCCTTTCGCCGTGAAAGATGTGCCGAAGCTTTTCAGGAATAAAGTCCTCTCCGGTATCTTCCTCCTCTCTTTCCTCGTCTCCTCCGGTTACTACACCTGCTACAGCTACATCGAACCCTTCATGCTGCAGATCTCCCACTTCCCGGCAGACTGGATCACCATGCTTCTCACCGTCTTCGGCTTTGCCGGACTTCTAGGCAGCCTCCTTTTCTCCAAGCTCTATAACGCCCACCGCTATTTCCTCCTGGCCTCGATGATCTTCCTCGTCGTCATCGCACTTTCCCTCTTCTATCCGCTTGCAGGAGATCTCTACGCCATCTGCGCCCTCTGCGTCCTATGGGGCATGGCGGCGACAGCCTTCAATGTCGGACTGCAGGCAGAAACCATCCAGGTCACCACCAGCTCTGAAGCCCCTGTCGCCATGTCCATCTTCTCGGGCATCTTCAATCTGGGCATCGGCTCCGGCACCTGGCTGGGCGGCCTCCTCTGCACGTATATCTCGATCACATGCATCGGCTTCGCCGGCGCGGCCTTCGCCTTCCTCGCTTTTCTTTACTGCGTACTGAAGTTGATCCCTGATATGAAGAAGGAAGGGTAAAAGCATCTGTACTGGATTCTTCGGGATACTTCACACCACGGCGTGAAGTATCCCTTTTTCTATGCACTATGCAGGGAAGGGATGCCCCAATTCTGTCTTGCATACCGCCTGTACCCTATCCGGCCCTTCAGGCCACCTTCCCCACGCAGGGAAGGCAGGCGATACGGGGATAGCGTCTTCCCCTAGTCCCTAACCGCCAGTCACCAGTCACTAGTCAACAACGCAAAAAAGGAAATCGCGCAGGCGATTTCCTTTTTTTGCAGTCTATCGAAAAGACGATTTCCAGAAAGCCGATCACACCAGCTTGCTGAAGTCGCCCCAGGTATTGAAGAGGGCGAGGGTAGCGAGGAGCTGGGAGATGCGGTTGTTTTTGACGGCTTCGTCATCGACCATGACCATGACGTTGTCGAGGTAGTCATTGATCGGAGCCGTGAGTTCCTTGAGAGCCGGGAGGGCTTTTCCGTACTCGTAAGAAGCAAAGAGCGGAAGGGCTTTGTCAGAAACAGCTTCGAAAGCATCCTGGAGCTTCTTTTCCACGTCTTCGGCGAAGAGGGATGGATCGACCTTGCCGCCGGTCTTGCCCTTGGTGATATTCGCAAGACGGGTGACAGCCTGTCGGAGCTCGGCTTCGTCTTTCAGCTGGCTTTCCGCCATGCTGCGGGCTTTCAGGAAGAGGGCATAAATGTCATCAACAGGGCCGGCGAGGACGGCGTCGATGATATCATAGGCGATGCCTTCGTCGAGCATGATGGCTTTGATGCGCTGGCGGAAGAAGTCTTCGATCTGGGAGAGGACGGTCTTCTTCGTCTCTTCATCGCCCGGAAGGAGGGCAAGTGCTGCCTCGATGCCGCGGCGGATGTCCCAGTGGATCTTTCCATCAGTCAGGATATTTACGGCGCCGATGGTCTGACGGCGGAGCGCGAAGGGATCCTGAGAGCCGGTCGGGATGAGACCGCGCAGGAAGGTCGCAGCGAGGTTATCCAGCTTATCAGCGAGGGAGAGCGCACGGCCGATTTCCTGCTGCGGGAGGATATCTCCGGCAAATCTTGGCATGTACTGCTCGAAGATGGCCTTTGCAACTTCCGGTTTTTCCCCGTCAAGGAGAGCGTATTCCTTGCCCATTTCGCCCTGCAGTTCGGTGAATTCGGTAACCATGCCGGTCGCGAGGTCGGACTTGGAGAGGAAGGCGGCGCGGTCGGCGTCAGCGGCTTCCTCTGCCGTGAAGCCCCAGTCTTTGCCGATGGCTTCCGTCAGTTTCTGAAGGCGGTCTGCTTTATCACGCATGTCGCCCATGCCTTCCTGATAGTTGATGCGGGTGAGGTCATCTCTATGGCCTTCCAAGGTCTTCTTGCGGTCGTTTTCGAAGAAGAATTTCGCATCGTCAAGACGGGCACGGAGGACTTTTTCATTGCCGTGCTGGACGTTTTCGAGGGCTTTTGTACCGCCATTTCGAACAGTCAGGAAGTACGGCATGAGGGAGCCGTCTTCGTTTCTGACAGGGTAGTATCTCTGATGGTCACGCATCGGGGTGACGACGGCCGGCACAGGGAGCTTCAGGAATTCATCATCGATCCTGCCATAGAGCGGAGTCGGGTATTCGACGAGGTAGTTGATCTCTTCCAAAAGGTCTGCATTGTGCCAGACATGGCCGCCGAGCTTGTCTGCAACGGCGAGAAGGCCGGTGCGAATCATTTCGCGGCGTTCATCCTGATCAACGATGACAAAGGCTTCCCGCATGGTTTCCTTATAGGAGAGCGGATCAGAGATCACGACAGGTTCCTTGCAGAGGAAACGGTGTCCGCGGCTGACATTGCCACTTTTGACGTGAGCAAATTCCATCGGGATGATCTCCTTGTCACAGAGAGCAACGATCCAGCGAACAGGACGGATGAAATGGGCTTCTTCATCAGCCCAGCGCATGCTTCTGGTGAAGTTCAGGCCGGTGATGAGAGAGAGGAAGAGCTCGGGAAGGACATCTTCGACTTTCTTGCCCGCATGTACGACATGCGCCCAGGTGTATTCCCCTTCTTTGACAAGTTCAGATGGATCGATGTGCTGGCCGCGGGCAAATCCCTGGGCGGCACGTGTCGGATTTCCATCAGCATCGAAAGCAGCTTTGACGGATGGGCCGCGTTTCTTGACTTCTTCATCCGGCTGGCGGTCTGCGGCGCCCTTGACGAGGACGGCGAGACGGCGCGGGGTCGCGTAGATGGTGATGTTTTCGGCAGCGATGCGGTGGGCTTCGAACTGGGAAGCCGCGAGCGCTTTCAGCTGGTCTACGACACCGGACATGATATTGGCCGGCATTTCCTCTGTACCGATTTCTAAGAGAAGATTCTTACTCATTTCGCTTCGCCTCCTTTAAGCATGGGGAATCCCAGCTCTTTGCGCTTTTTCAGCCAGGCCTTGGCGCACATGCGGGCCAGGTTTCTGACACGGGAAATATATTCTGTACGTTCCGAGAGGGAGATCGCTCCGGCAGCGTCCAGCAGGTTGAAAGAATGGGAGCATTTCAGTACATAGTCATAGGCTGGGAGTACGAGGCCTGCCTTTACGACGCGCTGCGCTTCTTTTTCATACATATCGAAGAGCTTGAAGAGCATGTCGTGGTCAGAGAGCTCGTAGCTGTAGACGGACTGTTCGTATTCATTCTGGTGCCAAATGTCGCCATAGGTGACTCCATCGGTCCATTCAAGGTCATAGACATTGTCGACTTCCTGAATGTACATCGCGATACGTTCAAGACCATAGGTGATCTCTACGGAGACCGGATGCTCATCGATACCGCCGACCTGCTGGAAATAGGTGAACTGGGTAATTTCCATGCCGTCGAGCCAGACTTCCCAGCCAATGCCCCATGCGCCTAAGGTCGGGGACTCCCAGTTATCTTCGACGAAGCGGATGTCGTGTTCTTGCGGATCGATACCGAGCTCTTTTAAGGATTCCAGATAGGTCTCCTGGATGTTATTCGGAGACGGCTTCATGATGACCTGGAACTGATGGTGCTGGTAGAGACGGTTCGGGTTATCCCCATAACGGCCGTCATCCGGACGGCGGGATGGTTCCATATAGGCTACGTTCCACGGTTCCGGTCCGATGGTGCGCAGGAAGGTAGCCGGATTCATCGTGCCTGCGCCTTTTTCTGTGTCGTAAGCTTCTCCGAGTACGCAGCCCTGCTTGGACCAGAACTTCTGGAGTGCTAAGACGATCTGCTGAAAAGTCATTTGTTCCTCCTGATCGAAGAAATGGGGTGTGACCGATCGGTCACTGCGCTCCCATTTCCTGACAATATAAAAATCCCTGTAACAAAAAGTTACAGGGACGAGTTACAGGGATCATTAACCCGCGGTTCCACCCTCATTGACCTAAGGAAACACTGATTACATCGCAGAGTCTGATTTGATCAGTGTTCCCTAAGGCCCACCTTGATTTCTCTTATTTCCCTACTCCGTTCAGGAAACAGCTCAGAAACGCCTTCTGTCCATCGCCGGCCTCTCACCACCGCCGGCTCGCTTTGTCGGACATACTCCTCTTCCTCATCGCCGTATATGGGAACATTGTAGCAAATCACGCTGGAAATGTAAAGAGGCGTGATGCCCATGATTACGTTTGAAAGCCTCGCTTGAATG
>DLZS01000056.1:0-9217 GCA_003447275.1 Dialister sp.
TCATTTCTTCACAGCCCCTTTTCTTATTTGTGATAAGGTGTGAAGCTTATCCTGTGCCAGCTTCGTAAAAGTATTCCCGCATCGTCATTTTCCCCCTGAGCAGAGGATCTTTTTTCAGGAAAGCCCGCTCTGGTAAGCAACACGGAAAATGGAAATGTCATCCGAGGAATCCGCCGAACCATTCCTATCTTCCTATCACCAGCCGCCGCATTTCCTTCGCCGATGTCAGTGCGCTCTTTGAGTCTTCCGTACCGGAGATCATCTGCGCGATATTGTCCAAATGCTGCGCGTCATTGAGGAGTACCGCCTTTGTCGATGTACGGCCATTTGCGATCGTCTTCACGATCTGATAGTGTCGATCCGCTGCACAGGCAGTCTGCGGAAGGTGCGTGATGCAGAGTACCTGGATCGTCTTCGCCAGGCAGGCGATTTTTCTGGCGACCTTGAGCCCCACCTTACCGCTGATGCCGACATCGATCTCATCAAAGATCAGTGTCTGCTGCGAGAGCAGGTGAGAGATCACCATCTCGATGGCGAGCGCAATACGGGAGATTTCCCCGCCGGATGCCGTATCGCGCATGCTGCGGAGCGGCTCACCCGGGTTCGCCGAGAAATAAAATTCCATCTCCTCTGCGCCATTGGGCATCGGGCTCTTCTGAGCGACGAGGTGCAGCTCCATCCGCGCATTTTCCATGCCCATGTCCTTCAGCGTCGTGACGACCCCTGTGAGGATTTTCTTCGAGGAGATCATGCGATACCGATTCAGCACCTCTGCCTTCTTCATCAAAAGACCGGTCAGTGATGCATAATTTTTTTGAAGCGCCTCATTGTCATAGATGACTTCCTTCAGCGCCTCATATTCCTTTTTTGCCTTTGCTTCATAGACGAGCACATCCGAAAGCGTCGGACCATACTTTCGTTTCATTTCAGAGATCACTTCATCCCGGCTCTGCAGCTCATTCAGCTCTTCCTCAGAGAAGTCGGTATCTGAAATGTAGGAATCAAGCCCATTGATGGCATCTTCCAGCGCATACGAGGCACTGTTCAGTGACTCAAGGAAGGCTTCCAGCGCTTCGTCATACTTGGAGACCGATGACACCTCACGGATCGCATCCCCGATGGCATCCTGCGGACCATTTTCTGCCGTCAGAAGCTCCAGTGCCTGATGCACCGATCGGAAAATGCGCTCATGGTTCTGGAGGACGGAGAGCTTCTTCTCGATCTCCTCATCCTCATCCGGCAAAAGATGCGCAGAAGAGATCTGGGAAAGCTCCCACTCCAGAATGTCCAGCCGCCGCTCCCGCTCCTGCTTCGCATTCTCATAGTCCTCGAGGGCATCCTTCAGCTTTTTCCACTCCCGATAGGAATCCTGATAGTCCCTGTAGGCATCTGCTACCTCCGATGTCCCCGAATCCACCATCTTTTCGCAGAAAGGGATGGATAGGAGCTCCATATTGTCATTCTGTTCATGCAGACGCACCAGCATCTTGCCGATCTTCTGAAGCTGTTTGACGGTACAGAAATCCCCATTGATGGTACAGAGACCGCGCCCCGACTTATTCAGCTTGCGCGACAGGATCACCTCGTGTCCTTCACACTCGATCCCAAGCTCCTGCAAAGCAGAGACGATGCTGTCATCCGCATAGAAGATCCCTTCCACTTTGAAGAAATCGGCGCCGGTACGGATGAGATCCGTCTTCGCGCGCCGTCCGGTGAGAACCGCAAGAGCATCGATCAGGATCGACTTCCCCGCTCCTGTCTCACCCGTAAAAATCGTGACCCCTTTCGTGAGATCGATCACCGTATCCTCGATGATGGCAAAATTCACGATATGTAAACTCTGCAACATGGCAACCTCGTCAATTTTTCAAGAGACCCTGAAGCTTTTTGATCATAGCCGGTACATCTTCCGGCGTCTTCAGGATCAGGAGCACAGTATCATCCCCCGCCAGTGTACCGATGACCTCTTCTGTCCTGGAATGATCGATGGCAAAGGCGACCGAGGATGCAGAACCCGGCAATGTGTGAAGCACGACCATATTCATCGCACTATCGATCCGGATGACCGCTTCCTGGAAAAGGATCGCGGTGTGACTCTTAGACATCACATTCGGCTTTTCACTCGGGAGAGCATACCGATAATGCCCATCACCATACGGGATCTTGAGAAGCATCAGGTCCTTGATATCGCGGGATACCGTCGCCTGTGTCACCACGATCCCCTCTTTTTTGAGAGCATTTGCCAGCTCCTCCTGTGTCTCGATGATCTGCGACTGAATGATCTCTTTGATTTTCATGATTCTATATCGTTTCATAGCTGTCCTCCTCAAGCAATTCATAAACATACTTTTATGCATAGACTGAAATATCTGCATAAACGAAGCCATACTTTCCGAAAGTATGGAAGATACTTTGTTATAAATTGTATAGCATTTTATGAATAAGGTCAATGTTTTTTGTATAAACATAAGAAAACGTGGCCGTCAGCCGCTAGCCGGTCTGATACGCCCTGATGCATCCGTGTTCGCCCGCTGCTCCTTTTGCAGCAACAAAAAAGCAGCGGCATTGGCCACTGCTTTCCTGTGAATTATCTATGTCTATATAAGTGGAAAAATTTTTAATTATTTCAGACGCAGGCCCAGTTTAGCACCGAGAACTCTGTAACGTTCAATATCGCTGCGACGCAGGTAGTCGAGCATATTTCTTCTCTGGCCGACCATTTTCAGCAGTCCGCGACGGGAATGATGATCCTTTTTGTGGGATTTCAGATGTTCGGTGAGCAGAACGATTCTCTTGGTGAGGATAGCGATCTGAACTTCCGGAGATCCGGTGTCACCTTCATGGGTGGCATACTGTTCGATGATTTCTTTCTTCAGTTCGGTTGTAAGCATAATAGCCTCCTAAAATAACACATGAGCTGTATCTAAGTCGCCGCCGGAGATACGTGCCACTGGGATACAGTATTCACAACGATAATTATTATACATGGAAATCAAGGAAAGTGCAAGGGGAATTACAGGTTCAGGGTTAGCCCCTGGGGCGTGCCGTCCCTTGATTGTGTATGAAAGCTTTGTTCGCCAGTTAGGAGTTAGGAGTGCTGGTGCGGCGCATGAAAAAATAGAAGCGCCGCGAGTAAAAATAATGGCGATGCCCGAGGGTTGTATGTAGTCACCAGTCACTAGCTACCAGTCACATGAGGCTCCCAATCCCTAGCCACTAATCCCTAATCCCTGCTTTCAAACTTAACCCTTGTGGCGTGCTGCACTTTGATTCCGTTTGAAAGCCTCGCTTGCATGAGAAATTAGAAATGAGAAATGAGAAATGGTGGTGCGTCGCATAAAAATATGGAAGCGCCGCGGAATTTTGATAGTGCTTCGCGCCATCGTCATCGGAAGCGAAGCCGAGGGATCTTTCTTGAACTGCTGTCAGTATCACATAAGCACCGGCAGGGAAACGACGCCTTGGTGCTACATATTTCTGCTTTCACTCATCCTTCGTTTAGCGGTCTGCAAAAAAGATTTCTCGCTTCGCTCGAAATGACGATACGAGAGTCTGATGTCTCCTAGTCACCAGTCACCAGTCACTAGTCACTAGTCACACTAAACCCCAAAAGCCCCTCTGCACCAATGGCAGAGAGGCTTTCACATTATCCCAAAGCGACACGGTCACTGACCGTACCGCTGGTCTCTTCGAATTTCTTCAGCAGATCTTCGATGGTGAGATTTTTCTTTTCTTCCGGTGTGTAGTCCGCGATGATACGACCGCTGTTCATCATGATGAGACGGTTGCCGTATTTCAGCGCGTCTCTCATGTTGTGCGTGATCATCAGTGTCGTCAGATGCTGTTCGGTGACGATCTCATCGGTGATTTTCAGCACCTTGGACGCTGTCTTCGGGTCGAGAGCGGCTGTCGGTTCATCGAGAAGAAGGATGTCCGGCTTTTTCATGGTCGCCATGAGCAGCGTGAGAGCCTGGCGCTGCCCGCCGGAAAGAAGTCCGATGCGGGTGCCGAGGCGATCCTCCAGACCGAGATCCAGACGGGCCACCATGTCTCTGTATTTCTCATGATCTCCTGCGGAAAAAGCCCATTTCAGACGGCGGCTCTCCCCTCTTCGGGAAGCGAGCAGAAGATTCTCTTCGACCTGCATGCCGGCCGCAGTGCCTTTCAGCGGATCCTGGAAAACGCGGCCGATATACTTCGCTCTCTTGTATTCGCTGACGCGGGTGACGTCCGTGCCATTGATCTCGATCGTCCCTGCATCGGGAATATACGCGCCGGCGATGGCATTAAGAAGCGTACTCTTGCCTGCGCCGTTGCCGCCGATGACGGTACAGAAATCACCGTCATTCAGAGTGAGCGACAGACCATTCAATGCTTTCTTTTCATTGCTGGTGCCCTTGAAGAAGGTTTTGCTGATGTTGGTAACTTTTAACATGGGCTCAGCCTCACTTTCCGACATTGACTTTGCCTTTGATCATTGGCGCAGCCAGTGCAAGGACAACAATAATAGCAGTAAAAAGCTTCAGGTCATTCGGCGGCATGCCCATATAGAGGACGACAGCGATGACCACACGGTAAATGACGGAGCCGAGGATGACGGCAGCGAGAGAAGCAGAGAAGCTGTCGACGCCAAGAATGACTTCGCCGATGATGACAGATGCGAGCCCGATGATGATGGTGCCGATGCCCATGCCTACGTCAGCAAAGCCGTTGTTCTGTGCAACGACCGCACCGCAGAGACCGATGAGGGCATTCGAAATGAAAAGACCGATGATGATCATGGTATCGGTATTTACACCCTGGGCGCGCACCATCTGTGTATTATACCCGGTCGCGCGGATGCACATGCCAAGCTCGGTACCGAAGAACCAGTAAATGAAAGCACTGCAGAGGAAAAGCAGCACTGCCGGCACGAGGAAGGCCGCGACAGAGTTGCTGACATGCAGAAGGCTCGCCGTGGTCGAGAAGATGGTGTCCACACGAAGCAGGGAAATATTCGCTTTCCCCATGACATGCAGGTTCACCGAGTAGAGCGCGATCATGGTCAGGATCCCTGCCAAGATAGCCGGGATCTTGAGCTTTGTGTAAAGAATACCGGTCACGATACCGGCCAGAAGACCGCCGAAAGCACCGGCTGCAATGGCAAGCCATGGCGAAGCACCGGCTGCGATCATGGATGCTGCGATAGCACCGCCCAGCGGGAAGCTGCCTTCGCAGGTCATATCCGGTACATCCAGTACGCGGAAGGAAAGAAATACGCCGATGGCCAGGATGGACCACATGAGCCCCTGGGCAACGGTGGAAAATGCTAAATCTGCCATGTAAATTCAATGCTCCTTTTCTGCTATGCTACGAAATAAAATCAAAAGGAAATCCATCCGATGAACTTCCCTTAAAGGCGTACGCCCTATGTGACGGACGACCAAGAACGATCAATAAACAGCCCTGTTTTACGGTCTTGCCGGCTGTCCATCATAAAGATAGAGCTTTCTGCCGCGCTGCCAGATGTCACCGGGGAGTGGAATATTGAGTGCATTCACCTGTCTCATGTTGATGACAAGATCCGGATCATGCTGCTTGGTGATGAGGATGTCCTTCGGGATCTTTTCTCCCGCAAGAAGCCAGCAGGCCATACGCCCGCCGGAGAATCCCATGCGGTAATAGGACGGAGACACGGAGAGGACTGCTCCGCGGGAAACCATTTCCTTCTGCTCGCCAATGATCGGCACCCAGGCGTCTGTGGCGATCTTCACCATTTCATCAAAATGTGCAAGAACCATCGGATCTTCCGGCATATAGACGCATTTGACCTGCGAGATCAGGTTTTCAAACTGCGGCCCTGCTTTTTCGCTGTCGTTATACTTGATCTCCACCAGCTTCAGCTGCTTCTGTTCTGCGACGGCGCGAAGCATCTTGACCTGCTTTAGAGCCCCCTCATCCTTGGGATTGTAAATCACGCCCAACGGATCAAGTTTCATGAAGCGCGATGCCATTCGCACCTGATTCACGACCTGCGGATAGTCGCTGATCCCGGTGAAGTTTTCATGGCCTTCGAAGTCTTTGTCCTTCTGAAAATAAAGAACGCCGACGCCGACGACGGGGATGCTCTTCGTCACCTTTGCGGCCGCTTTGGCTGATGGAGTGCCGATGGCAATGATGAGATCCTTCTTGCTGCGGACGAATTGATTCACCGCGCTCTTCACTTTGCGTTCACTGCCAGCTGCTTTGACGAGCTCGACCTTCATATTCTTTCCGTCCTGATAGCCGCCGGCTTCAAGAGACGCCATGACGCCTTCGAGCATCTTATCCTGCTCGGGCAGATCGTCCGACTGCAGGATACCGATGCTATAGACTTCCTTCCTAGCGATCGGGACCGGCGGATTTTCATCCACAGGTACCGGTCTGTCATTATAGAGGAGAATAGCCATCGCGATATTGCAGATGGCGAAAATGAGCATGAGCCACCACAGCTGTTTCAGTTTCGAAGCCAATGAGGTTTTCCTTTCTCTTTTATACAAGGAAAAGTAACCTCTTCCTCTTTCACGGAAAAGGTTACTCCTTTGTATGCCTTACTTATACACCGGGAACATGCAAACCGTATCTCCCGGCAAATGCCTGCTTAAGGTAATTCAGCGTTTCCTTACTACTACATCATTTCCGCGCGGTCCAGAACCGACTGCGGGATGGTGATGCCAAGCGTTTCCATTTCTGCTTTATTGATGTAAAGTTTCGATTTGTCAGCGCCTTCGACAGGGAAATCCTTGACCTTTTTATTGCCCTTCAGGATCTCTGCTGCCATCTCACCTGCTCTATGACCAATATCATAGAAGCTGATCGATTCCGAAGCCAGGACGCCGGACTTCACATGACCCACCTCTGCGCCATAGACCGGGATCTTTTCCTTATTTGCGACGGCCATCAGTGTCGGAATGGATGAAGCGATGATATTATCCGTCGGAACGAAGATCGCATCGACCTTGCCTCCGAGGAAGCCCTCGGCCACCTGCTGCACATCATTCACCGAGTTCACCGTAAGCTCGACGACTTCGATGCCAAGCGGCTGGCAAGCCTTTTTCAGACGATCGGCCTGAATGACGGAGTTGATTTCACTGGAATTGTAAATGATACCGACTTTCTTTGCATTCGGCTGGATCTCATGAATGAGTGCCACCTGCTTATCCAGCGGACCTCTGTCGTTGGTCCCTGTGATATTGCTGTCCGGCGTTTTTTCCGACTTCATGAGCTTCGCATTTTCGAAATCAGCGATCGCAGTACAAATGATCGGGATCTTGTCCGTCGCATTCGCCATCGTCTGCGCTGCCGGTGTAGAGATCGCACAGATCAGGTTGTAGTTCCCGGAAACGAAGCGATTGGCGATCGAGCGTAGATTCGACTGGTCGCCCTGGGCATTCTGCTGATCGATATCGACCTTGTCTTTCAGCCCCTGTTCATTCAGTGCATCGACAAAGCCTTTGTTCGACTCATCCAGTGCCGGGTGCTGCACGATCTGTACCACCCCGACCTTCATCTTCGCATCACTCTTGCCGCCGTCACTGCCGCCGCATCCTGCGATGAGACCCGCAGCCATCAGCCCGCAAAGGCCTGCTGCCAAAATTTTCTTCCATTTTTTACCTGCCATTCTACTTTTCCTCCATTTCTATTTTGCAAGCACATGACCCTCCATCCGCCTCCGAAAATACCATCCTACGTCTTGCTCACCAGCGGTTGCGTCTTGTACTATGCATTGGGTTAAAGAAATTATAACACACAGGCATAGATTTGGAAAGAGAAATGGGGCTTACGGCATGGGGAAGCCATTCGTTCATAGGAAGCCGCCTTACAAGCCCTGCCTTCAAAGCCCTTTCCCCTCCTCCCCATTCATGGTATGATTAAGCCGCAAATATATTAGCAAAGAAGGTTTTCCCATGACAAATGATACCCCCACACCGACGTCCAAGCCCGCTAAAAAGAAGCTGCTCCACATCGAATTTTTGCGCTTCCTCTGCATCTGGCTGGTCATGTTCACCCATAGTGCGACCGAAGGTTTCTCTATTTTCATTGACCGCCCCGAGTCGCTCTTTTATCCTTTCTACCTCGCCGTCCCCTTCTGGGTAAAGACCGCGGTGCCTATCTTTTTCATGATCTCGGGCGCACTGCTCCTGGGACGCGAAGAGTCGATCTCCACCATCTTCAAGAAACGCATCTGGCGCTTCCTTCAGGTCATCTTTGTCTTCTCTCTCATCAACTATGTCTGGTTCTACCACAATCTCCCCCTCACCATCCCCGGTCACATCGCGAAATTCTTCACGATGCTCTACTCCTCGCAGATGGCAACCGCTTATTATTTCTTATACATATATATCGGCTTTCTCCTGATGCTCCCCATCTGGAGAAAACTGGTGAAGGCCATGACGGAGGATCTCTATCTCTACCTCATCGGGCTCAATCTTTTCTTCGTTGGCTGCGTGCCTGTCATTTCCTTTCTCATTTTCAAGGGCAGCGCGGAGATGAACTACTTTGTAAACCCTCTCCTCGCGATTAGCGAGCCGTCTTTCTACTTCCTCATGGGCTACTGGATCGAACATGTACTTCCCGACACATGGCTGACGAAGAGAAATCTTGCAAGACTAGGGCTTATCGCCATCATCGGTACCGCCATAGCCGGCTTCATGACCTACTACCACGGCGTATGCGCCGGCGGCATGACGGAAGCCATCTCCGAGCGCTTCTACGACTCCTTCCTCTTCCTGAATACCGCCTTCGTCTTTTGCCTCACCCGCTGGTACTTCATGACCCACCACATCTCCGATGCTTGGTCGCGCCGCCTCGTCTTCCTCGGAGGCATCTCCTTCGGTGTCATGCTCTTCGAAGAAATCACAAGAAATGTCACGCACATCATCCTCTCCCGCGTTCTTCTGGTCTATCTCTACCGCTTCCCCTTCTTAGATGCCGTCATCTGGATCACCCTTGCCTACGCACTCGGTGTAGTGCTGACGTGGGGAATCAAGAAGATCCCGTATTTCAAAAAACTGATCTGATAAATTTTGCTTGTCTTATAGGTGATACATGCTCAAAGGGAAACCCAGTCCCCCATAAAACGTGTTGCCGCACGATCGCTGCATGCAAAAAGTCGATGTGAAATAACGATCATCTCATTTTCGGTTTCAAGCTGCCGCGGGGACTTGCAGCTCTCATA
Source organism: Dialister sp. (assembly GCA_003447275.1). GTDB lineage: Bacteria > Bacillota > Negativicutes > Veillonellales > Dialisteraceae > Dialister. The sequence goes on from DLZS01000056.1 coordinate 9,197, forward strand.
GGAGTAACCGGGAAACCTTAT
>DLZS01000055.1:0-6000 GCA_003447275.1 Dialister sp.
ACCGTAGTCAGTCTCATATGTGCTGAGCGACTGCCAGCGCACCCGTCTCCCTATCCCCCGCCCTGCGGGCGGCCCCTTCCCGATGGGAAGGGGCTAATGATACGAGAATGGCGTCAGGCAGCAGGTACGCAAGACAGATGCGCAGGCAGAAACTACCCTCTTCCCTTCGGGAAGGGGCTGACGATACGAGAATGAGGCTATGCAGCACTCGTGTAAGATTCTGCGGAAGAAGGAGCTTTTTTCTCAAGCGGTCTTGCTGCAAAAGAGGTATGATAAGGGAAAGGTTCACGTAGTCAAGAGAGGAGTCAGGCGATGGGGAATTTCGATTTCTTAGAGAAGGATCCGGCTTACGGTATGTTTGCGAAGTCGGCGGAGAAGGCGGAGGGGCTTTGCCGCTCGCATCCTTCGCTCTCGGCGCTCCTTTCGCGCAAGACGTTGGAGCTTGCGGTGAAGTGGGTCTATCAGGTGGAGGGGATCGAGGTCCCACGGCAGGCGAATTTGCAGTCGCTCCTGCATCATCCGGATTTCCGCGATCTGATGGATCATGAGCCGTGGTATCGGTTGCAGTTCATCGTGAAGATGGGAAATCTTTCGGCGCATGAGGCGCGGGAGATTTCTTTCGAGCAGGCGGCGGAGGCATTGCGGAATCTTTTCGATTTCCTTCTGTGGATTGATTATTGCTATGGGCGTTTCTATGAGGAGCGGGTCTTTTCGCTATCTCGCATACCGGAGGCGCATGAGGCGGTGAATGAGAAGCGGATCCGTGAACAGGCGCGACTTCTGGAGCAGCAGGGGGCGGAGAAGGAGCGGCTGGCAGCGGAGCTTGCAAAGGTGCAGGCGGAGCTTCACGCGATGAAGGCGGCGAGTGAGGAAAATCAGGCGAAGCGCACGTATTCACTTCGCCCGATCACGGAGCTGTCGACGCGGCAGATGTATATCGATGTGGATCTTCAGCTCGCTGGATGGCAGCTTTCTGGCTCGCGGGCGAATGTGGCAGCCGAGCTCCCTGTCCGAGATATGAATGGTGTCCCGGGGGCTGTGGGGAAGGCGGATTATGTGCTTTTCGGGAAGGATGGAAGGCCGCTCGCGGTAGTGGAGGCGAAGCGGACGAGCCGGGATGCGAAGGCGGGAGCGCAGCAGGCGAAGCTCTATGCGGATGCGTTGGAAAAGATGTATGGCGCGCGACCTTTCATTTTTCTGACGAATGGATTCGAGACGCATTTCTGGGATGATGTGCATGGAACGCCGCGGCAGGTGAGTGGGATCTTCGGTGAGGAGGATCTGGCGCGGCTGATGCAGCGACGGTCGGAGGAGCCAAAGCCGCTGTCGTCGATCCCGATCGATGACAGGATCACGAATCGCGCGTACCAGAAGGAGGCGATCCGTGCGACGCTTTCGGAAATCGAGCGAGGCAGGAGGAAACATCTCCTGGTGATGGCGACGGGGACGGGGAAGACGCGCACGACGGCGTCGCTGGTGGATGTGCTTTTGCGTGGAAATCGGATCACGCGGGTGCTTTTCCTGGCGGATCGGACGGCTCTGGTGTCGCAGGCGAAGGAGGCTTTCAAGGCGTATCTTCCGGAAATGTCGCTGTGCAATCTGTGCAGCAATAAGGAGGATGCGAATGCGCGAATCGTCTTCTCGACGTATCCGACGATGCTGAATGCCATCGATGGGCGGCGGACGGAGACGGGCGCGCGGCTTTTCACGCCGGCGCATTTCGATCTCATCATCATCGACGAGAGCCATCGGAGCATTTTTAAAAAGTATCGGACGATTTTCGATTATTTCGATGCGATTCTGGTGGGGCTCACGGCGACGCCGAAGACGGATGTGGATCGAAATACGTATGATTTCTTCGAGAGAAAGCTGGGGGTGCCGACGTATGCTTACAGCTATGAGGAGGCGGTCACGGCGCATTTCCTCGTGCCGTATAAAAATTATGAGGTGAAGACGCTTTTCTTGCATGAGGGGATCACGTATGACAAGCTCGCGCCGGAGGATCGGGAGCGCTATGAGGAGGATTTCATCGAGGATGATGGGAGTCTTCCCACGTATGTATCAGAGTCGAAGATGAATCGGAAGGTCTTCAACCGGGATACGGTGCGGACGGTCATTGAGCGGTTGATGGAGAAGGGCATCAAGGTCTCTGGCGGGGATCGGCTGGGGAAGACGATCATTTTTGCGGAGAATAAAAAGCACGCGCAGTTCATTGTGGACTGTTTTGATGAAATGTATCCAGTGTACCATGGGCATTTCGCACGTCGCATCGTCTGTGATGATTCGTATGCGGAGACGTTGATTGCAGATTTCAAGAATCCTGATAAGGATCCGGTCATCGCGGTGTCGGTGGATATGATGGATACGGGGATCGATGTGCCGGAGTGTGTGAATCTGGTCTTTTTCAAGAAGGTGCGCTCGAAGACGAAATTCTGGCAGATGATCGGTCGCGGGACACGTCTCGCGCCGGACCTCGTCGTGACGGACGGCGAGGGGGAGCATGTGGGGAAGCGGTATTTCCTCATTTTTGACTATGGGGGGAATTTTGATTTCTTCCGCGAGCACCAGGAGCCGGTGAAGGAAACGGCGGTGAAGAGTCTGTCGGAGAATCTTTTCGAGAAGCGTGTGCGTCTTATCCGTGCGCTGGAGGGGAGTGAGTTCTCAGGAGAGGGCTACCGGTCCTGGCGGGCGACGCTCGTGAAGACGGTGCAGCAGGAAGTGGCGGCCTTGAAGACGGAGCTTGCGGCGGTGCGGCTGCATTTATCAGCGGTGGAAACGTACAAGAAGGAGGCGGCGTATCAGGCGCTTTCCGATGAGGATGTGAAGGGGCTGGTGAAAGAGCTCGCCCCGCTCGTCACAGATGAGGAGAAGGATGAGGCGGCGAAGCGTTTCGATATTTTCATGTATGGCATGATGCTGACCTTCCTCACGGACCGAAAAGCCTATGAGCGGGCGCGGGAAAGTCTGAAACAGACGGTGCATGCGTTATCGGGGAAAAACGGCATCCAGGCGGTGCGGGATGCGCTGCCGCTCATGGAGGAAATCCAAAGTCCCACGTTCTTCCCTTTGATAGATTTGCTGAAGATGGAGGAGATCCGTGTAGGGTTGCGGGATCTCATGCAGTATCTCGAGGAACGCGGCTCGGGGCATTATATCGTCACAGCGTTGCAGGACCCGGTCGTTGCCGAAGGGCTTGGCGAGCCGCTTGCTGAAGAGCCGCTCGAAGACTACCGGAAAAAGGTGGAGAGCTATTTCACTGACCATGCCCATGATGTGCCGGCGGGCAGGAAGCTCGTACACAATGAGCCTTTGAGCAGTGAAGACTACGCGGCACTTGAGCGCATCTTCGAAGTCGAGCTCGGCACGCCGGAAGCCTATCGGGCGGCGTATGCGACAAAGCCTTTCGGCCTTGTGGTACGGGAAATCGCGAAGCTCGATCCGCAGGCGGCGGAGCAGGCCTTTTCTTCTTTCATCAATGACTATAGCTTGAATGAGAAGCAGATCGCTTTTGTCCGGCAGGTCATCCAGTATCTTACGGTGAATGGATATATCGATAGCCCGGCTCGTCTCATGAGTGCGCCTTTTGATAGGTATAGTTGCGGGGACATCTTCAGCACGGCGCAGCTGGTGGATCTCAGCCATGTGGTGAATACCATCCGGGATAATGCGGTGAGGATCGTGGACGGTAGGAAATAAGGGATCAGCGTTTCCCCAGTTACAAGTCACTAGTCACTCGAGGCTCATCATCTCGGATCACGAATCCCTGCTTTCAAACTTCAGTGGGGGAGGGGCGTATGATTCATATAGCGCCCCGCCTCTTAAAAAAATAGTCCGTTACGCTATGCGACATCCGGACTGGAAGGGTAAGCCATCAAAAAATCCCCTTTGGCAGGGGCTTTTTTGATGGCTTGTTTTCTCCTTTGGCGGGATCCCTTTTGTCTGGGCTTGAGGGGTGGTGAGGTTTACCGGCGGTGGGTGCTTACAGCGCGAGGCGGTAGATTTCTTCGAGGTCTTTGGCGGAGAGGTCGACGAAGCCGTGGAGGAGGCCGTCTTTGGCGCCCTTCCATGCGATGGTTTTCTCTGCCATTTCGGCAAAGCGGGTGTCGTCGATGCCGATCTCTGTGAGGGTGGTCGGGAGGCGGAGCTGTTTCTTGAAGTATTTCCGCAGGCGTTTGATGCCTTTCTTCGCGATTTTGAGGGTGTCCTTGCCTTTGGGGGAGACGCACATGACGTTTGTGGCGAAGCGGGCGATGCGGGGGGCGGTGGTTTCGTCCAGGACGTAGGTGAGGAAGGCGGGGGTGAGGATGGCAAGGCCGAGGCCGTGGGTGATGTCGTAGTGGGCGGAGAGTTCGTGCTCGATGCCGTGGCAGGTCCAGGAGACGGCGTGGCCGCTGTCGATGAAGTCGTTGATGGCCCAGGAGGCGGTCCAGAGGAGGTTTGCGCGGGCGCCTTCATTGGCAGGGTCTGCCATGGCGATGGGGGCGTCTTTCATGACGGAGCGCATCATGGCTTCCATGTAGGCTTCGGTGGCGGGGAAGGTTTCTTCTTTCTGGAAGTAGACTTCCATGATGTGGGAGAGGATGTCGGCGGAGCCGCAGGCGGTCTGGTAGGCGGGGACGGTGTAGGTGTTTTCGGGGCAGAGGAAGGAGACGGAGGGGCGGAAGGCTTGGGCGGTCCATCCGTATTTTTCTTCGGTCTCGGGGTTGGTGATGACGGCACTGGCATTCATTTCGGAGCCGGTCGCGGCGATGGTGGGGATGGTGATGAGGGGGAGGGCGGTATCGATCTGGGCGCGGTGCTTGATGAGGTCCCAAGGGTCGGCGTCGTAGGGGGCGCTGCCTGCGATGACTTTGGCGGTGTCGAGGACGGAGCCTCCGCCCAGGGCGAGGATGAGGTCGAGGCGTTTTTCGCGTACGAGGCGGATGCCTTCGCGGACGAGGCCGATCTCGGGATTCGGCTTGACGCCGGAGAGGCCGTAGCAGTCGACATTGGCTTTGCTGATTTCGGCGAGGACTTTGTCGAAGAGGCCGCTTTTTCTGGCGGAGCTGCCGCCGGTGACGAGGAGTACGCGGCTGCCGAGGTGGCTGATTTCTTCGGATAGGTGGGTGAGCATGCCGTTTCCGAAGTAGACTTTGGTGGGGTTATGGTAGATGAAATCGTGGATCATGGGGGGCTCCTTTCGGGGAATGGATGGTTTTTCTCTATTGTAGCATAGATGAGGGGGTTCAGGGTTAGCCCGTGGGGCGGAGTAGCCCTTGATAGCGAATGAAAGCTCTGCTCGAATGGTGTATCGTCATTTCGAGCGAAGTCGAGAAATCCTCTTTGCAGACGGATCAACGATGTGTGCTTGAAAGCGGGGAAAAGGCTGCACCAAGGCGTTGTTTTCGTAGGGGCGGATGAGTGATGCTAACCGCAGTGCGATAAAGATCAAGGGCTTCGCTCGGGATGACATGTGTGAGGGATGGATAGCTTCACATTGGCTTTCAAACCGCCGCGAGGATCCATCCTGCGCCTTTGGCGCGCCCCTTCTCTAAGGGGCTGCTCAGCGGGGAGGAGTTCCGTAAACCCAATCCCTGCCTTCAAGGTTCGGGGGGGCTGTTCTTTGATTGTTTGCGAAAGAGGGGGAGCAGGTTTTACAGGTTCTGAGGGTTCAGCGGGGGTGGTGCGGCGCAAAAATAGTGAAGCGCCGTAGAATTTTGATAGCGCTTCGTGCTGTCGTCATCGAAAGCGTTGCCTTTGCACTGCGGTCAGTATCCCATAAGAACTGGCAGGGAAACGACGCCTTGGTGTTACGTATTTCTGCTTTCACACATGCATCGTTTATCGGTCTGCAAGAAAGATTTCTCGCTTCGCTCGAAATGACGATACGGGAGTCTGATGTCTCCCAGTCTCCTAGTCTAATCCCTAGCTACTAATTCCTAGTCCCCAGTCCCCAGTCCCCCTGGATCCCACCTATCAAAAAAGACGCCCCCGCAAAATGATCAGCCCCTGTCAATGTAG
>DLZS01000131.1:0-2542 GCA_003447275.1 Dialister sp.
ATAAGGTTTCCCGGTTACTCCTATGAGAGCTGCAAGTCCCCGCGGCAGCTTGAAACCGAAAATGAGATGATCGTTATTTCACATCGTCTTTTTTATTGCAATTTGTGAAAATCGATATCACCCGCCTTCGGCTCCAGCATGCGGCTCCCGCCGCTTTCTTTTCCATCACAAAAAGCCGCTATGAAGATATCACAGCGGCTTCTCTGACGCATCAAACGCAAAAAGCCATCGGCGCGGAGGTGCCAATGGCTTCTTTCTCGTTCCAATGAATATGCGTATAGTACAGCACGAAAAGGGGAATTTGTAAAAAGGAAGGTTGGCACCGCGGTGGAAATCACCGGTCACGCCATCTCCGTCACTTCGCCTCTTTCTCTTCTTCCGGCTTTTTCTCTGCTAAAGCGGCTTCCTCTGCTGCCGGAGCCGGTTCTTCGGTCGGCGTCCCTTCAGCGTCTGGTGCCGGCTCTTCCGCCGGAGCTGCGGTTTCTTCCGCCGGTTCTTCTACGGGCGTTTCTTCCGCAGGAGCGGCTTTATCCGGTACTTCTTCCGTTGGAATTTCCTCTGCCGGCGCTTCCTCCTCCGGCTCGACAGCCGGATAAGCATAGCCGGGGACGATGGGAGCCTTCAGATTTTCCAGCGCATCGATGGATGCCAGCGCAAGCTCCAGATCCTTCCGGATCTTGCTCACGTAGTTCTTCATATTTCCTTCCGTATGGATCATGGTCTCAGCCAGGCGGCGGCGATAGTCCTCCGCGTCCTTCACCTGTCTGTCTCCTTCCATCTTGGCATTGGAGATCAGGATATCCGCATTTCTCTTCGCGTTCTTCTTGACGTTCTCAGCGGTATCCTTGGCAAGCTGGAGCGTCGCCGTCATGGTATCCGAGATCCTCTCATAGTTGGAGAGCTTCAATTTCATCTGGTCCATTTCTTCTTCCATCTCGCGATGCTCACGATAGATCTGCTCGTAATCAGTGACGATCTGGCGCAGGAAATCATTGACCTCTTCCTCGCTGTAGCCGCGCAGGCCTTTGGAGAAAGTTTTATTATGAATGTCCATTGGTGTAATCATAGCTTTGCCTCCTTGGGGAACTTTCTTCTATTGTACTTGCTTTGCGCTGTTTAGGCAAGGAGCGTGGAAAAACGTCGTATGTTAAGGAAACGCCGAACTTAATAGCCTTCCCCTCGAGGGGAAGGTGCCCCGAAGGGGCGGATAGGGCACTGGCGGCATGAAAGACAGATGAGGAAAGCGGAACAGCGCGGCACATGTGGGGAAAGCGTGAGTCCCTGACTGCAAGCAAAAAAGATTTCTCGCTTCGCTCGAAATGACAAAGCGGGCGTCTGATGTCTCCCAGTCTCTTAGTCACTTCACACCCGTCACGCGCCTGATAAATTCACTCACCGCATCCAGCCCTTTTCTCAGTACGTCCGCCTCATGACCGTAGCCGACACGGAAAGAAAATGGTTCATCGAAGCAGTCGCCGGGGACGCAGAAGGCGCCTGTCTCCTCATACATGCGGCGGCAGAAATCGCGCGAGCCGATGGGAAGATCGTAATGCACAAGTGCCATGGTACCGGCAGTCGGTCTCACGTAAGAGACATGCGGCTCCCTCTTCACCCAGGCATCCAGAATGGGAAGATTGGCTACCAGAATGGCGCGGTTTCTTGCGAGGATCTTTTCTTTGTGCGCCAAGGCGAGCGCCGCGATCTCCTCATCGAAGAGCCCGCAGCTCACAAGGTCATAGTCCCGCACACGGCGAAACTGGGCGAGCGCCTGCCGGTCATGGGTCGCAAGCCAGCCGAGACGAAGCCCAGCCAGCGAAAAGGCCTTCGACATCGATCCGGTCGCGATCCCCTTCTCATAGAGATCGCAAACGGAGGGAGCGAGAGCTCCGTCGATGGAAACGCCGCTGTACACCTCATCGCAGAAAAGGTATGCGCCGCTCTGCCGCGCGATGGTGACGATGTCCTTCATCATGTCCGATGGGATCAGAGTGCCCGTCGGATTGTTCGGATTGTTGAGGCAGATCATGCGCACGCCGCGCGCCGCTGCCTGCGAAAGCTCATCAAGGTCCGGCAGATAGCCGTTCTCTCTTCGAAGGCGCAGCACCGTCACCTCCGCCCCGAGCGCTTCCGGTGCCGAGTAAAACTGCTGATAGCTCGGAGAGAATGCGATCACACGATCCCCCGGACGGATGAGCGAGAAGAAGATGTGCTGGTTCCCGCCCGTCGCACCATGCTCCGTCAGGATCTCCTCCGGAGAGATGCTCTCATAGAGGCGACTGATCTCCTTCTTGACCTTCTCCGAGCCGAAGATGGTGCCGTATGTCTGCTCTCTTGCAAAAAAGCGCTCCATGAAATCTGCGCGATCCTCGCCCGCCAGCGAAAAGAGTTCTGTGAGCGAGAGAGGCTTCGCGCAGGTGTCCGTGATATTGTACTTGGCGCCTTCTTCGTACTGGTCCATCCAGCTTTCGACGCCGAATTGTGAAACGATCATAAGGATACTCCGTAGAAATATGAGTGAATAGGGTTCAGGGTTCAGGGTTCA
>DLZS01000131.1:2865-3056 GCA_003447275.1 Dialister sp.
TATATTTGCGGCGAAGCCGCCACATTCCCCGTTGAACCTTTAGACCCCTTAGAACCTGTTGAACCTGTTAGGATTAGGAATGGAAAGCAAGAGGTGATTGAAATAGCGCGGTTGGCACACTGACCGTTCTGCAAGGAAAATCACGGACTACGCTCGAGATGACAACATCGCGAAGCGCTATCAAAATTCTG
>DLZS01000135.1:0-10891 GCA_003447275.1 Dialister sp.
CAGTGCAGTAAAGATCCCTCGGCTGCGCTCGGGATGACGATGCCAGAGAATCCCAGTCATCAGCCACCAGTCACTCCTAATCCCCAATCCTTAGGGAAACGCTGATTAAATCGCAGAATCAGATTTCATACGGATTTTTATACATAGCTTCGTCATCATCTTCCTTAAATAGCTCGCTATTCGCGTCAGATGATTCCTCGCTCTGTATAAAAATCCAAGAATGAAATTTGACAACGATTGAATCAGTGTTTCCCTAGCTACTCATCCCTAGTCCCCAGTCACCAACAAACAAAAAAGAAGCCTTTCGGCTTCTTTCACTCTTCCCCTACGATCTGAACCTCGGTATGCAGGTCCACGCCATAGGCCTCTTTGACCTTCTGCTGTACCTGATGGATGAGAGAGAGCATATCTTCGCAGGAGGCACGGCCATTATTGATGAGGAAACCGGCGTGTTTCTCGCTGACCTGCGCATCGCCCACCGAAAATCCTTTGAGCCCCAGTTCTTCGAGCATCTGCCCGACAAAATGACCATCGGGACGCTTGAAGGTGGATCCGGCGCTTCGTTTTTCAAGAGGCTGCTTCGTGGCTCTTCTCTGATTGAGATCCTTCATCAGCGCTTCGATGTCCTTTTGATTTCCCGGCTTTAACGAAAGAGTGATATCAAGGATGACTTCCCCATTCTGCATGAAGGGGCTGTGGCGATACCCATAGCCCATATCCTTGATGGAGTGGACAATGATATCCCCCTTTGCATCACAGGTGGTGGCAGAAATGATGATCTTCGCCATTTCTCCGCCATACGCCCCTGCATTCATATAAGCAGCTCCGCCAATACTGCCGGGAATGCCGCTTGCAAATTCCATGCCGGAGAGTCCATACTCCAATGCTTTCCTTGCAGCAGCTGCCGTAGGCACTCCGCTCGCGACCGTCAGGAGATTCTCCTTCCTTTCCATGCGGTGCAGACGACCGGTGAATACCACCGCCCCGCGGATGCCTTTGTCCCGGACGAGCAGGTTCGCCCCGCCGCCCAGTACGAAAAGCGGCACCGCATGCTTGTGTGCGAGCTTTGTGATGAGGCACACTTCTTCTGTCGTTTCCGGCATCAGAAAACAATCTGCCGGCCCACCAATGCCAAAGGTGGTATGACGCTTCATGGGTTCATTTGTCTTTATCTGATTCTCTCTTAAAATGCCGGAGAAAATGCTTGCATAGTCGTTATTCATATCCGATTCCTTACCCTTATAAAATCATATCTTATTTATTATAAGGATGCACATGGAGCGCGTCAATGGGAAAATGGATTGACAGCGACTGGTGGCTTGAGATCAGGACTAGGAGAAACAGGTTCATCAGGTTCTGTCGGCTCTATAGGTTTCTCATATTTCGTGAATAGTGTGTGTAAAACAAAAATTTCGCGATACTTTTATACTTTTCGCGCAGCACTGCCTCCGTTAGACTTCTGAACCAGGTGACCCCGAGCAGCCTTTTTCGTGATTTTCTATGACTTTCCCTTTAACTCCGGATACATACCGTCACGAATGAGTTTCAGTCCTTTGATGGTGCGTACTCCCGGGCAGTAGATGTTGTCCACCTGCAGGAAGTAGATACGATTTCCTTGTACAGCTTTCATGGAGCTTACTTCCGGTTTGCGGAAGAAGTCCAGCACTCGTTCCTTGTCTCTCGACTCCAGGTACACCACGAAGATCACGTCCGGATCCGCTTCCAGCAGGTCTTCCCGTCCTATGCGCCTGGAATCCAGCAGCATCCGCCCTCCCAGTTCCGTGACCATGTTGCCTGCGGTGGTACGATCGCTGTAGTTGGAAATGTATTTTCCCAGGAGTTCCATCACCACCACGCGGGGGGCAGGTTTCCCTTCGGTTTCCTCTCGGACCCGCTTGATTTCTTTCCGAATTTCACCGATCATCGCATCGGTCTGCTCTTTCTTATCGAAGATCCGTCCTACATCGTCAATGAATTGGATCTCATCATCCACGGTCCGCCGCTCCAGAATGGAATTGGCAGACGGCGAAATATATGTGTTAATCCCCTTTTCATTCCACCAGCCTGTAGAGCGGAGGCGGCTCTTGCCGAAGGTGGACTGCCAGCCCATGATAAGCTCCGGCTGACTGGCAAGCACAGTTTCCATGTCAAAGTCTTCATAGGTAGTATTATGGATGCCCGGAATCTTTGCCATTTCCTCACCGTATGCCGCTTCCATTTCTTCATACGATTCATTACCATGGCGCACGGATACCATGGAAATGCGGTCGGATAGTCCCAAAGCCAGCAGAATTTCCAGATTGTTGGACCGGTCTACCGCGACCCGCTGCGGTCTCCTGGTAAAGATGTAGTCCTTCGCCTCGCCGCTGCTGGTATAGTTGGAAATGGTGACAGGGTAATGTCCCTTTTCCTCCTCCCTGTCGCCTGTATCCTGCAGCGCATTGCCATGCTGCAGGTACAGCCCATACCCTGCGGCGAGCAGAAGAAAAATCACAATGAGAATGCCATATTTTTTCATAGGCGCTCCTTACAAAAAATGGACTGGAAAACTCCAGCCCATTTTGCATTCATACAATTAGAATTTATATCTTGCACCAACGAGGAAACTCCGGGCCGGCATAGAATAGGCTCCAGGACCCCAGCTGCCGCTGTACCATGTTTCATAAGCCTGATTCGTAAGGTTGGAAACCAGAACGTAAGCCGTAATGTCCTTGGCAATATCATAATTGATATTCCAATCCATCACGAGGAAGCGCTTTGATGTGAACGCAGACAAATCATTGCCTGTGTACCAGTTTGTCAAAAGACCCGTATAGAGCTTGCCATTTTCATAGGACAAGTTAAGAGAATAATAATTTTCCGGGCGCAGATGATTGATGGCTGTATTCACATCCCCTGCATTGGTCATCATCCAATTCGGATCAATAATGGCCCCATTTTTAGCAGCCCACTTATCTTTCAGATGCGTGTAGGATGCGCTCAATGTGAGGTGATCGTTAAATCTATGGTCCAATGTAATATTGAAGGATTGCTTATCTTCCTTGGCATTGATAGCAGCGCTCTTAAATTCAGAGCCTGTCCAAACTGGGAAGGTTGCAATGGCATTGCTCATCTTGGTTATGTCGTAATGTACGGCAATGGATGTTTTATCCGACAAATCCTTCCGAATACCTACTGTATATACATTGCCCTCTTCATCTTCCAATGGAGAATTGGTGACTACATCAATTGTAGAATAGTCCCCCTGGCGAAGCGGACGGAATACCTTGGTCCATCCCAGGTACATGCTGGCCGTATCGTTAAACATGTATTCCGTGTTTAACGCATAAGTAAGAGCATGGGTATTTCCCTTTCCGTTGGACGGAAGGATCTCCCCCTTGCTCTTCATCGTCGTATTGATGGAGCTATATTTCGAATACCGAATGGCAGGAGTGATGTCCCATTTGTCGGTCACATGGATTTTATCCTGCACGTAAGCGGATAATGTTTTACGGGAAAGATGGGTGAAGTACGTATGTCCATCATCATTTTTATTTCTCTTAAACACTTTCGCTTTGTCATACAGTACATTGGCAATCACATCATGGTTGCCAAATGTTTTAGCCAGCTGCAACTGAGCGCCGCGGTTTTTCTCTTCATTATAATCGGTAACTGGGGAATTGCCGCCTTCCGTCTTATTCTGCCACCATTCCTTCTGTTCTTCTGTCACCGTTCCCGGGAATGGAGTCAAATGTTCTTTCATCCATGCATTCAGCTGTTCCTGGTTAATCGTACCGCCATGGGCATTGACATATTCCATGTAGTTATCATAGCCGGATCCCGCCGCAGAATTGCCACCGCCGGAGGCAAAGTCAGAGAACCAGAAATTGGCTCTCCCTGCGTAGCTGTGGCTCTGGTCGTAGAAACGGATAAAGCTGTCCATACCATTATCTTTAGCAAAGGTATACACTACATCCAAATCATTATGATTAAAGTCATTAGTTACATCATAGAGTGCTCTGGCAGTAAACAAATTGCGATAATATGGCAATTCTCTGGCAATCGTAAAATTGGTGGCTTTTTCAATGGCATGATTGTTTTCATCCAGTCTCCCTACGGCTACACGCATCAGAAGAGCATACCAGTCTTTTTCATTCCAATATTTCAGATTTGGTGTGGTGACCGGATAACCGTCTCTGCCGTCTTTATGATTGTAGGAAATGCTCAAATTATGAGTGTCATTGAAGTCTTTATCCAACCGGACGTTTACTCCATCTTCCTTATATCTTGAACCTGCCAGTGTACCCACTTTATCTGCCAAGCCATCTTTAAATTTGGTATCACCAGACATATTCCGGTTAGCGGAAATAAAATAGTGGAACGACTTATCATCTCCCGCACTTCCGGAAAGACTTACCGCATAATTATGTTTATCCCAGGAACCTGTAGATAAGTCAACGGAACCCGTAGTTACGGCTCCACCCTTTCTGGTAATAATATTAATAACCCCGCCAGTAGCATCTGCCCCATATACCGATGCGCCTGGACCTTTAATGACTTCAATTTTTTCTACATTTTCCATGTTAGTTACATGGTCTAAATCAACACCCGTAGACTTAGTTCCTTTTTTGCTTGTACCGCTGATTCTCTGGCTGGCTAAATTATCTACACGCCGACCATCTACTAAAATAATGACTCTGCTATCGCCATTAATGGATACACCATTATTATAGGCGGCGTATCCATATTCTCCACCACGATATCCAGGGTTCTGGAAAGTAACCCCCGGAATACGTTTAATGGCTTCCGTCAAATCTGTGTAATGACGTTTTTCGATTTCTTCTCTCGTGATGACCTTCACATCACCGCCGGTACGATAGTACGACTGTTCCGTGATGGTATCGCCGAATTTATTCTTCGTCTTATCCGCTTCGACGACGACAGCATCGAGCGTGTACATATTTAAATTTTCATCGTATGCTGCATGAATCAGGTTACCCCCCCATTGTCAACACAACTACTACCATAATGCTTGACAAATTTCTTTTTTTCATGACAAATACCTTCTCTCTATTTACCAGCGTTTTCCTCTGAAATAGGTGAATGTACCGCGCAGGCACAAGTCGCCCTTGTCGATCCACGCCTTCTCTGCTCTCCACTCCAGTATCATCGTGTCCGATGACTGCGTAGCCGCCGACGCGTGCATGACAGGCATCAGCAGAAGCCCGAGCAGAAACAGGCAGGCTAAAACGATCTTCCTCATCTCTCCTTCCTTTTGACTGACCAATAAAATAAAAATCTATCCCAATCCCCCGCCCGTCTGTCCTTGTTTCGACGGCAGGAGAATAGAATACAACTTTCTCCTAAGCTTTCGCTTATATTTTTAAATTATATTTCCTATAGCCTTAATAATATATGAATAGAATTAAATTTTCAAGCTATTTGTGCTTAAAGTTTTTAATTGTGGCCATGTGGCTATAATATTTAATTTATACGCCTTATTTATTCTCCATCTATCACACAAGTGTGGCAGAAGGGTGAAAGTCATTATTCACTCCATCCGCGCCGTCACCCTCCGGGAGGGAGGTGGTGCCGTAGGCACAAAAAAGAGGGATTCCTTCGAGTGAAGCGAGGTTTGCTTGTTTTTCCCTTCGACCGTCAGGCCGGTTTTATGGTTTTTATAACTATGTTTTAACGATTTCATGTAGAAAAATCATACAACATCGCTGCATTCGATGAAATTTCCCCTCTTTAATTCTTCCCCGATAGGTCTATCATTGACGCCCAATCCCCCTTTCAAGGTAACAGGATCTGCTTGTGATTTCCTACCATCCCCCGTCTTACCGCAAAGGAAAAAGAGTTCTCGCTTTCTCACGACAAAAAACCGCAGCTTTGGCTGCGGTTTTTTCAGGTTGTCAGGAAAGGCAATTATTTCTTTTCGATCAGTTTCAGATCGACAGCGATGTTCTTTTCGACATTTTCGCCCTTAGCGAGCTTCAGAGCAGCATCGACGCCGATTTCACCCATCTTGTCTGGCTGCTGTGCGATGGTAGCTGCCATGGTGCCGTCTTTGACTGCTTTCACGCCGTCATCCGTGCCATCGAAGCCGATGATGAAGATCTGCTTATTGGCAGCTTTGGCAGCGGAGATAGCGCCGAGAGCCATTTCATCGTTCTGTGCGAAGATGGCTTTGACATCCGGGTTTGCCTGGAGGATATTTTCAGAAACGGTCAGGCCCTGGCTGCGATCGAAGTTTGCACTCTGCTTTGCGAGGACTTTCAGTTTCTTGTCAGCGATGTTATGGAACCCCTGGCCGCGTTCACGGGAAGCGGATGCGCCCGGGATACCTTCGAGTTCAGCGACCGGAGTGCCTTCGCCGAGTTTAGAAACGATATATTCTGCTGCCATTTCGCCGCCCTTGATGTTGTTGGAAGCGATGTGTACAGCGACTTCGCCCTTGTCAGAAGCACGGTCGATGGTGATGACCGGGATCTTGGCTTTATTGGCTGCAAGGACAGAGTTGGATACTGCTGCGGAGTCTACCGGATTCACGATGAGGACGCTGATGTTGCCCTGGAGCAGGTCAGCGATATCATTGGACTGTTTTGCCGGATCATTCTGTGCATCGACGATCTTGACATTCACGCCAGCCTTTTCAGCAGCTGCTTTGACGCTGTTTGCCATGGTGACGAAGAATGGGTTGTTCTGCGTGGAGACAGAGAAGCCGATGGTGACTTTCTTCGCGCCGGAAGCAGCAGAAGAGTCGGCTTTCTTATCAGAGCCGCCACAACCAGCAGCAGAGATGAGTGCTGCGCCAATGAGAGCTGTTAATGCGATTTTCTTAAACAAAATGTTTTCCTCCTTAGTTCTTCTTGCGATCCATCAGGACGGCAAGCAAAATAACTACGCCTTTGACAACCTGCTGATAGAAGCTGGACACATTCAAAATGTTCAGACCATTATTCAAGGTACCGATGATGAGAGCACCGATGAGCGTGCCGGAAATACGGCCTTTGCCGCCTGCGAGCGAGGTACCGCCCAAGACGACAGCTGCGATAGCATCCAGCTCATAGCCCATGCCGGCTGTCGGCTGCGCACTGTTCAGGCGGGCAGTCAGGATAGCGCCGGCGATAGCACAAAGGCATCCAGTCAAAGCATACGCAAAAATCTTGATTCTGTCAATCTTAATCCCGGAAATATAGGAAACTTTTTCATTCCCGCCGACCGCATAGGTCTGACGGCCAAGCGGCGTCTTCTTCAGGATGAAGAAAAGGATCAGGAAGGCGATGAGCATCACGATGGCCGGGACCGGGACTTCCATGATGAAGCCCTGACCGAAGCCGGTGAAGAAAGGATCATCCGAAAGGCCGGAGATCGGATTACCATTCGTATAGACGAGCGTCGCGCCACGATAGATGGTCATGGTAGCGAGCGTTGCAATGAAAGGAGCGACCTTTCCGTAGGAAATGATGACACCATTCACAGCGCCGAGCAGGATACCGATGAAAGCAGAGAAAAGGATCGCGAGCTCCGGATTCGTCCCTTTGGCGATCATGCTCGCCATGAGCGCGGAAGACAGCGCAAGGATCGAGCCGACGGAGAGATCGATGCCGCCGGTCAGGATGACGAAGGTCATACCAAAGGCAATGAGCGCATTGATAGAGATCTGACGAGCCAGATTTTTCAGGTTCGACGGATCGATGAAGCTGTCATTCAAAGCCGCGATAACGATAAAGAGTACAATGAGACCAATGAGCGGCCCCATTTCTCTCACAAGATTTTTAACTTTTTCGGAATTCATGCTTACTCTCCTCCGGTAGCCAATGTCATAATACGTGTCTGTGTCGCATCTTTATGATCGATGATGCCAGCCATATGCCCTTCGTGGATGACCATGATACGGTCGCTCATGCCGATGACTTCCGGCAGTTCAGAAGAAACCATGATGATCGATACGCCTTGGGCGGTCAGTTCATTCATCAGGTCATAGATATCCTTTTTCGCACCGATATCGATGCCGCGGGTCGGTTCATCCAAGATGAGCAGCTTCGGATGCATGCCCACCCACTTCGCGATGACGACCTTCTGCTGGTTGCCGCCAGAGAGAGCGCTCGCAGGAAGCTCGATGGTCTGTGTCTTGACGCCGAGCTTGTGCGATAACGTATCTGCGAAACCGAATTCTTCCTTGTCATTGATGACGCCGCTCTTGGCGAGGGCATTCACGCTTGGGAGTGCAATATTTTTCTTGATCGAAAAATCCAGAATGAGCCCTTCCGTCTTACGGTTCTCTGTAATGAAGCCAAAGCCGAGCTTGATGGCATCCAGTGGCTTTTTGATCTTGATCTCCTTGCCGGAGAGGTAGAGCTTTCCTTCCTTGTGCGGATCCACACCGAAGATCGCTCTCATGATCTCTGTACGACCAGCGCCCATGAGACCGGCTACCCCCAGGATCTCCCCTTTTCTGACGGAGAAGGAGATGTGCTCGAAAACGCCAGGCTGCGAAAAATCTTCGACCTTGAATACTTCATCACCGGGTACATTCGTACGCGCCGGATAGTACTCGCTCATCACTCGGCCGACCATATCGCCTACGATCTGGTCCATATTCGTTTCTTCTGTCGGGCGGCTGCTGATGGTCTGCCCGTCACGCATGACGGTGATGGTATCACAGTTATTGAATACCTCTTCCATACGATGAGAAATATAGATGATGGAGACGCCCTTCGCCTTCAGCTTTCTCATGACTTCGAAAAGACTGTCGGTCTCACGCTCCGTCAAAGCCGCGGTCGGTTCATCCATGATGACCGTCTTGGCATCGAGCATCAGATTTCGTGTGATCTCTGTCATCTGCTGCTGACCGACAGAGCTTTCCCCTGCGATCTCATCGAGCGGCAGCGTAATGCCCATCTCCTGACACTTTTCTTCCGCCATCTGGCGCATCTTTTTGAAATCAATGAAGCCAAAAGCCGTTTTCGGCTGATTCATCAGGAAAAGATTCTCCAGGATAGACAGATTCGGCCAGATATTCAGCTCCTGATGAATGAAAGCGATTCCGTGCTCTTCCGCATCTTTATTATTGCGGAAAGTCACTTCCTTGCCATCCACCAGAATGGTGCCGGCATCCGCCTTGTGGATGCCCGTCAAAATATTCATTAATGTGGATTTGCCTGCGCCATTCTCCCCCATCAGTGCGTGGACTTCGCCAGGACGGATGTGGAGATTGACTCCGCCCAAGACCTTATTCGTCCCGAAGGCTTTGCAAATCCCGATCATATTGATATCCATGTACTACCTCTCTTAGAAGATGACGCCGGACTCGAGAATAATATTCGAATACGGAGTGATTTCGCCCGTACGGATGACGGCTTTGCAATCTTTTTCCCATGCCTTCAGCTCTTCATGGCTATCCAGCATGACCCATTCCACAGCATCTTCGGGGAACACTTCGTGGAGCGCTTTCCACTGCTCCGGATTCTCCGTTTCCGTCTCCGGTGCGATATAGACCTTCTGGATCTCCATGTATTTCGCCATTTCCTTCACGACTTCGATGAATTTCGGTTCACCAAGACGCAGTGCGAGATCGATCTTCGGCGTACCGGCTGGCACCGGAAGGCCGCAGTCTCCGACACAGATCTTATCTGTATGACCGAGGTCTGCTAAAACCTTGGCAATATGGCTGTTCAAAATCCCTATTTTCTGCATGAGAGCATTTCCTCCACTTCTTTGCGCCATGGCATACCACCCTGTGCACCGAGCTTTCCGACAGACAGTGCTGCCGCCGCATTGGCAAAACGAATAGCTTCTTTGATCGCCAGGCCTTCGCAGCGCGCTGCCGCAAAAGCCCCATTGAAGGTATCGCCTGCCCCGGTCGTATCGACAACCGGCACCGTGAAGCCGGCGACCTTGACGACCTTGCCCGCATCGCCATAGACCACGCCATCTTTGCCGACGGTCATGATGACCTTGCCGGCTTCAGAAATCAGGATCTCATCCCGATCCATTCCGTCAAACATCAGCGCCGCTTCATGTTCATTCGGCGTGAGATACGTCACTTTCCTGACCCAGTCCTTCGGGATATCCATGTACGGTGCCGGATTCAGCATCACAGGGACGCCCGCTTCAAAACAGCGGTCGATGATATAGCCGATCGTGTCCATCGGGATCTCATGCTGTAGCATGACGAGATCAGAGGAAGAGATCACATCCCAGTCCTTATCGATCATCTCGCGGCTGACCTTGTCATTCGCCCCCTTGATGACGATGATACTGTTATCCCCTTCCGCAAGCGTGATGTGTGCCGTGCCTGTCGTGATGCCGGAGAGCGTCTCCACATAGTCCGTCTTCACGCCACTCTCTTCCAGCGCCTTTTTCATGAGCGTCCCGTAAGCATCATCCCCCACACAGCCGATCATGTATACGGTAGCACCGAGGCGCGCCGCTGCGACAGCCTGATTTGCACCCTTGCCTCCGGGAGAAACGATCAGGCGGCTGCCCATCACGGTCTCGCCCGCCTGCGGTCTTCTGTCCGCCTCCACGGTAATGTCCATATTACAGCTGCCTATTACAGAAATATGACCCATAAGCCTCCATCTTCCTTTACTTTTTACAAATACGCCGAAGAAACAGGATAGTCCCATAATTTCTAGCGAAATATTCGATTCAATAAAAAAGTATCTACATAACGCTTTTTTCTTTCTACATAACCGTATTATTTTAGCATAAAGCCTTTCAAGAAAAAAGAGAGGGAAAAAAATTTTACAATATGTAAGAGTTCCCAAAATGCTGTCTGATGACAGTAATGCTATTAAGTTAAGCGGCAGAACGTTCTTGGCTCCCCATCAGGGGAGCTCCCCGATGGGGTTGTGCAAGCGAACTGGATTTTTAGGAGTGACGCGACGCGAAAATCCAGTGA
>DLZS01000112.1:0-8005 GCA_003447275.1 Dialister sp.
TAAAAAGGGGCTGTGAAGAAATGGGGATTCATTTCTTCACTGCCCCTTTTCAAAAATCATCTCAACTTATTTCAGCACGACATCCTTGCCGAACCATTTTTCAGAGATCTTCTTGGCTTCGCCGCTGGCTACGACCTTGGCGATGCCGTCATTCAAGAGATCGACGAGAGCCTGATTGTCCTTCTTGATCCCGATGGAGAAGGTATCCTTAGAAACGACACCCTCGAGTTCTTTGAACTGTCCCGGTTTCTTCGTCATATAGTATTCGATGAGGACAGAGTCAGCGAGGACGGCATCACAGCGGCCGGACTCGAGATCCATGAAGCAGGCCGTGAGATCCGGGTATGCTTTGATCTCAGAGAAAGACTTCTTGAGGTTTTCATCACGGTTCAGCGCCGTTTCTGCGGTGGAGGCTTCCTGAATGGAGATCTTCTTGCCCTTCAGATCTTCCGGCGTCTTGACAGCGCTGTCATTCAGTACCGCATAGACCTGGATATTATCCATGTACGGCTTCGTGAAGGCGAGCTTCTTGGTGCGCTCCGGCGTCATGGTGAAGCCATTCCAGATGCAATCGATACGGCCGGAATTCAGTTCTGTTTCCTTGGAAGCCCAGTCGATCGGCTTGAATTCGATCGGCACGCCGATCTCCTTCGATACCGCTTCTGCCATATCGATATCAAAGCCAACGATCTTGCCGCTGTCATCACGGAAGCCCATCGGAGCAAAGGTATCATCCATACCGGCTACGATCTTCGCCGGCTTGCCGGATGCGGCCTTGGCCGCACTCGAAGCCGCCTTGTCTCCCCCGCCGCATCCTGCGAGCATTCCACAAGCACCAAGAGCCAGCATTCCGGCGATCATCAGTTTTTTCATTTTCATGGTCATCTCTCCTGTTCCCATTTTTAAAATCTTCATTTCTTTATCTCAGTAAAGTATCGGTATGCACATATCTTATCCTATAAGAATCCTTTTGTCAAGTAAAGAAGTGAAATATTATAAAAAGGGATTCGTGACTAGTGACTAGTGACTAGTGAACAGGGACTAGGGATTAGTAGCTAGGGATTAGTAGCATGCGATGTTTGAAATAGTGCAATTGATGCGCTGACCGTTCTGCAAGAAAGATCTCTCGCCAACGCTTCTGGTGCCGACAGCGCGAAGCGCTATCAAAATTCTGCGGCGCTTCTTTTTTCTGCGACGCACCACCATTTCGCATTTCTCATTCCTAATTCCTCATTCCTATCTTTCATACCGCTAGTGCCCTATCCGCCCCTTCGGGGCACCTTCCCCTCGAGGGGAAGGCTTGCGATACGAGGATCGCATCAACTCATACAGCCTTCGGGCATCGCCCCATATATATTCGCGGCGAAGCCGCCACCTTCATTTCTCATTCCTCATTCCTCATTCCTAATTCCTAATTCCTCACTTGAGCAAGAGGCGGCACGCCTCATGGGCTGACCCTCCTTCTTGAACCCTTCTATGCTATAATAAGAATCGGAAAGATGAGGTGTACACCATGACCAATCCTATCACATTCAATATATCCATCGGCAGCGAGAAGCCTCATTCCGGCACACAAAAAATCTGCCCTTTCTGCCATCCTGAAGATCTCACACACATTCTTGACCGGAAAGACGATATCATCTGGCTCATGAACAAGTATCCCGTCTTTGAGAAGACTGTCCCCACCGTCATCGTCGAGACAGCCGACCACGACAGCGAGCTCAGCACCTATGCGCCCGAGAAGCTCCACGAGGTGATCGCCTTCGGCCTTGCCAAGTGGAAGGAAATGGAAAGTGACAAGCGTTTCCGCTCCGTCATCTACTTCCGCAACTTCGGCCCCACCTCCGGCGGCTCACAGCGCCACCCGCACTCGCAGATCATCGGACTTATGGACTACGACTACCGCGACAATCTGCAGGGTGAGAATTTCCTGGGCGAAGTCATCTATGAAAATGATGACTGCTACGCTTCGCTCGCAGAGTACCCCTTGAGCGGCGTCGGCGAGCTGAACGTGACACTGAAGAAGGAGGGAGGAAGTGACGGCTTTGCTGACACCATACAGACCCTCGCGCGCTACGTCCTCTCCGACTTCCCTATCCGCTGCTCGAGCTACAACATTTTCTTTTATCATCTGAAAAATCAGATCCACGCCAAGATCTTCCCCCGCTTCACAGCAAGCCCTCTCTACATGGGCTACCGCATCACAAATGTGATGGACGAAACGAGCAAGAAGCGGATCATCGAGACGCTCAGGTCTGAAAAGTATTTTGGATAAAAAAGGTTGTGGGTTCAAGGTTCAGGGTTCAAGGTTGTGGTGGCAGCTTCACCGCGAATATATATAAGGCGATGCCCGAAAGTAGTATTCAAGTCACCACTCACTCGCGTCTCTTAATTCCCAGTCACTAGTCACTAGTCACTAATCCCCCATCCCCAAACGAGGTTACCCTATGAAACTATATGCCTTCAGTGATTTCCATCTCTCCGGAGATCCGCCAACGAAGCCCATGGATATATTCGGAGAGAACTGGAAGAACCACCGGGAAAAGATCGTGAATGCATGGAAGGAGACGATCCGCGAAGACGATGCCGTCATCATGGCAGGCGACCTCTCCTGGGCAATGAGCATGGAGAGCGCCATCTCCGACCTCACCATGCTTGGCACGCTTCCGGGACGTAAGATCATCGTTCGCGGCAACCACGACTTCTGGTGGTCCACCGTCACGAAGATGACCGCCATGACGCATGGCGCCTTCGAATTCATTCACAACTCCGCCATTCAGGTCGGAAATGTAGCGCTCGCCGGTACGCGCGGATGGATCTCCGAGACGGCAAAAACATATAAAGAAGACACCGACAAATCCATCATCCTGCGCGAAGAAGGGCGCATGGAGCGCTCGCTCGCCCTGGCAAAGCAGATGAAGGCAGACCGGATCATCGCGATCCTGCACTACCCGCCTTTCGATGAAATGCGGCGGCCTTCGCATATGATGGAGATCATCGCCGAAAGCGGCGCAGACCTCTGCCTCTATGGCCACATCCACGGCGCGCCGAATTTCAAAAATCTGCCGGATTCCCTCCTAGGCGTCCCGCTTTGCCTGACGAGCTCGGACTATCTGGACTTCAAGCCATACTTCATCTGTGATCTGGAGGCGCCCCATGCATAGACTTGCCGAAAGCAAACTTCTCGCCGGCTTCATCTACGGCGACCCGCACATGCAGGAATACATCTACCTTCCCGCCAGCGAGCTGGATGCCGCCTCTCCCATGCTCGTCTACGAGGCAGGAAAAGAACGCCATGATGTCGATATGCAGGAAGCCCTCTCCCTCATCGAAAAACGAAGCCTTCGGCCCTGCAGTCACCCCGTCTTCGGGAAGAATACGATGGGATAAAGGTGGAAGGGTTCGGGGTTCAGGGGGATACGAGAACACCGCCTTTCCCGTATCGTCATTCCGAGCGCAGCCGAGGAATCTCTACTGCACTACGGTAATCAGCACGTATGCACCGAGGAAAGACGATGCCCATTGCCTCACATGCGGCAATGGGCATTCTGCGATAGAGATTTCTCGGCAACGCTTTCAATGACGATACGAGAGAGCCTGCTGTCTCCCAGTCCCCCAGTCCCCCAGTCTCCTAATCCCTAGCTACTAGTCCCTAGTCACCAGTCCCTAATCACCCCAAATAAAAAAGCTCACGACAGACGCCGTGAGCTTTTTATCTTCCACCGATCAAACGAGCGCCATCACCGCCATGTGACGGCCTGTTTTTCCGCCGGATTTCCGATACGAGTAGAAAAGATCATCGTGACAGTAGGTGCAGAGCCCGCAGTCTTCGATATGGTCAGCAGGTATGCCCGCCTTTTCGAGAAGGCGGCGGTTCGCATTGTGCAGATCGAAGAGGTACTTCCCATTGGCTTTTTTGACCGAAAGACGCGAGATCTCCTTCTCATTGAAGAGCTTATAGAATTCCTCTACCACTTCTTCCCCCACCTCGAAGCACTCCAGTCCGATCGCCGGACCGATCGCACACAGGATATCCTTCCGCTTCGAGCCGTAGTTCTTCTCCATCTTCGCCACCGTGAGCGCAGCGATATTGCCGGCTGTCCCCCTCCAGCCTCCATGAGACAGCGCGATCGCCCGCTTCACCGGATCGTAGAAAAAGAGCGGCGTGCAGTCGGCATAATTCATCGTGATCGGGATATCCTTCTCATCCGTCATGAAGCCATCACAGGCAGGGATCGCCGTCTCCATCGTGAGTGCGCCGCGTCCGGCATCCTTCTCCGTCACCTTGTAGATGTAGGTGCCATGCACCTGATTTCCCGAGACAAGGCGCGAGGCGGAAAGCCCCAGTGCCTCGAAATAGCGGCGGCGGTTCTCACGCACTGCATCCGCATCGTCGCCCGTATGGAAGCCCATATTCAAAGAGGAAAATGGCGGCTCACTCACCCCGCCAGTGCGGCATGACACAGCCGCTACGACCCCCTGTCCCTGATAACAGTCGAATGTCATGTAAAGGATCCCGTCTGCGGAAATAAATTTCATAAGCCCAAAGCCACCTTTCGACGCAAATAAAAAGGAAAATATGTCTTCTTATTATAGCATACAGAAGCTGCTGCGCCCTTTATTTCTCCATCCATTTCCTCATATCCTCCGGCACGGGAGCGGTGAATCTCATTTCCTTTCCCGTCACCGGATGAGCGAAGCGGACGGTATAGGCGTGAAGTGCTTGCCGCGTCATGAGGCCGAGGGGCCCGCCGTAGAGGTCATCCCCTAAGAGCGGATGCCCGAGACTCGCAAAATGCACGCGGATCTGGTGCGTGCGTCCCGTCAGAAGATGGATCTTCAAAAGCGAATACCCTTCATACTCGCCTAGCACCTCATAATCCGTGATGGCACGCTTGCCGTCTTCCCTGACCATCCACTCAACGATCGAACCATCCCTGCGTCCGATGGGGCGATCGATGCGCCCTGCCTTCTCATCCATATGTCCGGAAACGAGAGCCAGATATTCGCGGTAGATCTGGTCATGGCTCTTAGAGAGGTCATACTGCCCCTTCGCTGACTTAGCCACCACGACGAGCCCCGTCGTATTGCGGTCAAGACGATAAATGGGATGGATGCCCGCCTCGATGCGCTTTCGCGCATAGTAGCCTGCGACCGCATTCACCAGCGTATCATGCGCGCCGTGCGCCGTCGGATGGATGATCATGCCCGGCCCCTTATTCACGACGAGGAGCGCCTCATCCTCATACGTGATGGAAAGCGGGATATCCGATGGAACGATATCATTCTCCTCACTCCACGTGAGCACGATGCGATCGCCCTTTGCGACTCTCCTGCGCGCATTGTGTACCTCCTCGCCATTCACCGTCACGCGCCCATTCCATTTGATCCGCTTCCACAATCCGCCGGACAAATGCAGCACCTTCACCGCGTCCTTCACCATCCGCCCCGCCTGGGCCTCCGATACTATGAGTTCCAGTTGCAAAATTCATTCCCCTTTCGATTGACTTTCATTGGTTGTCATTATTATAAAGGGTTCGGGGTTCAGGGTTCAAGGTTCAGGGTTAGCCCGCGGGGCGTGCCGTCCATGGATTGCGGGTGAAAGCTTCATTTGAATTAGAAATGAGAAATTAGAAATGGTGGTGCGGCGCATAAAAATATAGAAGCGCCGCAGAATTTTGATAGTGCTTCGCGTCGTCGTCATCTCGAGCGTAGCCGAGAGATCTTCCTTGCAGAATGGTCAGTGTACCAACTGCGCTATTTCAATCACCGCTTGCTCGTCAGTTTATATAAAATTTCACGGCGCTTCCAAATTTGACGCGCCGTACCTTCACTCCTAACTCCTAACTCCTCACTCCTAACTTTCAGCAAAACTGATTTACTGCTCGTTGACCTATATTCAGTTAAATACAAAGGGGCCCCTGAACCCCGCCCCCATCAACCTAAGCCCTTTATCTATGCTATAATAAATAGTGAAGACACATTTTTCCCCATTTGGAGGCAATCATGAAAATCACTGTAGACGATCAGTTATTCGATACCATCCCCGGCCTGTGCATCGGCGTCGTAGCCCTGCGCGCCGCTGACAACCGCGATGTGAATCTGGAAGCAGAAGCCTTCCGCCGCCGCTGCTGCACCGAGGCGAACCTGCTCCTCAAGATGAATCCCCATATCGCCGACCAAGAGATCGAGCGCTATCAGAACGTCCTTAAAAAGCTCTCCATCACCGGTGAGTCCGGTCTGGCAAAGACCTTTGCGGAATACAAGAAGGACCTGGGGCTCTTCGAAAAGGAAGAGGCGGCAGAGACTCCCATGGAAATCCTTCCTGCCCCCAAGACGGCGACACTGGATGAACTCGCCGGCTCTGATGTGCTGCCGCGCCAGAATCCGATCCTCGACATGGTGCGTGCCGGCATGCTGAAATTCCACGTCGACATCCACGCCTACGACATGGGCGACCGCAGCCGGACACTCTCCATCCGGAAAACAGAGGATGATGTCACCGTTTCTCTCGGAGACGACCTCTGCACCACCGGCTGGCTGGCCGAAGATCAAAAGGCAGGAAAGATCACCCCGGCGACCGAAGACGTTCTCATCCTCATCACCGGATTTGCACCGAACCGAAAGAAAGTCGCCGCCGCAAGAAATGAACTCGCCCGCCGCGTCAAGTCCGCCTTCGACCGTGCGGTAGAGGTCGGCTGGATCGAAGAAACCCCGCATACCTTCGAGACGGATATTTGAGAAAATACCGTTCTTGCTCATTAGTTTTCAAAACTTACAGTAAGGGTTCAGGGTTCAGTTTGGCAATAACGGGAATACGGCATACCTCGAACCTTATATTTGAAAACAGGAATAATTGGCGAGGGATTAGGAGCCTCGAGTGACTAGTGACTTGAAATGCCACCTTCGGGCATCTCCATTATTTATACTCCGCGGCGCATTTCGTCATCCTGAGCGGAGTGAAATGTCGGATGTTCGATCATGTAAAGGCGGAACAGTGAGAACAGAGTCGAAGGATCTGGTGCCGCACCGCTCCGTTGAACCCGTTGAACCCATAAAACCCGCCCCTCTTTCATCCCCAATCAAGGGACAGCACGCCCCGCGGCTAACCCTGAACCTCAAATCATCATGAACTACATTGCAATCGATTTTGAAACTGCCTACTGGGGCCCGGCGAATGCCTGCTCCCTTGGCATCGTGACCAGCGATGGCGAAAAAGTCATCGACGAGTGGTACCATCTCATCCACCCCCTCTCCATGAATTTTGATGCCCAATGCCAGAAGGTGAATGGCATCTCCCCCGCCGACGTAGCAGAGGAGCCTGCCTTCCCGCTTCTTTTCGAAGAGATCCGGGAGCGTCTGGAGGGGCAGGTGGTCTTTGCGCACAATGCCCGCTTCGACATGGGCGTCCTCGCCTCGTCGATCGCCACCTACGGTCTTCCCGACCTGCACTTTTGCTATGGCGATACCGTCCCACTCTCCGTCAAACTCTGGCCGGATATGGAAAATCACAAGCTGAATACCGTCGCCGAAGCACTGGGCTTTGCCTTCCATCACCACCAGGCCTTGGATGATGCCCGCGCCTGTGCATACATCGTGCGCGCGGCACTGTCCGAGAGATCCCTCTCTTCTCCGGAAGAGCTTCTGAAGGAAACGGGACAGCCGCTGCGCACCTTCTCCATCGATCGGATGAAGAAGAAATTGATCTTTAAGTGATGGGGACTAGTGACTGGTGACTAGAAATTAGTGGCTAGGGATTAGGAGCACCAAAGTCGCAGGATGGATGTGCCGCGTAACGGCACCCTTCTACATAGCGGCTCATGCTATCTACTCTAGTCTATTCAACAATTCTTGTTTCTCATTCTGCAGAATTCTGCCTCTTCGAGGCAGTCTATCCCCTGCCCTTCGGTCACCCCCTTCTCCAAGGGGGGACGCGTTTTAATCTTATTTCAATACTCCGCGGCGCTTCCATATTTTTATGCGCCGCACCACCATTTCGCATTTC
>DLZS01000112.1:8253-8919 GCA_003447275.1 Dialister sp.
CCCTAATCCCTAGTCACTTTTATTCGAACCGAGGTCCCTATGACCCACTACACCACCCTTCTTTTCGATCTGGACGGCACGATCTCCGAGTCCGCTCCCGGCATTCTTCGCTCCGTCAGGTACGGACTTGACGCAGTCGGCATCCATGAGACAGATGAGAAAAAGCTCCGCACCTTCATCGGGCCGCCGCTCAATACGCAGATGAAAAAGCTCTACGGCATGAAAGACGATGATATCCTGACCGCCATCACGAAATTCAGAGAGCTGTATGAAAAAAAGGGCGCGCTCTTCGACTGCTCGCCCTATGCCGGTATCGGCGAACTTCTCTCTCTCGCCAAAGCCGCCGGCTATGTGCTTGCCGTCTCATCGAGCAAGCCGGAGCCTTTTGTGAAGCGGATCATTGAAAATTTCGGCTTCACATCCTACTTCGATGTCATCTGCGGCAGCGATCCCGATGATGAGCTAAGCCAGAATGCGACCATGAGCCAGAAGGCGCGCATCATCGCCAAGACACTCTCCCTTCTTCGCGAAAAGGGCCATGACGCAGCGCGTCTTGCGAAGGAGACCGTCATGATCGGTGATACCGGCTATGACGTAGATGGGGCGCATGACAACCATCTCCCCTGCATCGCCGTCTCCTTCGGCTACGGCAGCCGCGAAGAGCTC
>DLZS01000112.1:9159-9371 GCA_003447275.1 Dialister sp.
GCTACGGCAGCCGCGAAGAGCTCGCCGCCCACGGCGCAGACGCGATCGCAGATACCGTAGGTGAGCTGAGAGAGCTGCTTGGGCTAGAGACGGGTCACGAGTGACTCCGACACTTTTCCCGTTCTGCTCCACTCTCTTTCATTCCGCCTCTCTATTCGCGGCGAAGCCGCCAGCACCATTTCTCATTCAAAAAAGGTGCTGTGAAGAAATGA
>DLZS01000134.1:0-6910 GCA_003447275.1 Dialister sp.
CTATCAAAATTCCGCGGCGCTTCATTATTTTATGCGCCGCACCACCATTTCTCATTTCTCATTCAATCGAGGCTTTCAAATGTAATCAAGGGGCGAGCCGCCCGAGGGGCTAACCCCGAACCACGAACCCTGAACCCTGAACCCTTACACCCTTCCTTCTCCCCCTTCATCTATGCTATAATAAACAATACGAAATATTCCATTCACAAGATTCATTTCCCAGAGGAGGAAAACGATGAAGCATCAGGAAATTGTGATGATTGTTGACTTTGGCGGACAGTATGCCCAGCTCATTGCACGCCGTGTGCGTGAGTGCGGTGTCTACTGCGAAATCCTGCCATACAACAAAAGCGCAAAAGAAATTTTAGCCCAGCAGCCGAAGGGGATCATTTTCTCCGGCGGCCCATCCAGCGTCAATGCAGAGAATGCACCGGAAATCGATCCAGACGTATTCAAGGCAGGCGTGCCGATCCTCGGCATC
The DNA here is from genome assembly GCA_003447275.1 of Dialister sp. Taxonomy (GTDB): domain Bacteria; phylum Bacillota; class Negativicutes; order Veillonellales; family Dialisteraceae; genus Dialister. Next base: position 482 of record DLZS01000134.1, read on the forward strand.
TGCTACGGCATGCAGCTCATGGCCAAGACCTTGGGCGGCGAAGTTTCTAAACCTGAAAAACATGAATACGGTCACACCGATTTCTACAGAAATGGTAGCTCCGCACTCTTCGAAGGCGTCTCCGAAAAGACGGCGGTATGGATGAGCCATGGCGATGCCGTCACAGAGATGCCGGCAGGCTTCGGACTCACCGGTCATACCGACCTCACCCCGACTGCTGCGATGGCAGATGAAGCCCGCCGCTTCTACGCTGTCCAGTTCCATCCGGAAGTCGTCCACACCCCGGAAGGCACCACCATGCTGAAGAATTTCCTCTTCCACATCTGCGAATGTGAAGGCGGCTGGTCCATGGGCAACTACATCGACATCGCTGTCGAAAATATCCGTGAAAAAGTCGGAAACCACAATGTCATCTGCGCCCTCTCCGGCGGCGTCGACTCCTCTGTCGCAGCTGTCCTCGTACATAAAGCCATCGGCGATCAGCTGACCTGCGTCTTCGTTGACCACGGTTTCCTGCGCCTCGGCGAAGCAGAACAGGTCGTCGATACCTTTACGAACAAATTCAACATGAAGCTGGTGCACATCGATGCGTCCAAGCACTTCATGTCGCTTCTGGAAGGCGTCACCGAACCGGAAAAGAAACGTAAGACCATCGGTGCGGAATTCATCCATACCTTCCAGGAAGAAGCAAACAAGCTCGAAGATGTGAAATTCCTCGTACAGGGCACCCTCTATCCGGACGTCGTAGAATCCGGCACCGCGACCGCTTCCACCATCAAGTCCCATCACAATGTAGGCGGCCTTCCGAAGGATATGAAATTCTCCCTCATCGAACCGCTTCGTGAACTCTTCAAAGACGAAGTCCGCGAGCTCGGCCGTCAGCTGGGTCTTCCGGAAGAAGTCGTCAACCGTCAGCCATTCCCGGGACCGGGCCTTGCCATCCGTATCATCGGCGACATCACCCCGGAACGCCTCGATATCCTGCGTCGTGCGGACTTCATCGTGAGAGATGTCATCCATAAGCATGGCCTCGACAATACCATCTGGCAGTCCTTCGCCGTCCTTCCGGCAGCGATCCGCTCCGTTGGCGTGCAGGGCGATGAAAGAACCTACGACTACACCGTAGGCATCCGTGCCGTCACTTCCTCTGATGGCATGACAGCCGACTACTTCCGCTTCCCATGGGAAGTGCTCGACGAAATGAGCCGTCGCATCTGCAACGAAGTTGCCGGTGTGAACCGCGTCGTCTACGATATCACCTCCAAGCCACCGAGCACCATCGAGTGGGAATAATAGGAACAAGAAAAGCCCGCTTCTCCCATGCGGAGAGGCAGGGCTTTTTTATCATATCGTGGGTTCGGAGAAATGAGAAATGCTGGTGGTGGCTTCGCCACAAAACTCATTGGACCCGTTAAACCTGTTGCACTTCTTGTCCCTAGTCACTAGCTACCAGTCACTTTTAATTCAGCCCCCAAGTATCCATCAGAAAGGAGCCACCCATGAGCCTTATCAGACGAAATCCCGATCTCGCGGCAGCGATGCTCCTTGCACTTGTGACGGCGTGTTTCTCGGATATCAGCCTTTCTTCGCTGCGTGAGAGTATCAATTTCCCGCTCCTCGCGCTCCTGTTTTCTCTCATGACCATCGTAGCGGCTCTTCGGCGCGCCGGATTCTTCAGCGGTCTTTTCTGCCATCTCTTTCAGAAGCCCATGAAGAGCCGGCGGATGGGGCAGGTCTTTCTATTTCTCTCCTTCTTTACCTCCATGGTTTTCACGAATGACGTCTCCCTCATCATCTTCGTGCCGCTTGCGATCTCTCTCTTCAAAGAAGCCCATGCCCTCCGTCTGGTGATTCCTGTCCTCACATGGATGACCATCGCGGCGAATCTGGGCAGCATGCTGACGCCCATCGGAAATCCGCAGAATCTTTTCATCTATGCCCACTACCATCTGCCGCTTGCCGAATTTCTTTCTATCACCGCGCCCATCACGGTCCTCTCAGCCGTCCTGCTCCTCCTTGCCAGCTATACGCTCGAAGACCGGCCGCTCACGCTCCGTTTCACTAAGCCATCCGGCATACCGCGTTTTCGCATTGCGCTTTTGCTTCTTCTCTTTGCGCTGTGCCTCTTGAACGTCCTTCGACTCCTCCCGATTTCATTTCTCCTTGCCATTGTCATCCCTGCTTGCGCTTTCCTTGACCGGAAGGCCTTTTTCGAGGTCGACTACAAGCTGCTCGCCCTTTTCCTCGCTCTTTTCATCGCGGTAGGAAATCTGACGCACATCCCGGGGCTTCAGGAGAAACCGGCCGCGCTCCTTGCCGGGCACGAATTCTGGATCTCCCTCCTCCTCTCGCAGGTCGTGAGCAATGTCCCTGCGACGGTCATGCTTTCTCCGTACACGGAAAACTACACCGCGCTTCTCCTCGGCGTCAATATCGGCGGCCTCGGTACTCTCATCGCCTCTATGGCGAGTCTCATTTCCTTCAAGGCGTATCTTTCGATGCGCTTCCACTTCGCGCGCGCCTACTTTCTCGTCTTCACCGGGGCGAATCTGGGCTTCCTGGCCGTTCTGATCGGGGCGTACCTGATGCTCTGGGGGAATTAGGAATGAAGGTAGTGCCGCACACGCTAAAAAAGCCCGCCTCTTTCATAGGGAGGTCGGGCTTTTTATTATGCCTGTCAGGGGGAAAGGGAATGCGGGTGCTCTTGACAGCCGGCGGCCGCTATTTCTTTGGCTTTGGCAAAGTGAAGGAAGAAATGAGCGGGATGAGAGTGATCAGGGCGATCACGTAGAAGGTCGTCTCCAGACCATACATGTCGCCGACCTTTCCGAGAAGCGGTGCGGTGATGCCACCGACGCTGACGGCAAGGCCGAGTGTGATCCCCGAGGCGAGGCCGACGCGGTTTGGCAGGTACTGCTGGCCCAGGACGACCATCGGACTATAGGTAAGATTCAGAGCCGCACCGAGGATGATGAGGCAGAGGATACCGAGAATGGAGCTGTCCGTCCATGCGAGAATGAGCGCAGCGGGGAATGCGAGGAGGAAGCCGAGGCGGACGAAGGTGCGATAGCCATGCTTGTCGCCCATTTTTCCGCCGATCAGTGTAAAGAGCGCGCCGATGCCATAGTATACGCTAAGGAGCAGGTTGCTGAAATTCTGTGATTCATGGAAGTGATTCATGAAGTAAAGTACGATGAAGGTATTCAGCCCGAGGTACATGATAGAGCGGCCGAAAACGACGGCACCGAGACGGCAGAAGGAGCCCCACTGGTCCGGCGCGTCCGTCACGGCGTGTTTCTTGTGTGAAGAAATCGATTTCTCGCCGATGGCTTTCAGACGGGGATAGAGGGCGATAAGGAGCAGGCAGATGATGATTTCCGGAACAAAGAAAATGAGCGTGCCCGGCAGGCCGAAGAAAGCGATCGATGCACCGATGATCGCTGCGCCGAAGGTGAAACCCATATTACCGCCAAAAGAGAAGACCGAGAGACTGATGCCGCGGTTCTCATCTGTCGAGACGCGGTTGACCATGAGCGCGCCCTGCGGGTGGAACATTGCGACACCGATGCCCGAGATCATCGTGAAGAGGCAGAGCAGATAGAAATCGGACGTGACGCCTGTCAGTGCGATGCCGCCGCCTGCCATGAAGAGGCCGAGGGGCATGATCCATGGCCAGTTATGCTTGTCGGAGAGCGTCCCTAAGAGCGGCTGGATGAGTGAACCGATGATGTTTGAGGACAGCACCAGCATGGCAGCGGTCGCGTAGTCATAGTGGTAGGCTGCGACCAAAAAGGGAAGCACCGCTGCCAGTGCGCTCTGATTGATGTCCGAGCAGAAATGGCATGCGGCGAGCAGGGTCTGATAACTGAAAAATTTCATAATACCTCCTGGGGATTAGTGACTGGGGACTAGTGACTGGTGACTAGGGATTAGGGGGGAGTGACTGGTGACTAGTGACTCTCTCGTATCGTCATTTCGAGCGTGAGCGAGAAATCTTTGTCATTCGTGGTCAGGCGGCCGATGTAAGGAAGTCCCGAACGGGAAACCTGCTATCTGCTGCCATTCGGGCATCGCCGTTTACAAAAATCAGCGCAAAGCGCTGCACCTCGTAGCCTTCCCTTCGAAGGGGAAGGGGGCAGCGACAGTGGCGCTCGGGTGCCCTCATAAACGACGCACTTGAGACGCATTTTCCCGCGCTCTTTTATACCGTCAGTGCCCTATCCGTCCTTGCGGGGCACTTTCCCCTCGAGGGGAAGGCTACGATACGGGAATACCATCATCTAACATGGCGGCGAAGCTGCCAACTTCATTCCTCATTCGAGCAGAACTTTCATCCACCATCATGAGCCAATCTTATAAGTATATTGTAAAACTGTAGTCAAGTCTATAGAGCGTCGATAAGTCACTGCGTGATTTGAGTGCGGCGCGGAAATGTGCCTCCGGGGCTGTCCTGTGGGTCATCAAGCTGCGTGCGCTATGCCGGTCGAGCGCGATCTCCTTGACAGGGGGAAGGCTCTCATGCTATATTTCCTATAACATAGTAACAAAACCGCTGCTTCGCCACCGGGTGGAGCAGAGAGGCGTTTCAGTCATCCTCCGTAGGTACGGCGCAGCCGGGAGAGAGTGGCTGGAGCGCCTTTTTCTTTGAAAGGAGAATCGCCATGTTTGCTCTGTGGTGGCCTGTCGCTCTGATCGTTGTGGCTGATGTGATATACCAGATCTGCGCGAAGAAACTGTCGTCCGCTGCCTCTCCGCTCGCGGCGCTGGGAGCGACGTACCTGGTGAGTGCTTTGACCTGCGCGCTGCTTTTCGAGATGTTTTCTCCGGCGGGAGATCTCCTGGCAGCGCTTGGAACTGTGCCGCTTCCGGCGGCTGTCGCAGGGATTTCCATCGCAGGGCTGGAGGTGGGGACGATCTATATGTATCGTGCGGGCTGGCCGATGAATGTGGGATTTATCGTGTACACGGGGATCATTGTCGTGCTGCTGCTCTTTATCGGTTCCTGTATCTATGCGGAACCGATGGGGCTTATGAAGCTCGCCGGGGTCGCACTCACCTGTCTTGGCATGTTTTGTATTGTAAGGTAAGGAGAAAATAGATGTTTTCGACTTGGTGGCCGCTTCTTCTTGTTGTCCTATCCAGTGTGGGATATCAGGTGGGACTGAAAGAAGTCTCCGGTATAGGGGATCCTATGATTTCTCTCATGGTGACGTATCTCGCCGCGTCTGCCGTTTCCTTTGTGATCTACTTTTTCCAGTCTTTGGGGAAGGAGAGCTTCTTCCGCGGCGTGCTTTCCGTGAATGTTTCTGCTGTGGGACTGGGACTTGCGATCGTCGGCATCGAGGTGGGGACGCTCTTCATGTACCGTGCCGGCTGGGCGGTGAATGTGGCTTTCGTCGTGGCGAACAGTCTCATCGTAGCGGCGCTGATGCTGACAGGATTTCTGCTGTATAAAGAGAAGCTGACTCTTCGCCAGCTCATCGGGGTGGGGATTTCTCTTGCGGGGATCCTTTGCATCGTGATGGGATGAGATTTTGATCACCTTTGCCATCCCCGTTGACAAATAGGGGACACCGATTATAATAACTACAGGTGCAGAAACGCACTGCCTTTTAGCTGGCATCGCTTGCGCGGGCTGGACTGCAGAGCGCGTTCGCGCCTGTATTTTATTTGCGTCTTATATCTCACAGAGAACAAGAACGGAGGAACAGGTATGGAACAAAACAATCCCCATCAGAATCAGACTTTTATGAGCATTCGCGAGTTGACGATTTCCGGTCTGCTCGCAGGGATCACGATCTTTCTCGGACTGACAGGCTATGGATTCGTCCCGCTCGTCGTGATGAATGCGACGATCCTGCACATCCCGACCATCATCGGGACGGTCGTCGCAGGGCCGAAGGTCGGCATTCTGGTCGGATTCCTTTTCGGGCTCTTTTCTTTCATTCAGACACTGCGTGCGCCGAGCCTGATGATGCAGTTCGCACTGCAGTACAGTGTCATCGCCGATGCGTTTATCTGTATCGTGCCGCGTATCTGCATCCCGATCGTGGTGTGGCTTCTGTATAAGTACATTCCGGGAAATGCGCATCTGCGCGCCGGCGTCTCGGCAGTGGGCGGGGCGCTCACGAATACGGTGCTCTTCCTGGGTTCCTTCTTCCTGCTGGTCGGCGCGCCGTATGCGGCAGCGAAGGGGATCTCCGTCGAAGCGGTCGGTCTGATGATCATGGGGATCGTCACTGCGAATGGCATCCCGGAAGCGATCGTTTCGGGTGTCATCGTGGTGCCGATCGTCATGGCACTCAAAAAAGCAGGATGGAAAATGAAATAAGAAAGCAAGCAAAAAGCCGGATGCATGGAGCGCATCCGGCTTTTTGTGTGATGTTAGGCTTCAACGGGGGAAAATAATTAGGAATGAGGAATGAGGAA
>DLZS01000134.1:7174-16717 GCA_003447275.1 Dialister sp.
AAAAATCAGAAGCGCCGCGGAGTGTAAATAATGGCGATGCCCAAAGGTGGTATGTAGTCCCTAGTCCCTAGTCCCCAGTCCCCAGTCCCCAGTCACTAGTCACCAAAAACTACGCTTCTTCCTTCCCACGCAGTCTTTCATCGCAGAGAGCGATGAGGTCTTTGGCATCTACGTTTGCTTCTTTACAGAGAGTGCCGATGGTGGTTTTCATATCCTGCGGCATGGCGATGGATTTCTTCTGGAAGACGGGAAGGAGCTGCGGGTAAAGGGTGAGGATGGTCTCCATCGGCGTGTCTTCGGTGAGGAGCGGCTTCTTGTATTTATCCGCGATGAATTCATTCATCTCGCCAATGATTTCAAAGACGTCGATGCCGTGGCCCTGAGCCGCCTGCCAGAGGTTTTCATCGTAGGAGACGAAGCAGCCGACGCAGGACATGCCGTATTCCATGAGGAAGGGTCCCATTTCCGGGTACACTTCGATGATCTGCATGATGTTGTTCTCTGGACGGACGAAGTCGCCTTCTTTGAGCGGCGGTACGTCGGGGGCACCCCAGGAAGAACCATAGTAGTCATTTCCGGCATCATTTTCCGGCACGGTATTTCCGAGGACGGTATCACGGAAGGCTTCATAGCCCATGGCATCGATGAATTCTTCCAGAGACTGGTAGGATTCATGTTCCAGATAGTAGGTGCAGGCTTTCACCATGATGGAGAGGGCATCGGCAGGGAACTGTGCAAAAGCGAAGAAGGTCTTCTTGCCGGTGTAGATATCCCAGCCGTCTGACATGCCGACCGCACGGATCGGGAGCGGGGAGACGATGGTGGCAGTCAGGATGCATGCCGGCCATGTGCCGAAGGCGAGGAGACCGAGCTCCTTCAGCGCGCCTTCTACATCATCCTTGGCAAGCCCGGAGATGATCGGGCGGGCTTTCGGATCGAGGATGTAGGTACCGTCAAATTTCTCGGAAACGCTCTTCATGCTCTTTTTCAGTTCGGCGCGGCCGTCCTGAATATCCGGGATGAAATCGATTTCAATGGAAAAAGTCAAGTTATCTGCTGTCATGTAAACAAACTCCTTTCAAAGAGCAAAAAATTTCTATACATTGAGATGCTACGCTGGAGACAGGCTCGCAAACATACATGTTCTATGCTTTCACAATGTCCTATTATAGCATAGAAGGAAATCGATGGGAAAGATGTTTTATTGGCGAGAAAGTTTTGGTACAATGGGGGAAGCTGAAAATAGATTGGGTTCAGGGTTCAGGTTGATGGGTTCAGGGTGTGGTGGCAGCTTCGCTGCAAAATATATATTCGCGGCGAAGCCGCCACCACAAGTTTGAAAGCAGGGATGCGTGGCTGGGGATTAGTAGCTAGGGATTAGGTTTGAGGTACGAGAAAAACGCTAATTTCAAATCTCCGCGGCGCTTCCATATTTTTATGCGCCGCACCACCATTTCGCATTTCTCATTTCTAATTTCTCATTCAAGAGAAACTTTCAACCGTAATCAAGGGGCACCACGCCCCATGGGCGATCATAATATATACGCAAAAAACACTAAGGAGACAATCGCATGCATATTTTTTTGACGAACGATGATGGATATGAAGCGCCGGGCATTGTTGCCATGGCAAAAAAGCTGGCGACGCTCGGGCGCGTGACGGTGATCGCGCCGGATAAGGGACGGAGCTCCTGCTCTTCCTCCCTGTCGCTGCAGACATACCTGCGCCTGTGGTACAAGGAAAGCTATGGAGAGAACATCACTGTACTCGCCTGCAGCGGGACGACGGCGGACTGTGCGAAGCTCGCGCTCTGCCACTGGCTCAAGGATGATATGCCTGACCTCATCGTTTCCGGGATCAACAATGGCTACAACACGGGGAGCGACTGCATTTACAGCGGGACAGTCGGCGGCGCGCTCGAAGGCATCTTCGCAGGGATACCCTCTATCGCGCTCTCGGCAGAGACCACAAAGGAAGCGGACTTTCTGGAAAAAGCATCAGACTTTGCCTTGGATATCGTGAAGCGGTATTTTATCGAGAAAAAATATCGTGGCATCCTGAATCTCAATATGCCAAAGCCTGCTGAACATCTCTCCTTCGCGCAGCTCAAGGTGAAACGCCTCGGCCTGCAGCACTATGACAATGCGATCCAAGAAATGAGAGATCCGTCCGGCCATCTGGGCTTCTGGCTCTCCGGCAAGGCGCTCTCCTGCGAAGATCCGGAGACGGATGTGTACTGGGCGCACCGTGGCTATCCGACCCTGACGCCGATCACCTGGGACCAGACGGAAGCAGGAAAGATGGATGTAGTCAGAAAGATCACGGATGAGGCCGGGCAGTAAGCCAAGAAAGCGAAAGGCATGGCGGAGAAGGGGCGTCGATGTCCATGACAGTGGGCCGGCATGTGTGCCCGCAGTCTCTTTAAGGGAACGCGGATCCCCTTTGATGAGAGAATCCGTGTTTCCTTCATTTTTTAATTGACAGAACACCCCAGGGGGGTGTAGTCTATGGATAGCCGGGGAGCAGAGATCGGGGATCGGAAATGGATCTATGGAGTCCTGCTGGACCGGATGGTTTATTTTTATAGGATCTGCACCATTGATTTCGAAAGGACATCTGTCATGACTGAAAAAATAACGACCACATCCTGCGAGTGCTGCCGTCACACGGAGCGGACGGAGCGGGAAAGAAAACGGCTGATGACGCGGCTCAAGACCATGGAGGGACAGATCCGCGGGATCGAGAGGCTGGTAGAGAATGATGCCTACTGCCCCGACATCGTGATGCAGGTCTCTGCTGTGTCAAATGCGCTGAACAGCTTCAACAAGCTCCTTCTTGCGGCCCATATCCGCGGCTGCGTCGCCGAAGATATTCGTGAAGGCAAGGAGGATAAAGTCGATGAGCTCTGCGCGATGCTGGAGAAATTGATGAAGTAGAAAGGAGCGGCGTCATTTCGCGTGAAGCGAGAGGAAGCCGGACTTTGTACGAACCAATGGCAGACCGATTTCTGGTGCTTCCTTTCATAGGAGAGAAGCAGAATCGTTGACTTGGATTTTTAGAAAGGGGGATGGGGAAGGAAAGGGAGAGCGCAGCCGAGGCTCTCGCCGCTCCTTCCCCGCAAGCCCCATAGGATCTGATGACCCGTGTGCTGACCACTTTCCCGGATCGTGGTGCTGACAGGGTGTGGCAGTTTGGAGGTGGATCGTGGATCACGAAACAAATAAAAAACAGTATCTGGTGACCGGCATGACGTGTGCGGCGTGTCAGGGTCATGTGGAGCGGGCGGTGGAAAAAGTGCCCGGCGTTTCCAAGGTCTCCGTGGCTCTTTTGACGAATTCAATGATCGTCGAGGGGACGGCCGGAGAGGACGATGTGGTGCGTGCGGTGGAGAAGGCAGGCTATGGAGCTTCGCCCATGGGAGATACGAGGGCGGAAGGCAGTCCGCTGATCTCTGCCGAAGAGGAGGCACTGAAGGATCGCGAGACGCCGCGGCTGATGAAGCGCCTCATCTGGTCCGTCCTTTTTCTGGTGCTTCTCATGTACATCACGATGGGGCATAATATGCTTTCCTGGCCGGTGCCGGCATTTCTGGATCACAACCATCTGGGACTGGCGCTTTCGCAGATGCTGCTCGCGCTCTTTGTGCTGGTGATCAATCGTGACTTTTTCATTTCCGGTATCCGCTCGCTCTCGCAGGGCGCGCCGAATATGGATGTGCTGGTCGCGATGGGATCGGGGATCTCCTTCCTCTGGTCACTCTACATCTTCTACCGAATGACATGGCTCATCACCAATGGTGTGTCGAACATGAATATTATGCCGCTCTACCATGATCAGCTCTATTTTGAGTCTGCTGCGATGATCCCCGTACTCATCACCGTGGGCAAGCTGCTGGAGGCGCTCTCAAAGGGGCGCACGACGGATGCGCTGAAGTCGCTTATGAGGATGGCGCCGAAGGAGGCGCTGCTCCTCCGAAACGGAGAGGAGATCCGTCTCCCGGTGAGCGAGGTCAGAGTGGGGGACATCTTTCTGGTGAAGCCGGGCGAAGCGGTCCCTGTCGATGGAGAGATCCTATCGGGGACGGCAGCGCTTGATGAGGCGGCGCTGACGGGCGAGTCGGTGCCGGTCGACAAGGGGATCGGCGATGCCGTGCGCGCGGCCTCGATCAATACGAATGGATACATCCAGGCGAAAGCGACGCGCGTGGGTGAGGATACGTCCTTTGCGCAGATCATCCGCATGGTGAGTGAGGCGGCTGCGACGAAAGCGCCGATCGCCCGCATGGCAGACAAGGTCTCCGCCGTCTTTGTGCCTGCGGTTATTGGCATCGCTGCCCTCGTCTTCGCGGTGCATCTGGCATGGGGAAGCAGCGTGCAGGAGGCCCTGACCTATGCCATCACCGTCCTCGTGATCTCCTGCCCCTGTGCGCTTGGACTTGCCACGCCGGTCACGATCATGGTGGGAAATGGTCTGGGCGCGAAGAATGGCATCCTTTTCAAGACGAGTGAAGCGATGGAAATGACGGGTCGTATAGAGATCGCGGCGCTCGATAAGACAGGGACGCTCACTGAGGGCGCCCCCCGCGTGACAGACATCGTACCCAAGGACGGTGTTTCGGAGGAGGAGCTTCTTCAGGCAGCGTATGCGCTGGAACGGAGATCGGAGCATCCGCTCGCACGCGCCATCGCCGATCTTGCGGAAGAGAGAGGGATCAAAGCAGAAGAGATCACGGATCTTCTCATCCTTCCGGGAAAGGGTCTCACAGGCAAGCAGCAGGGGGAAACGCTCTTTGGCGGTTCCCTTGCCTACATCACGTCTCTGACAGATACGACTTCTCTTCGCGCCCGTGCGGACGCACTCTCCGAAGAAGGGAAGACGCCGCTTCTTTTTATGAAGGACGGTATACTTCTCGGGCTCATCGCTGTCGCAGATGTTCTCCGGAAGGATTCGGCCAAGGCCGTGCAGGAGTTGCACGCGATGGGCATCGAGGTCGTCATGCTGACGGGAGACAATGAAAAGACGGCTCGTGCCATCGGAGAGGCAGCCGGCGTCGATACCATCCTATCGGGGGTCCTCCCGGAAGGGAAGGAAGCGGCTGTCAGGAAGCTGGCAGAGCGCGGGCATGTCCTCATGATCGGCGACGGCATCAATGACGCGCCTGCTCTCACACGTGCCGACGTCGGTATGGCGATCGGACACGGGACTGACGTCGCGATCGACTCCGCCGATGTGGTACTCATGAATTCGCGCCTGACGGACGCGACGGCAGCCATCCGCCTTTCAAGGAAGACACTGCGAAATATCCACGAGAATCTCTTCTGGGCTTTCGCCTACAATGCGCTTTTGATCCCCATGGCAGCGGGTCTGTATCCGGGGATCTCCTTAGAGCCCATGTGGGCGGCGGCAGCGATGTCGCTCTCGAGCCTCAGTGTGTGCCTGAATGCGCTCCGGCTCACCCGCGTGAACATCCATGATGCAACTCATGACAAGCCGATCCGTCATCGCGTCAGCGTCAGGGAAAACGAAGCTGCTCCCGTAAAGGAGGAAAGCCCCCGCTGCGCTATCATCCATGTCGAAGGCATGATGTGTGAGAACTGCGAAGCGCATGTGAAGAAAGCACTGGAGACGCTCCCCTCTGTCACCTGCCTGAAAGCTGATGCGAAGACGGGGGAGGCTAAGATCCGTTACACCCTGCTGCCTCGGGAAGCCGACCTCAGGAAGGTTCTGGCGGCGGCAGACTATACATACCAAGCAATTCAATTTCCAAAGGAGGAAAACGAAATGAAAGAAACAGTCAAAATCAAAGGCATGATGTGCGGTCACTGCGAAATGGCAGTGAAGAAAGCGCTGGAAGCACTGGACGGCGTCGAAAAAGCAGAAGTCTCTCATGAGACAGGCACGGCTGTCCTGACACTTTCCAAAGAAATCCCTGACGCAGACATCAAGAAAGCGGTCGAGGATAAGGACTATACGTTTGAAGGCATTGAAAAGTGACTAGTGACTAGTGACTAGTGACTGGTGGCTGGTATGGCATAGTGTTGTTCAATGCTTCCATGGCGTGTGCCACCACTTCATGCTTCTGACTTCTCACTTATTATTGACGCACTATCGATAGGTATGCTACAATACATACTATCGATATGCCGGAGTGGCGGAATGGCAGACGCACCAGACTCAAAATCTGGCGATGGCGACATCGTGCGGGTTCAAGTCCCGCCTCCGGCACCAAATGATCCGAACCTTTCTGGAAGAAGGGTTCGGATTTTTGATTGGAATAGGTGTAGTAGGTTCGATAGGTTCTATGGGTTCAACGAGTTAGCCTCTGGGGAGGGCCGCCCCTTGATGACCCTGAATGGAAAGCTTTGCTTGAATTAGGAATTAGGAATTAGGAATGAAGGTGGCGGCTTCGCCGCGAATATATATGTGGCGATGCCCGAAGGCTGGAGGATAGAAGTCAGATGTCTGGCGTCTGATATCTGATGTCTCCTAATCCCTAATCCCTAGCCACTAGCTACTAGTCACCAGTCACCAGTCACTAGCTACTAGCTACTAATCCCTGCCAACCATTTTCCCGAAAGGAACGTATCATGGACATTTTATCCATTGGAGAAATACTGATCGACCTCACGCAGACCGGAGTGAATGCGGAGGGCGTGCCGCTCTATGCGGCAAATCCGGGCGGCGCGCCGGCGAATCTCTCTGTCGCAGCAGCGAGGCTCGGGGCGAGGACGGCCTTCATCGGCAAAGTCGGGGACGATGCCTTCGGACGCTACCTGACGGACGTTCTCAGAAAGGATGGCGTCGACGTGTCTGCGCTTGCCGTCGATACCAAGCACCCGACGAGCCTTGCCGTCGTCTCGATCGATGCAGACGGGGAACGGAGCTTCACATTTTATCGGAAATCCCATGCGGATACCATGCTTACGGAAGAGGAAATCCAGGATTTCCTTCTGAGAAAGGCGCACATGGTGCATTTCGGCTCGGTGTCTCTGACGGCGGAGCCGGCCCGCGGCAGCGTGCTCTCTGCCATCCGCCGCGCGAAATCCTATGGCGCGGTCATCACTTATGATCCGAACTACCGCGCCCGCCTCTGGAATGATCCGCGAGAGGCCATCATCGCGATGTGCCAGCCGCTGCCGCTCGTGGATATTCTCAAGGTGTCCGAAGAAGAACTGCCGCTCCTTTCTGGATCGGAAGACTGGGAAGAAGGCAGCAGGCACCTGATGGAGAAGGGCATTTCCCTCATCCTTGTGACGCTCGGGGAGGCAGGCTGCTTCTATCGGCTCGGGCATCTGACCGGCCGCGTCCCGGGCGTCCCTGCGAAAGCCGTCGATACGAATGGCGCGGGAGACACCTTCTTCGGCGCAGCCCTTTCGAAACTCTGCCGCGAAGATCTCAGCCAGCTTTCGACAGCGCGCCTCGAAGCTATCCTTACCTTCGCGAACCGCGCCGCCAGCCTATCGACGACCAGAGCCGGCGCGATCCCTGCGATGCCTTCGCTGGGAGAAGTGGAGTGACTAGTGACTGGGGACTAGTAGCTAGGGATTAGGAGTGACTGGGACTAGTGACTAGGGATTGGGGATTAGGAGTCTCGAGCGACTGCTGATTCTCTCGTATCGTCATTTCGAGCGAAGCGAGAAATCTTTGTCATTCGCGGTCAGGCAGTCGATGTTTGGAAAGCTCAAAACGGGAAACCTGTTCTCAAAGAAACCTTCGGGCATTGCCACTATTGATACTCCGCGGCGCTTAGATCCTTCGACTCAGCTGCCATTATTCAGATAAGCGTTTCCCTAACATACAGCTTTTTTCTCCGCTCAGGATGACGAAAAGCGCCGCACCATCCCCGTTGAACCTGCTGAACCCGTTGAACCCCTTGAATCTTTTCCCTATATCATTTGACACGTATCTTTCCCATTTCTATAATGAAAGACATGTATAATGAAAGACATGCGGCAGAATCTCTGCCGACTATCTACAAGGAGCTGATTATAATGGATATAAAGAAAACAGTCGAAGCCGAGGAGAGCTTTCTCATTTCTCTTCGCCGTCATTTCCATGAAAATCCGGAGCTGTCGCAGCAGGAATTCCAGACCATGGACTTCATCGAAAAGACACTCCATGGCTGGGGGATTTCCACCGTCCGCGTACCGCGCGGCGGTGTCTTCGGCATGATCGACAGCGGGAAGGATGGCTGGACGGTCCTGATGCGAGCCGATATCGATGCGCTGCCGATCGAAGAGAACCCGAAGAATCTTGCATGCGAAAAGGCGTGCCTCTCGAAGAATCACGGTGTCTCTCATGCCTGCGGGCATGACGGACACATGGCGATGCTCCTCACCGCGGCGAAGATCCTTGCAGCACACAAGGACGAATGGGAAGGAAAGGTACTTCTCATGTTCGAAGAAGCAGAGGAAATGGGAGAGCGTGGTGTCGGTCATCTGCTGTCTTATCTGGACGAGAAGAAGATCCACGTGGATGCCTGCTATGGCACGCATATGATGTACTGCCTGCCTGCGGGCAAGGTCGCGGTCATGTATGATGGTGTACTGGCAGGTGCCTTCTTCTACCGTGTAAAGATCCATGGCAAGAGCGGACATGGCTCCATGCCGAGCCTTGCCATCAGCCCGATCGACTGCTTTAATACTTTCTACATGGCGCTTCAGTCTTACCGCATGCGGAAGGTCAGTCCGAGAAACTGTCTCACCTATTCCTTCGGTATGGTGCAGGCGGGTGACACGCCGAATGTCATCCCTGACGAGCTCACTTTCGCCGGTACAGCGCGCTGCTTTGTGAATGAAGACGGGCTTTCCTTCCGTGAGGATTTCTGGAAGCTGCTCAAGGACATCTGCGACAACTACGGCTGCACGGCAGAGATCATGGAAGACCAGTACTTCCCTGTCACGGCCAATAATAAAGAGTGTGTAGACCTTGCGCGGAAAGCCATCGCCGAGCGTGTGGGTGATGTCATGGAAGACACCGATCCATGGATGGCTTCGGAGACCTTTGCCATCACCGAGTCCACCTATCCGGGCATCTTCACCTTCACCGGCGTGAAAAATGAAGCGCTGGGCACCGGGGCGAACCACCATACGCCGGAATTTGATATTGATGAGAGCGGTCTCAAGGTCGGCGTCGAAGCGGCACTCGCCTATGTCCTTGCTATGCTTGAAGAGAAACCGGAGATCAAGTCCTTCCATAAGGAAGATCTGAAGCTCATGCTGGAGAGAGCGGAATAGATAAGGTTGTTGGGTTCAGGTTGACAGGTTTCAGGATCGGAGAACGCGCACGGAGAGCCCCTTTCCGGAGGAAAGGGGGGACAATACGCATGTTACATGACAAAAGTTTGAAAGCAGGGATTAGGGATTAGTGGCTAGGGATTAGGAGCCTTGAGTGACTAGTCACGGGTGACTGAGAGACATCAGACTCTCTCGTATCGTCATTTCGAGCGTAGCGAGAAATCTTTCTAGGGAAACACTGATTAAATCGTTGTCAGATTTTACTCTTGAATTTTTATACATGACGAGGAATAACCTGACGCGAATA
>DLZS01000134.1:16968-26035 GCA_003447275.1 Dialister sp.
TAAGGAAGGCTATGACGAAGTCATGTATAAAAATTCTTGTGAAATCTGACTCTGTGATTTAATCAGCGTTTCCCGTGCAGTCCGATAAACGATGTATGTATGAAAGTAGAAATACCTAGCACCAAGGCGTAGGTTCCCTGCCAGTGCCTATGCGATGATACTTACCGTAGTGTGCCATAGAGATCTCTCGCCAACGCTTTTGATGACGACGGCGCGAAACGCTATCAAAAATCTGCGGTGCTTCGTTATGTTTGCGCCGAACCAACCCCTTTGAACCTCTTGAACCTATAGAACCCAGTCCCAAGTCACTATTCTTTGGAGTTCCCTATGACGAATACCATCAAACTTCTTTTCCTTGCGATCCTCACAGCGTTTGCCCTCTGGCGGACGCGAAGCCATGATGATGCCATGACACTGGTGACGGCGGGCATGGTGACACTCTGCTTCGTCCTTTCTGCGTGGCATGTGTGGAGAAATCGGAAATAAAAAAAGAGCCTTCGGGCTCTTTTTTTATGGAGAGAAGGAGACTGGGAGACGTTAGAGGTCTGAAGTCTTTGGGGTAAAGTCTTCGACTCTCCCCGTCTCCCTGCCTTTAAGAGATTTGTCTCTTTTTGAGAACGCCAAAGAAGATACCTACGATATGAGCTGAGCTTGAACCCGGAACCTTGAACCTTTATACTAAAGCCATAGAGACGAAATCGATTTGACCATTTCCCAAAGGAGATCTTCATGGCAATCAGAAGAAAAAGAGCAACGAAAAAGAGCAATGGACATCCATTTCTGGTCCTTCTCTTCTTTATCAGCCTCGTGGTGGGCTCGGCATATATGACAGACCGGATGACGAACGCACCGACGGCGGACAATGCGGATCAGGTGACGGCGATCCGTCATATTTTCAATGACAAGGAAATGCAGGGGCTCGTCCCGAAGGAAGACCAGGGGACGCCCGAGAGCGTGAAAGAAAAGATCAAGGATATCATCAATAAAACCGTCGTCGTCGAAGCCAAAGCGGACGATGAGGATACGCCGAAGGCCGCCGAAGTCACGAAAGCTGACGGGAAGACAGAGCGCATGAAAGAGGATGAGGCGAGAGAGCCGGAGCCAGAGAAGGAGGTCTTCAGCATCAGCCGTGTCGTTTCCAAGATCACAGGCAAAGAGGAGCCGAAGGCGGAAACACCGGCGAAAGAAACGGTCGTGGCTTCCGCTTCTTCGGAAAGGCCAGAGAGTGCAGACTCTCGTGAGAGGAAATCTGCGCCGGCTCCATCCTCCGTAAAGAAGACGGAGTCCGCAAAAGCAGCACCTGCAAAGTCCGGCAAGAGTGAAGCCCGTGCGAATGGCAGCTCCGAAAAAGCATTGCCGGCCAAAGCGGCATCCATCTTGCCGCCGAAAGAAAACGCCGGCGGGCAAGTGACCGGCCGCCTCGCCATCGTCATCGATGATGCGGGGCGCGATCTGGACTCCCAGCATATCTATGAACAGATGGGCATCCCGCTCACGCTGGCCGTCATGCCGGATCAGGTGCATACAAGAGATGCCGCACTCTCGTGGCGCGCGCACGGACTTCCCGTGATTCTCCATCAGCCCATGGAGTCCGTCTCTGGCATCGGCATGGAGCCGAAGGTCATCTTGACGTCCATGAGCGATGCGGACATCCGGCAGATGCTGAGGGACTCGCTTTCTCAGCTGCCGGAAGCCATCGGCATCAATAACCATCAAGGATCGAAGGCTACCATCGACGCAAGGACCATGGATATCGTCATGAATGAGCTCCACCATCGCGGGCTCTTCTTCTTCGACAGCCACACAAACAGCACGACGGCTGCGGACAAGGCGGCAAAGACATACGGCGTGCCCTACGTGAGAAATGATCTCTTCGTCGATAATTCGGCCTCCGTCTCTGACATCTGTGCGATGATCCAGGAGGGCGCCGATCGTGCGAAGAAAAAGGGCACGTATATCATCATCGGCCACTGCCGTCCACACACTGCCGAAGCCTTCCGCCAGATGGTACCGAAGCTCAAGGCACAGGGGATCGAGTTCGTGTACCTGTCGTCGTTGAAAAAGTAACCAAGGATTAGGGACTAGGGATTAGGAGCCTCAACTGACTTGGGACTTGCATACTACTTTGGGGCATCGCCCCATATATACTCGCGGCGAAGCCGCCACCTTCCCCATAGAACCCATAGAACCCATAGAACCCATAGAACCCATTGCCCACCTCAAAAAATATTTTCCATACAAAGGAGCATACGCTATGTCAGATACACGAAATCTCGTCCTCATTTCCGGCGGCACGTCCGGCATCGGGCTGGCGGCGGCGAAGATACTTTCTCGTGACGGCTATGAACCGATCCTTCTCGGGCGAGACGAAGAGCGTGGCAGCGCCGCCCTTGAGGCAGTCTCCGGCTCTCATTTCATCCGCTGCGATGTGACGAAGACGGAGGAGTGTAATGCGGCCGCAGAGGCTGCTTCTCGTCTTGGGAAGATCCATGGCCTGGTGCTGTCCGCTGGTATCTATGGAGAGCAGCTTCTGGAAAATACGACGGACGCAGACATCGAGGAGTTCTTCTCCGTGAATGTATTCGGTGCGATGAAGCTCGCCCGTGCGGTGATCCCCCGGATGCGCGGCGCAAAGGGGAGCATCGTCTCCGTGGCCTCGGATGCCGCACTTGAGGGCAATGTGCAGTGCAGCCTTTACAGTGCGACCAAGGGGGCGCTCACAGCGTTCACACGCTCGCTGGCCTTAGAGCTTGCTGTCGATGAGATCCGTGCGAATGTCGTCTGTCCGGGGGATGTCGATACACCGCTGCTTGAAAGGCAGCTGGCAGCCTACGGCGGCAGCCGAGAGGAAATGGCAGAGTGGTATCCCCTGGGGCGCATCGCGAAAGCATCTGAGGTGGGCGAAGTGATCGCATTTTTGATCTCCGAGAGATCCTCCTTCATGACAGGGGCGGTGATCCCTGTCGATGGCGGACTGACAGACTGGTGACTTGTGGCTAGTGACTAGTGACTGGGGACTAGGAGACATCAGACTACCATATCGTCATTTCGAGCGAAGCGAGAAATCTTTTTTGCAGACCGCTAAACGAAGAATGTGTGAAAGCAGAAATACGTAGCACCAAGGCGTTGTTTCCGTACCGGTGTCTATGTGATACTGACAGTAGTGCAAGAAAGACTCTCGGCTGCGCTTCCGATGATGACGGCGCGAAGCGTTATCAAAATTCTGCGGCGCTTCATTATTTTTGTGCCGCACCACCATTTCTCATTTCACATTTCTAATTTCTCATTCTAGCAAAGCTTTCATCCACCATCAAAGGAGGCCCCGCCCAAGGGCTAACCCCGAACCTTCCTACTACCCACTCCCAGCGAAATACGTTATAATAAAGACAGCCTGATCCTTGTAAATTAAACTAGAAAATCCGGGAAGGCCGGAGAAGGAGGGACTTATGAGTGAAGAAATGGAAAAGACACCGGTTGTCCGTGCAGAGAATGCTCCTGTCGTGAAGGAATCGCAGCTGCCGGCAGAGAAGAAAGCCGCTGAAGTACCGGCAATCGCCCGAGCAAAGGAAGAAGCCCATGTCGATTCTCCGGAAGCTGATGTAGAGATCCGTATCATTGATAACCGGGATGAAGAAGCCGAGAGCCTCATCCGCTGGGCGGCAGGACGCGCCGGCGTGATCGTGGCGGCTCCTGTCCTCGGGACAGTCGCTCTGGTCGCTAATGAAGTCTACATGATCGCGAAGGTCGCAAAGGTGTATGATGTCGAAGTGAACCAGACCGCGATCCTTTCCTTCATCGGTTCGCTTGGCGGGACAGTCATTGGCACGACGCTTGCGACACTGATCCCGATCTCCATCATGCAGATCCCGATCGGCGTCACCGTCACCTATGGCGTCGGCAAGGCCGCGCAGCGCTGGATCAAAGACGGCATGCCGGACGATACCCGCCCGTATCGCGCTGTTTTTGAAGAAGAAAAGGCGTTGGCTGCGTCTGAAGAAAAGGAACTCGAAGAAAATCCGAAGAAAGACGAACCGCTCGGAGATGAGAAGAGAGATTTCACCAAGGAATTGAAAAAGAATTGGGAGGACGTGTACCCGGAAAAGGCACATGCCAAGATGAATGAACTGGCCGATCAGCTTTCGGAATCCGTCACGGTGCTCGGCGATAAATTCCTCTCTGCCCTGAAAAAAGTCGGCGTGACCGATGAACAGATCGAGAAGGCGAAGTACACCGCACTCGGTGCTTCGGAGATCGCACAGGAAACGGCAGAAAAGGCCGCCAAGGATCTGCAGGCTATCGCGCGCATCAAGTCGAGAGAATTCAAGAAGGATGCGGCGAAGAAGGCGGAGGCCGTGAAAGCGCAGGCCAAGGACCAGATGGAAGTGCTCCAGCAGAAGCGGGAAGAGATGAAGCGCCAGTCCGAAGTCCAGTCCCAGCAGATGAAGCTCAAGTCCGAAAAACTGAAAGCGCAGGCACGCGTCCAGATGCAGGAAGCGAAGATCCAGGCGAATAAGCTGAAGATCCAGGCCGAAGAATTCAGAAAGCAGGCGGAAGAGCAGGCAGAAATGGCAAAAGCCTCTGCTCAGGAATTTTCTGAAAAAGTAAAAACGCAGGCGGCAGAATACAAAGAAGCCGCCCAGGCCAGGGCCGCAGAAGCGAAAGAAAGCCTCAAGCAGACCGCCAGCGAATACAAGGCTAAGATCGAAGAACGTGCAGCCAAGAAGCAGGCAGAAGCCAAGAAAGAAGGAAATCCCGGTGAAAATCCTGGAACAGCTGAAGAAACTGGTGGCACCGCTCAGGAAGCTCCTAAAAAAGACTGAGCCGGCGTCTTCGGTAGATAGACTTCATAAAGAGGAGATCGGCGGCGTCCTGCGCCGCGAGATCTCACCTTGGGCGCGCCGCCGCATCCGCCACCGCCGTGCGAATCACCCGTGGGTGAGAGGACGGCGCGAGAAGCTCTCCTTTTTTGAATGAAAAGGTTTCGGGTTCAGGTTGATGGGTTCACGGTTGAAAGCAGGGATGAGTGACTGGTGACTGGTGACTAGGAGACTCTCGTATCGTCATTTCGAGCGAAAGCGAGAAATCTTTGTCATTCGCGGTTAGGTGGGCAATGATTAGAAAGATCAAAACTGGAAACCTGCTATCCGCAGACTTTCGGGCATTGCTCTATTTATACTCTGCGGCGCTTCTATAGCACACCCCCTTTGAATCCGTAGAACCCACAGAACCCGCTGAACCTCTTTCGGACGCAATCAAAGGGCAACACGCCCGAGGGGCTAACCCTGAACTCTGAAGTTTGAAAGCTGGGATAAGCGGCTAGGGATTAGAAGAAAGCAGTGATTGAAGTAGCGCATTTAGCACGTTGACTGTTCTGCAAGGAAGATCTCTCGACTTCGCTCGAGATGACGATACGCGCGAAGCGCTACCAAAATTCTGCGGCGCTTTCCTGTTTTTATGCGCTGCACCGCCCCTGTTGAACCCGTTGAACCCATAGAACCTGCTCCCCTCTTCCCTCGCAGTCAATGGGGCGCCGCGCTGGGGATAACCCTAAAACCTGAAGTTTGAAAGCAGGGATAAGTGGCTAGGGATTAGGGATTAGACGGCTCAAGTGACTAGTGACTGGTGACTTGAATACCACTTTAGGGCATCGCCTATATATATTTGCGGCGAAGCCGCCACCTTCATTCCTAATTCCTCATTCGAGCAGAACTTTCATTCACAATCAAAGGGCAGTACGTCCCACGGGCTAACCAAAAAAACTCCCTCTTGACTTGCCTTTCCAATCAGCCTATAATAACAAAAGTTATGTAAAGGCAAGGATGAAGACGTTTCGCATGGACCTCATGCACAGAGAGCTTTCCGATGGTGGGAGGAGAGCGTTGGGGCTGCGGATGGATCACTTCAGAGCTGCGGGGAAGAAAAGCCCCGACGGGACATCGTTAATTGTACCGAGTGGCCAAAAGGTCATGAGGGTGGTACCACGGGAAATCAATTCTCGCCCCTTATCGGGCGGGAATTTTTTATTTCGGTCATTTGTATGACCCCAGGAGGAAATTCGTCATGGACTACAGCAAGACCCTGCACTTACCGGAAACTGAATTCCCGATGCGCGGCAACCTTCCGAAAAAGGAACCGGGCTTCGTAGAATTCTGGCAGCAGAATCATTTGTATGAAAAGAGAATCGAAAAGAGAAAAAAGGAAGGCGCACCGACCTTCGTACTGCACGATGGCCCGCCTTATGCAAACGGCAAGATCCACATCGGTCATGCGCTGAATAAGACACTGAAGGATATCATCGTCAGATACCACCACATGGCTGGCAATGAAGCCATCTATGTACCGGGCTGGGATACCCATGGTCTGCCGATCGAATACGCCGTACTCAAGGACTCCGGCGAAGATCGCGCGAACATGACCCCGCTGGAACTCCGCAAGAAGTGTCTCGCTTATGCGAAGAAATGGATCGAGATCCAGAAGGAAGACTTCATCCGTATGGGCGTTGTTGGCGATTTCGCACATCGCTATGTCACCTTCGACCCGCATCTGGAAGCGAAGGAACTGGAAGTTTTCGGCGAAATGGCGAACAAGGGCTACATCTACAAGGGCAAGAAGGCCGTTTACTGGTGCACCCACTGCGAGACGGCACTGGCCGAAGCAGAGATCGAATACAAGGACAGAAAGTCTCCGTCCATCTATGTCAAATACCCGATGATCGACGTCCATGGCCTCCAGCCGGAAGGCGTAGATCCGAGCAAGGTCTTTGCCGTCATCTGGACCACCACCCCGTGGACCATCCCGGCTTCCTGCTACATCAGCGTGAATCCGAAATTCACCTATGTCTGGGTACACAACAAGGCTGCTGATGAATACTATCTTATGAATAAGGAGCTCGCTCCGGCATCCCTTTCCGACTGCAAAGTCGAAGACTATGAATTTGTCGGCCGTGAAATGCTGGGCTCTGAACTTGACCTTGCGAAATTCGAACACCCGCTGGCTCATTTCGCTCCGGAAACCTACGGCGACCGCACCATCTATGTTCTGGAAGGCAACCATGTCACGCTGGATGCCGGCACCGGCTGCGTTCATACCGCACCGGGACACGGCGTCGACGACTTCGAAGTCTACAAGACCTATGAAAATGCCGGCAAGCTCCACCAGCCGATCGTCTGCCCGGTCGATGAAAAAGGCCACATGACGGCAGAAGCCGGCGAATTCCTCGTCGGTAAGACCATCTGGGAAGCGGAAGGCCCGGTGATCTCTACCCTCGCGCATGAAGGCAGACTCCTCGGCAAGAAATCCCTGCACCATCAGTACGCGCACTGCTGGCGCTGCAAGCAGCCGGTCATCTACAGAGCGACCGATCAGTGGTTCGCTTCTATCAATGATTTCCGCGACAAGGCACTGAAAGCCGTCGATGACACCCGTTTCATCCCATCCTGGGGCCATGACCGTCTCTACAACATGATCCGTGACCGTCAGGACTGGTGCATCTCCCGCCAGCGCTCTTGGGGCGTTCCGATCCCGGCTTTCTACTGCGATGACTGTGGCAAGTGGATCATCACGCCGGAAACCATGAAGAAGGTCGAAGAGATCGTCGAAAAAGAGGGTACCGATGCATGGTGGGCGCATTCCGCAGAAGAACTTCTGCCGGAAGGATTCAAATGCCCGCACTGCGGCGGCACACATTTCCATAAAGAAAAAGACATCATGGACGTATGGTTCGACTCCGGCTCCACATGGAACGGCGTCCTCCGCTATCCGCATGAAGAGTCCTGGAAGGATATGTCCTATCCGTGCGATCTCTATCTCGAAGGTTCTGACCAGCACCGCGGCTGGTTCCACTCCTCTCTTCTGACTTCTGTCGCTGTCAATGGCCATGCGCCATACAAGGCCGTCCTCACCCATGGCTTCACCATGGACGGCGAAGGCAGAAAGATGAGTAAGTCCGTCGGCAATGTCGTCGCTCCGCAGGATGTCATCAACAAATACGGCGCTGATGTCATGAGACTCTGGATCTCCTCTGTCGACTACCAGGGCGATGTCCGTCTGTCTGACAAGATCGTGAAGTCCATGAGCGACGTCTACAGAAAGATCAGAAATACATTCCGCTACCTGCTCGGCAATCTGTCCGACTTCGATCCGAAGACCGACTCCGTCGCTTACGCAGATATGGAAGAACTCGACCGCTGGGCACTGCTGCGCATGGAACAGGTCAAGGAGACTGTCCTCAAAGCCTATGATGACTATGAATTCCATGTCATGTACCACGCTGTCCACAACTTCTGCACCGTCGATCTCTCTGCGATCTATCTCGATATCCTGAAAGACCGCCTCTATACGGAAAAGGCTGACTCCAAGCTGAGAAGAAGCGCACAGACCGCGATGTATGAGATCCTGACTACGCTGGTCCGCCTCGTCGCTCCGGTCCTCTGCTTCACCTCCGAAGAAGTATGGCAGGCTCTTCCCAATAAGGAAGAAAGAGAATGGTCTGTCCATATGTCCGATATGCCGAAGGTCAATGAAGCATACCTTGACAAAGCACTCGATGAAAAATGGAAGAAGCGCCTCGCTGTGAGAAGCGTCGCTATGAAGGCACTTGAAGAAGCCCGTCAGGCGAAGGTCATCGGCCATCCGCTCGATGCGGAAGTCACCGTTTATGCGGACGGCGAAGCCTATGACATCGTCAAAGCGATGGAAAAAGAACTCGCAGACTTCCTCCTCGTGTCCCAGACGCACATCGTAGAAGGTACAGCAACGGCTCCGGAAAATGCTGCTTCGAATGAAGAAGGCACGGTGAAAGCATCTGTTGCTGTCTGCACGCTCGCCAAGTGCGAACGCTGCTGGAAACGCTCGGCGGATGTGGATGCCGATCCGAAGCACCCGGGCGTCTGCGCTCGCTGCGCACATGTCCTCACCGAAATGGGCGAATGATATTGGCAAAATAAAAAGCATGCTCCGAAAGGAGCGTGCTTTTTTTAGTGACTGGTGACTAGGGGAGTTCCTTCCTTCAATAGCTCGCTATTCGCGTCGGGTTATTCTTTGTCATGTATAAAAATTCAAGAGTAAA
>DLZS01000134.1:26248-35060 GCA_003447275.1 Dialister sp.
CAAGAGTAAAATCTGACAACGATTGAATCAGTGTTTCCCTAGACTTTATCTTCGATGTTGACTATAATGTAGGTAAATAACAACATTATAGTCAGAAATGTAGGTAAATAACAACATGGGAAGAGGAAAAGTCATTCTGTATCCACAGGTACAGAAAAAATTAGAAGACTTGGGACACCGCATCAAACTGGCGCGGCTTCGCCGGAAACTCACAATAGAGATGGTGGCAGAGCGTGCGAAGATTTCGCGTTTCTCTGTGCGCGAGGTAGAGAAGGGCTCGCCTTCTGTAGCGATTGGCATCTATGTCAATGTGCTGATGGCGATCGGGATGGTGAAGGAACTGGACAATTTCCTGGCAGATGACCCGTTGGGACGCATGCTGCAGGATGATGAGCTGTTGAAGTATAAGTGAAAGGGAACTGAATGAAAGACGAAAAAAGTTATGAATTGCACGCCGCCTGGGAGGAAGGACACTGCATTGGACGCCTCATCATCAGCCATGACCGGCGGGGGCAGATGATTGCGTTCGAGTATGAGGAAGACTGGCTGGAGAAGCACCCGGGCTTTATGCTGGACCCAGAGCTGTTTCCTTTTCCCGGGCGGCAGTATGCAGAAGCGGGCCTGTTTGGCTTTTTGGAAGATGCTTCACCGGACCGATGGGGACGGGAGCTTCTGAAGCGAAAAGAACAAGAGATGGCCGAAAGGGAAGGGAGATCTCCAAGAGAGCTCGATGCCTGCGATTTCCTGCTCGGCGTGGAGGATGATGTACGGATGGGCGGTATTCGTATCTATGATGGCAGCGCATATATTTCTCACGACAAACGGCGGGTACCACCGCTGACGAGCCTTCGGGCGCTGGAAGACTGCGCTCACGCTTTCGAGCGGGCAGGCGCTGTTTTACAGAATACCGATTTTCAGGATTTGATTTCCATTGGTTCCTCCTTGGGCGGTGCCCGCCCGAAAATGAATGTCATCGACGAAGCAGGCGAAATCTGGATTGCCAAGTTTCAATCCGATCGGGACAGGGAGCACACGGAAAGCTGGGAGTATCTGACTCATGAGCTGGGGGAGAAGTGCGGCCTTCATATGGCAGAGGCGAAGCTGGAAATGATAGGAAATCGGAGCTGCTATCTCACGAAACGCTTTGACCGTGAACAGGATGCGCGGATTCATTTCGCTTCTGCGATGACGATGGTCGGCAAGCAGGATGGAGATGATGCTTCTTTTTTGGATATTGCGGAATGTATCAGCTCCCTCAGCTGTGATGCCAGAAATGACCTGCAGGAGCTGTGGCGGCGTGTGACTTTCAGCGTACTCGTAAATAATACGGACTGTCACCTCAGAAATCACGGCTTTCTGTTGACCGATAAAGGTTGGCGTCTCGCTCCGGCGTATGATATCAATCCGAATTTCTATACTAAAGACTTCGCACTGGCTATCGATGAGAGAAACCGAAGACCAGACCTGCAGGCGGTGATAGAGACGGCTCCCTACTATGAAGTGGCATGCCCTCGCGAGGAAATCGAGCGCATGCAGGAAATCATTCAGGCGGAGTACCCCTTTCTGGCAGAAAAATGCCGGATTCCGAGAGAGGAAATCGTAAAGATAGAACGCATCTGGCAAAGATGGCGCATGTGACGTGTGGTGTCTGGTACAAAAAAAGCAGCCGTTGGGCTGCTTTTTTACTTGATATACATTTCATACACGAGCTTGCAGAAGAAGATCGCAAGGACGAAGAGAATGATCGGCTTCACATTGCGCGCGCCGCCTTTCTCGAAGTAGAGCGCGCCGAGGTAGTTGCCTGCCATTCCGAAGAGGCCGGCGATGATGCCCAAGGGGAAGAGGACCTTGCCATGCAGGAGAAAGATGCAGAGCGCAGCAATATTCGTCGTCGAATTGATGACCTTCGTCACACCATTCGCCTCTTTCAGCGGAAGATGCGCGATGCCCGTCAGAAGCAGCAGCAGGAAAGTGCCGGTGCCGGGGCCGTAGAAGCCATCATACACGCCGAGGAAGAGGGCGGTCACCATGCTGAGGATGACTGTCTTCTTATATGTGTACGGTGATTTCTCAGTGACCAGCACATTGCCGCGTGTGAGATAAAGCCCTGTCGCGGGGAGGACGATCAGCATGAAGGTCATGAAAATCTTTGCATCCATCATGAGAGCAAGATTCGCGCCCAGCGAGGAACCCGCGAAGGCGCAGACCACGCAGGAGAGCGAGAGCTTCCATGGGATGAAGCCGCTTTTGGCAAATTTGAATGTCGCAAGCACCGTTCCCATCGTCGAACTCATCTTGTTTGTCGCAATGGCGTTATGGACGGGAAGGCCGGAGAGCAGATAGCCCGGCAGGGAAATCAGCCCGCCGCCTCCAGCGATGGCATCGACGAAGCCCGCAAGCATGACCAGCGGGCAGATGACAGCATATTGAAGAAATGTTTCCATGGGTAGCTCCTTAGTGACTGATGATGAGAGATTGCTTTGGCGGATTCTGTTTTCTGAAAACAGACGATTTCTTTATCATAGCATATCTGAGGAGGATGGGAAATAAAAAAACTGCGAGCCTGCGAATGAAAGCCCACAGTTTTTTGTTCAAGGAAACCAAATGCGAGGAAAGCAGCATTTCCTTACGAAAGGCAATGGATAGAGAGCCACACTTGGTTTTTCTTTTGACTGATCCATTATTTCAATGTACCTATGATCTCGGCGCAGGCGCTGCAGGCCGGGCAGTCGCAGAAGCGAGCGCCCTTTTCCTTGATGTCCTTCGCATGAGCGAGGAGGGCAGCGGCTCTTTCCTCCCCGAAGAGTGCTTTGCCGGCGTCGGAGCCGGCGAAGCCGATCAGGCCATCGATCGGCATGATGTCTGCTTCGGCTTCCTTTTTCAGAATAGCCGTGGCTGCTTCTTCGTCAGCGGTGCCGGCTGCAGCGAGCCACTTTTCACAAGCGGCCTTTGCTTCCGGGCAAGCAGAGGGAGCGGCGATGAGCTTCTTGACTTCTTCGGTGAGTGTATTTCTGATTTCTTCTGTCATAAGGATCATCCTTTCTTTCAACCAATGGATATATTTATTATACGCGCATAGGCAAAGGGACGAACAGCCATGTCTTGTACCTGATCGCAGGGAAGTATGACGTCATAGGGGATGTTCCCACACTGCCGATGCCCTCTAAAATACGAGCCAATATCGGTTTTACATAGGAACGGATAGTCCTCATTGATCACTTCTGGGAGTATGTCCGCTTTACGGCAAACAGTACCTATCCCATGGAATGATACCGGCAAAGCCGCCGGAAACGAAACCGTTTCCGGCGGCTTTTTACTTTTCATAACAAGTCTGTTATAAAAGAAGCAATCATGCTTTTGCATGGCTGTTTGTACTTCTGATGAAGGAGACTAAGAGACTGGGAGACAACAGACATCAGACTTCAGACTTCTGGTATCTGATGTCTGCAAGTCTCTAAGCCTCTTAGTCTAATTCCTAGTCACCAACCACTTCGTCTTATATCAAAATTGTTATGATATAGGGGATACACTCCCATCACCATGCCTTTTGTGATAGGAATGTGAATTCTCTTCGTTTCGGCCTGTTTCAGTATTGGAAGAAATAGAGAATTTCAAGTAAGATGTATACAGATGAAGCAATCATCCGGACAACGTGCACAGTTCGAGACATAGAGTGATAAAAAAATGGAGGATTTACTCATGAAAAAGTTAAAGATCGCTTACACTGACAAAGCTCTGGAAATCTTCGGCGCTATCACCGGCCGCGAGCAGGCTGACCTCGCCCGCACTGATTTCACAGATGTAGCTGCCGTCGTTATCACGGATCAGGACAAAGATGTCCTTCAAAAGGAAATGATTGCCGCTTTCAAGATCCCGGTGCTGATGATCAAGACCGGCGAAGGCCTGACAGAAGACGTACTGCTTTCCAAGGTATACCGCGTCATGGATCTCAATGAGACCGATCATAATTTCTACGCTCGCCAGATCGAGAGCGCTGCGGCTCACTATGAAGAAGATGTGCTGCCGCCATTCTTCCGTGACCTCAAGAAATATGTCGAAAATGGTTACTCCCAGTTCGACTGCCCAGGCCATCAGGGCGGTGCTTTCTTCCGCAAGCATCCGGCTGGACGCGCATTCTATGAATTCTTCGGCGAGAATACCTTCCGCGCTGACCTCTGCAACGCTGACGTAGCGATGGGCGACCTTCTGATCCATGAAGGTCCGGCACTGGCAGCACAGAAGCACGCAGCCCGCGTATACAATGCAGACAAGACCTACTTCGTACTGAACGGCACCTCCACTTCGAACAAGGTGGTTCTGAATGCAGTCCTGACACCGGGCGATATCGTTCTCTTCGATAGAAATAACCATAAATCCATCGACCATGGCGCACTGGTTCTGGCAGGCGCGACCCCGGTCTATCTGGAAACCGCAAGAAATGCGTTCGGCTCCATCGGCGGCATCCTGGAACACTGCTTCAATGAAGACTACATCAGAAAGCTCGTCGCTGAAAAAGATCCGGTGAAAGCACAGGCAAAGCGCCCGATCCGCCTCGCAGTCATCCAGCTCGGCACCTACGACGGCTGCATCTACAATGCTCGTCAGGTCGTAGATAAGATCGGTCACCTCTGCGATTACATCTTCTTCGACTCCGCATGGGTCGGCTACGAACAGTTCATCCCGATGATGAAGGACTGCAGCCCGCTGCTGCTCGACCTCGGACCGGAAGATCCGGGCATCTTCGTCAGCCAGTCCGTCCACAAACAGCAGGCTGGTTTCTCCATGACCTCCCAGATCCACAAGAAAGACTCCCACATCAAGGGTCAGGATCGCTACGTACCGCATAAGCGCGTGAACAACGCATTCATGATGCATGCATCCACCTCTCCGCTCTACCAGCTCTTCGCAGCACTCGATGTCAATGCGAAGATGCATGAAGGCGAAGGCGGCAAGAAGCTCTGGGTCGACGCTGTAAAGACCGTGATCGAGACCAGAAAACAGGTGCTTCGCAACTGCCACTACATTCGCCCGCTCGTACCGCCGATGGTCCACGGCAAGAAGTGGGAAGAGGGCAATACCGAACAGATGGCGAATGACATGGATTACTGGGCATTCGAACCGGGCGCTAAATGGCATGGCTTCGATAGCTACGGCAAGGGCCAGTACTTCATCGATCCGATGAAGCTGCAGTTCGTGACCGAAGGCATCGACGTAGAAAATGGCGGCTATGAAAAATTCGGTATCCCGGGCAACATTCTCGCAAACTACCTGCGTGAAAACGGCATCATTCCGGAAAAATGCGACCTGAACGACATCCTCTTCCTGATGACTCCGGCAGAAAGCGCGACCAAGATGGATGACCTCGTAGCGAAACTCATCCGCTTCGAACAGCTCATCGACGAAGATGCTCCGATGTCTGAAGTACTCCCGTCCATTTACAACGCATACGAAGAAAAATACAGAGAATACACCATCCGCCGTCTGTGCCAGGAAATGCATGATTTCTACAAAGACCGCAAAGTATCCACCCTGCAGAAGCAGCTCTTCCTTGTTGACTACTTCCCTGAATATGTGATGAATCCGCGAGACGCACAGTTCGAATACATGAGAGGCCACGGCGATCTTGTCGACCTCACCGAAGCGGAAGGCCGCATCGCTCTTGAAGGCGCTCTTCCATATCCGCCAGGCGTTCTCTGCGTACATCCGGGTGAACGTTGGTCCAAGACCGCAGTCACTTACTTCTTAGACCTTGTCGAAGGCATCAACCAGCTCCCGGGCTTCGCTCCTGAAATCCAGGGCGTCTATGTACAGACCGGTGAAGACGGGCTGAAACATGCTTACGGCTATGTTCTGAAGAAAGAATTTGAAAAATAAAGCAACGCTTCGTTGACGGCAAGGGAAGCGGGAAGCATTGCTCTCCTCGCCATCAATGAGACACAGACAAATACATAAGGGGACCATCATGAGCAAAAGTGCAAATAAAATGAGCGTCCTTCAGCTGAGCATCCTCACTGCGGTGAATATGATGGGCTCAGGCATCATCATGCTGCCGTCGAAGCTGGCACAGGTGGGCGCACTCTCTATCGTTTCTTGGCTTGTCACGGCTGTAGGCTCCATGGCCTTGGTCTACGTCTTTGCCAAGTGCGGCATGTACAGTAAAAAAGGCGGCAGCATGGGCGGCTACGCAGAATACTCCTTCGGCAAAGCCGGCAACTTCCTTGCCAACTATACCTACGGTGTGTCTCTGATCTTTGCGAATACCGCGATCGCGATCTCAGCGGTGGGGTATGCGCTGGGGTTCCTCGGGACGACGCTTGATCCGGTCATGACCTGTGCGGCTACTGTCTTCACACTCTGGCTGGCTACCACTCCTCACTCCTCACTTGATTCGGAAGTTGATTTACATGCCGGTTCTTTAGAAAGCGCAATACGAGTGACAGGTGACTGTGGATTTCTAATCCCTAATCCCTAATCACTGGCACTGATGAAAATGGCACCAAAGCATGCCGGACTTGACGACGGTTTTCCCTCATTTGCTTTTTCTTTCAGCTAATGATATAATTTATACAGAGGTATCAAAAATACCATAAACTAAAAAGCATAAAATATACAAATGCAGGATTGCATTTTGGAAACTTTGCTTTTTCTCACAAGAGTTTTGAAAAGTCCATTTCCGATGGGCTTTTTATAGTAGAAAAATAAAAGGAGGCGAGAACGATGATGGGGATCGATGAACTGATGGATCTCACGATGTACAGCAGCATGTACCTGCTCTTTTACATGGCCTATTTCTATGTAGAAGGTGCGAACCTTCTGGTGCCGTGCCGTGTCAATGCCAATTTCAAACGGATTCTGTCTCGTTTTGCCTCTTTCTTCAGAGGTTTCATCGGCGCGGGGGGATGGAGAGCATCTGCTGCTCTCTGATCTTTTTGCGTACCTGTTTTTTGCTTGGCTTGAAAGAGTAAAAAAGGATCGGAAAAGCAGCAGCCGTACCGGAAGCGTTGCCTTATGGGGCCGCTTCTTTCTATTTCATGCGGCGGTGGGGCGCGGACTTCGTGCCTGCCTTTGGCTTTTGAATGCGCCAGAGGATCCTTTTCTGACAGTGAAAAGAGACGCCGCAGGGCGTCTTTTTTTGATGAAATCTCTGGAGAGTGAGCTTTGATGTACTCCTTAATCGAAGATATAAAGAAATTATTATCCGTGATGCTGCCGATCCTGGTCGCGCAGATCTCGACAGCGGGCATCACTTTTATCAATACGACCATGGCGGGGCATGCCGGAAGCGATGACCTCGCAGGCGTATCGGTGGGCGCGGGACTTTTCTATCCGCTCCTCGCCTCCATTGTGGGACTGCTCATGGCGGGAACGCCGCTCATGGCGACGCTTCTTGGTGAAAAGAAGCCGGAAGGGCTTCCTTATGTGGTCCGCGCAGGACTTCTGATCGGGCTTGTGATCTCCTTCCTGTTCGGGGCAGCCTATGTACTTTTCATCGATGACCTTCTGACGTCGCTCACGCTGGAAGTGGAAGTGGCATATGTGGCGCGCTACTATCTCATGACGATGGTGGGCGTGGTCTTCTTCATTTCCATGATCGTCCCCCTTCGCTGTCTGACGGATACGGCAGGCTCGACGTCGACTTCCATGAAGCTCTTCCTGATGGCGCCGCCGGTCAATGCTGTATTCAACTATCTTTTCATCTATGGGCATTTCGGTCTGCCGCGTCTGGGCGGGATCGGTGCCGGTCTTGCGACGATGCTGACCTATGGTTTCCTTTTGGCTCTTTTCCTTATCGTCGTACTGAAGTCCTCTGCATTCAAGGGGCATGAGATATTCCATTCGATCCTCGTGAAGCGTTCTGACGTCAAGGAGTACCTGATCGTTGGTGTGCCGAGCGGACTTTCCATTTTCATGGAAATGAGCCTTTTCAGCCTCATCATCGTATTTCTTGCCCGTTATGGCACGGACACGCTGGCTGCCTACCAGATCGCGGATAACTTTGCTTCTCTCGTCTACATGCTGCCCGTCTCCTGCTCGATGGCACTCACCATCCTCATCGCGACAGCTGTCGGCGCGCATGATATCCCGCTCGCTCGCCGCTACAAGAAGGCCGGCTTTGTCGTAGCCCTCTCCGGGGCAGCGATGACGGCTGCGATGACGGTGCTTTTCCGCGCTTCCATCGGAAATGTGTATACGAGCGACGCGATCGTCGCCTCCATTGCCGGACAGTTCCTGATCTATAGTGCAGGCTGGCAGCTCTTTGATGCGATCTCCACCCCGATCCAGGGGATCCTCCGCGGTCTCAAGGATACGCGTGTCTCCTTTGTTCTGATGGTCATTGCGTACTGGGGCGGCTGCTTCCCGATGAGCCTTTTCCTTGACCATGTGGTCGGTCTTGGCGCTGACTCCTACTGGCTCGGGCTGGTCTTCGGCGTCGGCTGCTCGGCCATGCTGATGATCCTGCGCCTCGTCTATGTGGAGCGCGTCATGGATAGAGAGGCTCTGCCTGCCTTTGCTTTCTTTATGCACAGGAAGATCACGCATCCTGCTGCTGTCCATGCCGTAGTGGCTTCTAATGTAAAGCAGGCGAAGGAGTTGCTTGCTTTCTGGGAACGTGCTGAAGAAAAACTCGCTTCTCTGGTGCAGGACATCAAAGAAGCCGAGGTCGATATATTTACAGAAAACAGAAGGGTGCTTCCGATCGGTCGCTCTCTTCTGACGGATCTGCATTTATGCATCTTAGGCCATGCGACCCGGGCCTACATCCCTTAGGTACGATCAGGGGGATAGGAGCTGTGAAGAAATGAAGATTCAT
>DLZS01000134.1:35295-35483 GCA_003447275.1 Dialister sp.
GGTTCAGGGTTCAAGGTTCAGGGTTCAAGGTTCAGGGTTCAAGGTTCAGGATTGAGGTGGCGGCTTCGCCGCCTTTTTTAGAAGATGGCATTCTCGTATCGCAGCCTTCCCTTCTAAGGAATGCTATTAAGTTAAGCGGCAGAACGTTCTTGGCACCCCATCGGAGGAGCTCCCCGAAGGGGTGAGGG
>DLZS01000134.1:35640-39267 GCA_003447275.1 Dialister sp.
CCCCTCTAGGGGAAGGTGCCCCGCAGGGGCGGATAGGGCACTGGCGGCATGAAAGACAGATGAGGAAAGCGGAGAAATGCGCGGCACATGTGGGGAAGCGTCAGTCCCTCGCCGCGAATAACAAAAATTTCTCGCTTACGCTCGAAATGACGATACGGGAGTCTGATGTCTCCTCGTCTCCTAGTCTCTTAGTGACCAGTCACTCGCACACAAAAAGCAGCGCCGAAGCGCTGCTTTTTATTTCCCCGCGTGCATGGCAGCTTCGCGGATCATATGGACGGTGATGGAGTTAAATTCTACAGGTGCTTCCAGCGCTTTGACTTCTTTGAAGCCGACGCCGAGTTTTCCTGTATAGTAAGCGGTCACTTCGCCTTTGCTGTTGATCTTGGCGGCATAGATGGTCTTATCATCCCCAAGGCCGACCAGACGGTAGGCTCCTGGCGGAGAGATGACGCGCCACGAGCTGTCATCGCCATTGAAGGTGTACATGATGCCCTTCTGGCTGTCATCATAGAAGAGGCGGTCTGCATCATAGTAGACGGCCATCTTGCCGATGTGCGAGGTCTGGACGTAGATGCGGCGGGTATCATAGTTCGCATCCGTGCGGTAGATGCGGTAGAGTCCCTTGCCGACTTCCATCTTCATGTAGACGGCATTCGTCGCGGTCGAGTAGGCGACGTCCACGATCTTTGCATTTCTTGGTAGATCACGGATCGGTGCATCGGACTCGTGTGTGGTGCCTTCCGGATTGTAGCGCGCCAGTGTCACATCCCAGCGTCCGCCCTTCCAGTGGATCGGATAGAGCGCCATGAGCGCCAGATTTCTATCCGGCATCCATTCGAAGAAGGAAACGCCCTGTCCCTTGAGGTCTACCTTCTGCGGATTTCCAAGGTCTTCGGCTTTATAAATGGTGACGGTCTCCGCAGTCACATCTGCCATATATTTATAGTCATGCGAGTAGTAGGCTTTGCCCTTCACGCTGACTTTCGCATAGAGTTTCTTGCCTTCCTTTTCCGCCTGCTCTGCAACTTTATCCTTCACGTCAGACATATCGTAGTCACCCGAGGAGAGCGGAGCAAAAAGGACGCGATCCATATAAAGGTAGGCCCCTGCCTGCAGTCCTGCGCCAAGGAGGAAGCAGATGATGAGCTGTGCGATTTTTTTCTTCACGCTGTTCTCCTTATTTCACGATAAATGCAGTCGGTATCATACGCTCGCCCAGAAGATCGGCCGGCTTATTGACCACCTTGCCATTATAGTAGAGTGTCGTGGAAGAGCCGCCGTCCAGATTGGCCGCGATGTAGGCTCCGTTTTCATAGAGGATATTCTGCGAATCGACAAGTGTCGCGCCGATGCTGTAGCCAGGCTGGCGTCCGTCGATGACGAGGAAGAGCATCGTGCCGTCTTTCTTCTGTCCGATGGCCGAGCGTGGGGAGATCCCCCATCCGCCGTCACCGCTCTTGATGACTTTCTGTCCGTTAATGATGAGCGGCGGGCCGAAGGTCAGGCCTTCGATCGCGCCAAGGTCGCGCAGTTCTTTCTTATTATAGTTCCCGGCGATCAGATTTCCGCTCTTCGTCATGCCGACGAAGTCGACTTTTTCCTTGTCATCGACCTGCTGGCCCAAGAGGTACTTGCCCTGATGCAGGATGAATCCGTAAGGCAGCCGTCCGATGCCGGTGCCATTCGGATCATAGAAGCCGCCGCCATTGATGGCGGCTACGGCATTGTTCTTTTTCGCGATGCTGGACGTGGTATCCCCCTTCTCATTGATATCTTCTGCCGTAGCGACTTCGATACGCTTCGGATTCGGGATTTCCAGCAGATACCCAACGAAGCGGGATGTCTCGATCTTTTTCAGTCTCAGGGTCGCATCCGTGCGCGGCTTGAAGGAGAATACATTCTGCTTATCCGTCGTCGTCACGGTGCCAAGGATCTGGTTCAGCTCTTCCTGATTGTAAAGCCACGTGATGTACTGCGGATGCCGTGAGCGCATGATGGCGCCGACCACGGCGCGCTTCAGATTGCCGAACGGCCCGAAGAGCACCACGATCGGAGACGTGATGATGAAAAAGACCAGGGTGATCAGGATAAACTTGACCACGATGTTGTTGAAAAATCGTTTCATTATGACTCCTTGAAAAAGGTTTGAGGGGGAGGGTTAGCCCGTGGGGCGTGCTGCCCTTTGATTGCGTTTGAAAGAGGGGGAGCGGGTTCAGGGTTCAGGGTTGTGGTGGCGGCTTCGCCGCAAATATATATATATGGAGCGATGCCCGAAAGTGGCATTCAAGTCACCAGTCACCAGTCACCAGCCACCAGTCACTCGAGGCACCTCATCCCTGCTTTCACCTCCAAAGCCTCTTAACCTATGAGGATTCACGTAAAAGGAAACCCGCCCTGCTCAGCCATCAAACCGGCGTGTAATTATCCTTGTTCAGACGTTCCGAGAAGCGGGCGAGGGAAATGTCATTCCCAATATACGCTCTCTTCAGATCATACGGGAAGCTGCCGACATGGACGCGGCCGGCGTCTGTCGTGACAGCCATCTTGATACCGGCTTTCTTGCAGATATCGATGACTTCATCGTCATAGTCGCCATAAGGATATGCCAGCCAGACATTGTCGATCCCGAGCTGGTACTTGAGTGCCTTGTTCGCATCGACGATTTCCTTTTCCTTTTCCGCACGGGTAGCGAGATTGTGGAGCTTGGGATGCGACAGCGTATGACTTGCAATGGTGACAGCATGGCTGTTTGCCATTTCCTTCAGCTGATCCCAGGTCATGCGGTTGTACGGCTTTCCTACATCATCGGTGATGAGGAAGAGCGTCCATGGGAAGCCATACTCCTTCATGAGCGGATATACGATGGTGTAGCTGTCCAGATATCCGTCATCGAAAGTGATGCAGACCGGCTTTTCCGGAAGAGGCGCTCCCTTGGTGACATAGTCATAGAGCTCCTGCATGGTGATCGGATGGTAGCCGTGATCCCGCAGATAATTCATCTGGATGCGCAGATTGGCCTCTGTCATGATGGCCGCATTGCCCTGCTCGTCTCCGATCATGTGGTACATGAGGACAGACACGCCCTCCGGCACGCTGTACTTCACATCCGCTGGGCGATGCACGACAGCTGCGCCCGGTTTCAGATTCGGATCCGCCGCCTGTGACGAAGCCGCTACCGGCTGAGAAGACGCTGTCTTCTCCCCGCCTTGTCCCCCGCAGCCCGTCAGTGCAAAAGCCGACAGCGCGAGCATGGCAGCCGCCGAGAGAGCCGCTGCTTTTTTCCATTTACTATACGAGAAATCCAATGGTCAAACTCCTTTGTATCGAATTGCTATAGTTTTCCTATTATGACAACACTATATTATTTTACTACGATTTTGCAAGAAAAGAAAGTTTTTTACCAAGAACCGTAAGTGTCAAGTTTTTCTCGGTACTTTAAGGGATGAGTGGCTAGGGATTGGGGACTAGAAGTGACTGGGATTCTCCGGCATCGTCATCCCGAGCGCAGCCCTCGATCTTTACTGCACTGCGGGAATCAGCGTGTATGCACTGAGGTAAAATGATGTCTTGGTGCCGCCTCACATGTGACGATGAGCGTTCTGCAATAAAGATTTCTCGACTACG
>DLZS01000016.1:0-239 GCA_003447275.1 Dialister sp.
CTCATTTTCGCGTTCCATCTGCCGCGGGGGACTTGCCGCTCTCATAGGAGTGACCGTGAAACCTTATCCCAGCTGTCTTTCATGCCATAGTCACCCTATCCGCCCCTTTCGGGCACCTTCCCCTAGAGGGGAAGGCTCCGGTACGAGGGAAACCCGCCATCGCAGACCTTCGGGCATCGCCCTGTTTCGTCATCCTGAGCGGCTAGAAACGTCATATGTGAGATAACGAATGCCAGAAC
>DLZS01000016.1:553-7336 GCA_003447275.1 Dialister sp.
ATTTCTTCACAGCCCCTTTTTTTCATTGATGTATCAAGGTATCAGAATTTCACGCGCAGCAGTCTTACGGCATAGAGGATACAGAGGATGGTGACGCCGGTATCTGCGAAGACGGCGACCCACATATTGGCATAGCCTAAGAGCCCCATGATCATGACGGCGATCTTCACGATGAGGGCGAAGGCGACATTTTCCCAAGCGGTCTTGATGACTTTTCTGGCCACGCGGACGGCTTTGGAGATGGCGTCGACATTCGAATTCAGGAAGACGACGTCAGCGGCTTCGATGGCAGCATCTGCACCGCTGCCCATAGCGGCGCCTACATCAGCACCGGCGAGGACAGGAGCGTCATTGATGCCGTCGCCTACGAAGAGGACGGAGCCGATCTCTTTTCTGACTTTCTGCATTTCCGAGAGCTTGTCTTCCGGAAGGAGGCCGGCGTGGATGTTCTCGATGCCGACGAGACTGCCAATGGCTTTTGCGCTCTTTTCATTATCCCCGGTCAGCATGACAGGGGTGATGTCGAGGGCTTTCAGGTCTTGGATGCCTTCGATGGTATCGGACTTGATGGCATCGGAAATGGTGATGCGGCCGAGGAGGGTCTTGCCTTTGGCGACGTAGACGTCGGTGCCGACTTCTTTGTTTTCCGGAAGGGATGGGACAGAGATGCCGGAAAGGGCGAGGAGCTTTTCATTTCCGACATAGATGTCTTCGCCGTTCAGGTTGGCTTTGACGCCGTGTCCGGCGATTTCCTGCATGGAGGTGAGTTTGGGAAGAGAGAGACCTTTTTCATTCGCGCAGGTCACGATGGACTGGGCGATGGGGTGGGTGGAGTAGATCTCACCGGCAGCTGCGAGGGCAAGGATCTCGTCTTCGCTCTTGCCAGCGGTCTTCACGATGCTTCTGACTTTGAATTTTCCTTCGGTCAGAGTGCCGGTCTTATCGAGGACAGCGGCTTTGGTATTCGAGAGGGCTTCCATGACGG
Source organism: Dialister sp. (assembly GCA_003447275.1). Classification (GTDB taxonomy): domain Bacteria; phylum Bacillota; class Negativicutes; order Veillonellales; family Dialisteraceae; genus Dialister. The sequence continues at coordinate 1,539 of DLZS01000016.1, forward strand.
TGCCGCCCTTGAAGAGGATGCCTTCTTTCGATGCGGCGCCGATGCCGGCAAAGAAGGAGAGCGGGACGGAGATGACGAGCGCGCAGGGGCAGCTGATAACGAGGAAGGTGAGAGCGGTGTAGATGCATTTATCCCAGTCGGCGCCGAAGAGGAGCGGCGGGAGGACTGCGACGGCGATCGCGACGAAGACGACGATCGGGGTGTACACGCGGGAGAAGCGGGTGATGAAACGGTCGATCTTTGGCTTGCTGGCGACGGCATTCTCGACGGAGTCGAGGATACGGGTGACCATGGATTCTGCGAGGACTTTTTCGACCTGGATGCGGATGGTGCCGGTCATATTGACGCAGCCGGAGTCTACGGGGTCGCCGACGGCTGCGAGGACAGGCTTCGGTTCACCGGTGACGGCGGAGGTGTCGATCTGGGTCTCGCCTTCGGAAATGATGCCGTCAAGCGGGATGCGGTCGCCGGGGCGGATGAGAAGGATATCGCCGACTTCGGCTTCTTCGGCCGGGATGGTCTCGGTGCCGCTTGCGGTCACACGCTGGACGACTTCCGGGCGCAGGTCGACGGCGTCCATGATCTGGTCGCGGCTGCGGTCGGCAGCGAGGTCCTGGAAATATTCACCGATGCGGTAGAAGAGCATGACGCCGACAGCTTCCGGGTATTCGTGGATCGCGAAGGCGCCGACGGTCGCAACGGTCATGAGGAAGGTCTCGTCGAAGAATTCCCCATGGGTGATGTTTTTGAGAGCGGTGTAGACGATGGGGCCGCCTAAGATGAGGTAGGAGACGAAGAAGAAATAGTCTCCGATGGAGGCAAGTCCGGCGAAGAGGCCGGCCGGCTGGTAGTGCATCAGCATGCCGATGACGAAGAGGAGGCCGCCGATGGTGAGCTGGCTTTTTTCGCTTTTCAGGCGTTCAAGGAAGGATGCTTCTTTTTTTGTTGCTGACTTTTTCTGCGCTTTGGTCGGGCGCTGTTTCTTTCGGATCTCGGTCGGACTTTCGACTTCATTGCATTTTCTGGTCAGCTCGGGGATGAGGCTGTCCGGGTCTTTGGCGGTGAGTTTCATCGTCTTGGTGGCGAAGGAGATCGAGGCGGAGAGGACGCCGGGCTGGCGGTTCACGAGCTTTTCGAGCTTGACGGCGCAGGCTGCACAGTCGAGGGTGGGGATCTCATAGATCTCTGTCTTGAAATCGCCCTTGTCAGAGGGCGGTACGATGCCGATATTTTCATCGACGGTGCGGCAGACGGAGAGCAGCTGCGGGATGAGGCTGTCCGGATTTTCTTTGGAAATGACGCGGAGCTCTTTCTTCGTGAAGGAGATCGAGGCGAAGAAGACGGATGGCATTTCGCGGATCTTGCCTTCCATTTTCGCAGCGCATTCCATGCAGTCGAGATGCTCCATGTGATAGAGGCCGCGCTTGTACTCTTTGCCTAAGAAATCACACTGGCAGGAGGCAAGGTCTTTGCCGCAGTAGTCGCAGTCTTCTTCATCGATGCATTCATGGCAGTGGCAGTCATTCTTGTGCCCGTCGTGATGGTGGACGCCTTTGTCATGGAAATGCCCGAAGGCGCGTCTTTCATCGATCGCAATGTCGGCATCGCTCTCCATGACATCGATCTCATTGTCCTTGTATTTTGCCATTTCAGGGTCATTCGAGTGGTCATGGCTCTCTTCCGGGATCTCTTCGCAGCAGCCACAGCCGCAGCCATCATGCTCATGGGAGTGGCTTTCGTGGTCATGGTCATGCCCACAGGCGCATCCGTGCTCATGGGAGTGGCCTTCGTGGTCGTGGTCATATCCGCAGGCGCATCCGTGCTCATGGGAGTGGCCTTCGTGGTCATGGTCATGCCCGCAGGCGCATTCGTGCTCGTGGGAGTGGCCTTCGTGGTCATGGTCATGCCCGCAGGTGCATCCGTGCTTGTGGGAGTGGCCTTCGTGGTCGTGGCCATGGCCGCAGGCGCAGTCGTGATTTTCTTCATCTTCCTCGTGGTGTGCATGCTCTTCGGTGCGATGGACGGCTTCCTGTGCCTGATGGCAGTGGCCGCATCCGCAGTGATGTACATGCTTTTCATCGTGTTTTTCCATGGTATGTCTCCTTATCTGGAATGGAAGCGTTGCTTCCTGACTGGTATCATTCTATGGTGTTATTTTAGCATTCTCCAAAGACACCGTAAATGGAGCATGAGAAACACTTTAATATTTCAAGTAGGAGGGCAGGGGTGATGAGTTTAGACATAGCTAAAATGGAAATGCGCAGAAGCGCTTAGGGTCTTGCGGAGGCTTCCCGTGTACCATAGGCCTTCCCTCCTTGGGGAAGGCAGGGATGAGGAGGAAGGGCTACGGGGTGAATACCGATCTTATATATATGTATAGTCAGGCTCTGCCCGTCGGGGAGCTCCTTTGCGGGGCGGGAAGGCATGATTCCGGGAGGCGAAGTACGACGCCCCTTTGCGCCTTTTGGATCTGAAGCCTCAATTTTTATTGACATACCTGTATACTTATGCTACTATCTTGTATAAATAAGAAGGGTGTGAGGACTATGTCAGATAAAAAAGTCATTTATGAAGTCAAACATTTGCAGAAATCGTTCGGTAAGGTCGAAGTACTGAGAGATATCAATATGAAGATCGAGAACGGAGAAGTGTGTACCATTATCGGTCCGTCCGGGAGCGGGAAGAGTACCTTCCTGCGTTGCCTGAATCTGCTGGAAACGCCGACCGGGGGCGAGCTGTGGTTCGAAGGGAAGAAGGTCAATGAAAAGACCGATGTGAAGATGCTGCGCCGCGATGTCGGCATGGTTTTCCAGTCGTTCAACCTGTTCCCGATGTTCTCCGCGGTAGAGAATGTCATGTATGCGCCGGTACATATCAAGAAGCTGCCGAAAGCGGAGGCGAAAGAGGAAGCGATGGAGCTTCTCTCCCGTGTAGGTCTTGCCGAGCGTGCGGATTATTATCCGGGCGAGCTTTCCGGCGGGCAGCAGCAGCGTGTCGCTATCGCCAGAGCGCTTGCGATGAAGCCGAAGATGCTGCTCTTCGATGAACCGACTTCTGCGCTTGATCCCGAGCTTGTCGGCGATGTACTGACCGTCATGAAGGAAGTCGCCTTAGCCGGCATGACCATGGCCGTCGTCACGCACGAGATGCAGTTTGCCAGAAGCGTTTCCAATCACGTCATTTTCATGGATAAGGGCTATATCGTGGAGGAAGGAAATCCCGAAGATATCTTCACCCATCCACAGGAAGAACGGACGCAGACATTCCTGAAGCGTCTGCTCCATGCTGATATTTAAGGAGATGATGCGATTATGGATATGGTATTAGATACAGCTGTCAAATATAATGACATTTTCATGTCAGGTGTGAAGATCACCATTATTATTTCTCTTCTGTCCTGCTTCTTTGGTCTCCTTCTCGGGATCATTCTGGCATTCATGAAGATCTCGGGCATCAAGGTCCTCCAGTGGATCTCGACGGCCTATGTAGAAGTCATCCGCGGTACGCCGGTCTTGGTACAGATCTCTCTCGTGTTTTTCGGGCTGCCGTTCCTCGGCATCCATTTCCCCAGCTTCCAGATCATGGGCGTCGACTTTGAGAGACTTTCCGCCGGTGTCCTTGCACTGATCCTGAATTCCGGTGCGTATGAGTGTGAGATCGTCCGCTCCGGTATCCAGTCCATCCCGAAAGGACAGCTCGAAGGTGCGATGTCGCTTGGCTTCTCGAAGTGGGAGTCTATGGTGCGCATCATCATCCCGCAGGCGATCCGCAACATCCTGCCCGTCATCGGGAATGAATTCGTCACCCTCATCAAAGAGTCCTCTCAGGTCTCTGTCATCGGTATGGCCGATCTGATGTATACGGCGACCACCATTCAGGGCATCAGCTTCCAGCCCTTCCCACCGCTCGTTATCGTAGCGATCTACTACTTCATCATGACCTTCTTCGTCTCCATGTGCCTGCGCGTCCTCGAGCGCCGCATGAAAGTGAAGAGCGTGAGATAGCAGAAATCGTGCAAACGGTTCTTCGAAAGGAGAACCGTTTTTTGATTGGGGGGGAGCAGCCCTCTCGCAACTATACCATGGCATTTGGATGACAGAATCGCCATTTCGCTGTATAATAAAATAGAATTTTTATGTACAGATGGAAAGCGTGAGGCGCTCCGGGAGAGAGCGGGGAATACGGTATTCTCGTATCGCAGCCGGGCTCTTGCGCACCTTCCTTCTATTTCTCAAACGAGGTACTCCATGTTTATCGATAGAGCAAAGATTATTGTAGTCTCCGGTGCGGGCGGGGACGGGATGGTTTCCTTCCGCCGTGAGAAGTATGTACCGCGCGGCGGCCCGTCGGGCGGTGATGGCGGCAAGGGCGGCTCGGTCTTCATCAAAGCAAATAGCGACCTGAATACGCTGATCAATTTCCGCCGTCATAGAAAATTCGCAGCCAAAGCCGGTGCCAACGGCGGCGCCAAAGAGATGTTCGGCAAAAATGCAGAGGACGTCTTCGTCGAGGTGCCGCTCGGAACGATGGTCTATGACAATAAGACCGGCGAACTTCTGGCGGATATGACGCAGAATGGACAGGAAGCCCTCATCGTCAAAGGCGGGCATGGCGGCCGCGGAAATTCCCATTTCGCGACATCGGCTGTCCGTGCGCCTCTTTATGCGGAAAAAGGCGAGCCGGGTGAAGAAAAGGAGCTGCGCCTCGAGCTGAAGGTGCTGGCGGATGTCGGTCTTCTGGGATTCCCGAGCGTAGGGAAATCCTCTCTCATCCGCAAGGTATCCGGTGCGAAGCCGGAAGTGGCGGCGTACCATTTCACGACGCTGAATCCGATCCTCGGTGTGGTGAATCTGGACTATGAGAGAAGCTTCGTCATGGCAGATATTCCGGGTCTGATCGAAGGCGCAAGTCAGGGGACCGGTCTTGGGGACGAATTTCTCCGCCATGTAGAGCGTACGAAGGTTCTCATCCATGTGCTTGATGCGGCGGGCAGCGAAGGCCGAGATCCATTGAATGATTTCCATATCATTAATAATGAGCTCGAGCTGTACAGCCCGGAGCTTCGTCAGAAGAAGCAGATCGTCGCAGCGAATAAGACCGATCTCATCGATGACCCGAAGAAGCTGGAAGAGCTGAAGGAGGCCATCGAGAAGGAAGGCTATGACTTCTATCCCATCTGCACGCTTTCCGGAGAAGGCACTCGTCCGCTCATGGAAGCCGTGTGGAAGCTTCTGCAGGAGATCCCCGATGTATCCTTCGAATCTCCGGAAAAGGCCATTGTATATGAAGCGAACAAGCAGGAATTCGAGATCGAGTGCAAGAATGATGTGTACTATATCAAGGGCAAACGCGTGGAAAAGCTGGTGGGCATGACGGATTTCGAGGACTATGTCTCCATGCGCCGTTTCGACAGAGCCTGGCGCTTCATGGGTCTTGACAAACTCCTCCGCAAGGCAGGCTGCCAGGAAGGCGATACGGTCAATCTGTACGGTGTAGAATTCACTTGGTCGGAGAATCATAGTGAAGAGGAATAGGGACTGGGGGCTGGTGGCTAGTGACTGGTGACTGGTGACTAGGAGACTCCCGTATCGTCATTTCGAGCGTAAGCGAGAAATCTTTGTCATTCGCGGTTCAGCGGTCGAAGTGTGGAAACCTCAAACGGGAAACCTGCCATCAAGAGACTTTCGGGCATCGCTCCATATATATTCGCGGCGAAGCCGCCACCACAATCCTGAAGTTTGAAAGCAGGGATAAGTGGCTAGGGATTGGGGATTGGGAGTGACTGGGATTCTCCGGCA
>DLZS01000016.1:7563-10873 GCA_003447275.1 Dialister sp.
CCCGAGCGCAGCCGAGGGATCTTTACTGCATTGCGGGAATCAGCGTGTATGCGCCGAGGGGAAACGATGTCCTGGTGCTGCCTTACATCAGGCGATGAACGTTCTGCAATAAAGACCCTCGGCTACGCTCGAAATGACGATGCGCGCGAAGCACTATCAAAACTCCGCGGTGCTTCTGATTGTTATGCGCCGCACCACCATTCCTAATTCCTCATTCGCGCAAAGCTTTCATTCATAATCAGTGGACGGAGCCGCCCAAGGGGCTAACCCTGAACCTTGAATCCTGAATCCCATACCCCATCCATCATACCCCATCCATCATTTTAACCAAGGAGTTTTTTCCATGCTTACAGGAAAACAGAAACAATACTTAAAAGCTCTCGCCGTGCAGCTGCCGGCGGTCGTACAGATCGGTAAGGACGGCATGAGCGAGACGGTCATCCAGAGCGTGGATGACGTCTTGACAGCACGCGAACTGATCAAAGTGAAGATCAATCAGAATTCCGACGAAGATATCAAGAGTACGGCAGCTTATCTCGCAGGGCATCTCTCCTGCGAGATCGTACAGATCATCGGCAGGAACTGTGTGCTTTTCAAGAAAAAAGAAAAGAAGTCGCACTATGAATTACCTTAAGACAGGAAATCGCGAAGCGATTCCGAAGAAAAAGCGTGTGGTCGTGAAGGTCGGGACCAGCTCGATCACCTATGAAAATGGGAAGGTCAATTTCCGCTACTTGGATCATCTGACGCGGCAGCTGGCCGACCTCAAGAACCGCGGCCTTGATGTGGTGCTTGTCACTTCGGGGGCGATCGGTGTGGGTCTGCCCATGCTGGGATTTTCGAAGAAGCCGGATTTCCTTCCCTACAAGCAGGCAGCGGCGGCTGTGGGGCAGGGCGCGCTCATGAATACCTATGAGCATCTCTTCCATGAATACGGGCAGACCGTCGGACAGCTCCTTTTCACGAAGGGCGATGCGGTGAACTCGAAGCGCTATCTCTACATGAGAGGCACCATCCAGGCACTGCTTGAGCTCGGCGCGATCCCGATCGTAAATGAAAATGATGCGGTATCGGCTGATGAGATCAAGATCGGCGACAATGACACGCTGTCTGCGATCGTCGCCAGCGTGGCCGAAGCCGACCTTTTGATCATTCTTTCCGACATTCAGGGACTGTATACGAAGGATCCGAAGAGCCATCCGGATGCGGAGCTGATCCATGAAGTCCCCGCCTTCTCCCGCGAGCTGTTTTCCATTGCCGGCGGCGCCGGCACGGCGCGCGGTACGGGCGGCATGTATACGAAGATCCAGGCAGCAGAAATCTGCGTGCATTCCGGCATTGATATGATCATTGCGAAAAGCGATGAGAAGGAAGTGCTGCTGCGTATCATGGATGGAGAAGAGATCGGGACACTCTTTCGCGGCGAGAATGTGCATCCGCAGCTGAAGAAGCGCGATATCATCATCGGTACGGCGGTCAAAGGGAAGATCTATGTCGATGAAGGGTGCCAGAAGGCGCTCCTCGAGAAGGGCTCTTCTCTCCTTCCTGTCGGCATCATCGATGTGGAAGGCACTTTCAGCGATGGGGATACGGTCGCTGTGTACTATGAAAATCAGGAGCTGGCCCGCGGCATTTCCCACTACAGCAGTGAAGATGTACAGAAGATCATGGGACATCGCACCGAAGGGCTTTCCGAGGCTCTCGGGATGGCAGCGCCCTATGACACGGTCATCCATAGGGATAACCTCTTGGTGATGAGATAAAGGGTCCCGCTGGTTTTATGGGGCGAAGCGCCAGAAAGTGAAGAGATTTCTGCTGGCAGACAAAATGAAATTTTCAGAAAAACTATACTGGATGGCGTACTACTATACCCGCCATCCGAAAGGGAAATTTGAACTGTCCCATATCCTCGAGCTTTTGGCATTCTGGGCAGTTTGTATTTTAGTGTGCGAAATGGTGCTGTATCTATGGCTGAACGGATAGGAATTTTTGGCGGTTCTTTCAATCCCATTCATGTAGGACATCTGGTGATTGCAGAAGCGGCCTGGCAGGAGTTTTCTCTGGGCAAGGTGCTTTTTATCCCATCCGGGGATACGCCGAATAAGGACATGCACCATATCGACAAGGATATCCGCTATGCGATGGTGGAAAAAGCCATCGAAGGGAATGGACATTTCATGATTTCGCCCATAGAGCGCGATCGCAAAGGCCCTTCCTATACGGTGGATACCATCCGCATTCTCCAGCGTGAGTTTGGCGATGCGTATGAATTCTACTTCATCTGCGGTACCGATGCCGTGGCGGATCTGCCGACATGGAAATACAACAGGGAGCTTCTTTCTGCCTGCCATTTCATCTGTGCGAGCCGTCCGGGAAATGAAAGCGAGATCCAGAAGTCCATCGCTTACTTCGGGGCGCTGGGACGGGAAAAGATTCATTTCCTGAAGACGCCCGAGCTGGATATTTCCTCCACCATTCTTCGGCGCTGGATCGCTGAGAAGAAATCGGTGCGTTACTTTATCCCGGATCCGGTGATCGAGATCATCAGGGAAAATCATTTGTATGAATGATGCGGGAAGCTTAGACATCATTCGACGAGGCTTTTATGAAACTGGAAAAAATACAAAAAGAACTGGAAAAGACATTATCGCCGAAGCGGTTCCGTCATTCCGCGGGAGTCGCCGACATGGCGAGGCATCTGGCGCATCTGTATGGAGCATCGGAAGAGAAAGCCTGCCTGGCCGGCTGGATCCATGACGCAGCGAAGGAGATGACACTCTCCGAGATGCAGCATATCGTGAAAAAAGCACATCTGACATTTGACGATGCCGAGCATATGCTGGGGAGCCGTGCGCTGCTGCATGGCCCGGCAGGGAGCGTCCTCGCGAAGACGGCATTTGGCATCGACGATGAAGAAATCCAGGGAGCCATCTATTACCACACGACAGGGCGCGTCGGCATGACGCTTCTCGAAAAGATCGTATTCCTCGCTGACTATATCGAGCCGAACCGCGATTTTCCGGGCGTCGAAGAGCTGCGCAGCCTCGCCGAGAAGGATCTGGATCAGGCGGTGCTTGCTGCGTATGATTCCACGATCTCCCATCTCATCGAGCAGGGCGCATATATTTACGGCCTCACCTTTCTGGGACGCAATGATATGGTGGAAAAGCTGGCGAAGCACTGATTCCATCGCAGAATTAGGGAAACACTGATTAAATCGTTGTCAGATTTTACTCTTGAGTTTTTATGCATAGCGAGGAATAACCTGACGCAAATAGCGTGCTATTTAAGGAAGGCTATGACGAAGATA
>DLZS01000032.1:0-10762 GCA_003447275.1 Dialister sp.
CGTTATTTCACATCGCCTTTTCTAAGGAAACACAGATCATTTCGCCAGCTTTTCTCCCGCTGCGATAATATTTTCGATCACCATGGTCGTAGTGACGCTGCCGACACCGCCCGGAACCGGTGTGATGGCTCCGGCTTTTGCCGCAACGGCTTCATAATCTACATCCCCCACGGTCTTTCCATCCACGCGGTTGATCCCCACATCGATGACTGTCGCGCCTTCCTTCACCATGTCAGCGGTCACATAGTTGGCATGACCGACGGCTGCGACGAGAATATCTGCCTCTCTTGTGATAGAGGCGATGTCCTTCGTATGCGAGTGACAGATGGTAACGGTCGCATTCTTCGAAAGGAGCATCAGAGAGACCGGCTTTCCGATGACATTGCTGCGTCCGATGATGACGGCTTTCTTCCCATCGATCGGGATCTTGTAGTGATCCAGAATCGCCATGACGGCGCGCGGCGTACAGGCGAAGAGGCCTGCCTTCCCCGCCGTCAGACGGCCTGCATTCGTCTCAGTGAGGCCGTCGACATCCTTATCCGGATTCATAAGAGCGATCATTTTCTCTGCACTGATGCCTTTCGGAAGCGGCATCATCATGAGGATGCCGGTGATTTCCTGATCCGCACTGAGATCTGTCACAAGAGAGCCCAGCTCTTCTTCTGTCACATCATCGGAGGCGCGGAAGATCTCTGCATCAATGCCATAGCCCTTGGCGACCTTCTGCATAAAAGATGCGTACATGGCAGACGGCTTGGAGGATCCGGCCAGAATGATGGCGAGCTTGGGCTCATAGTGCTTCTCACGCAGTTTTGCAAGGCGCAGGGCGAGCTCTTCTTTCAGAGCAGCCGCAGTTTCTTTTCCGTCTAAGATCATTGCCATCAGAAGAGCCCCGTGATATTTCCTTCCTCATCCACATCGATCTTCTCCGCAGCCGGACGGCGAGGAAGCCCCGGCATGGTCATGACCTTGCCGGTAAGGATGACAACAAAGCCGGCGCCTGCAGCAATGCGCGCTTCTCTGACATGGAGCGTGAAGCCCTCCGGCGCCCCGAGCTTGGTCGGGTCGTCACTGAAGGAGGCCGGCGTCTTGGCGATGCAGACAGGGACATGGGCAAATCCCATCTCTTCGATGTGCTTCAGTTCCTTGGCAGCCGCCGGATCGTAAGCGACATCCGCTGCGCCGTAGATCTCTTTCGCAATGGTTTCGATCTTGTCTTTCAGGCTGCCATCCAGATCATAGAGGGTGTGATAGCTAGCGCCCTGATCAATGGCGGAGAGGACTTTGGTAGCCAGATCCAGACCGCCTTTGCCGCCTTCTGTAAATACATTGGACTCTGCCACTGCGACGCCGACTTCCGCGCAGGCATCTTCGATGACCTTCTTCTCTTCTGCGGTGTCAGCGGGGAACATGTTCAGCGCAACAACGATCGGCAGGCCAAATTTCTTCATGTTGGAAATATGGCGCATGAGGTTCGGAAGGCCTCTCTTGACCGCTTCCGGATCGGATTCTGTGAGTTCATTCTTCGCTTTTCCGCCATTCATCTTAAGCGCACGGATGGTCGCAACAAGGACCGCCGCATCCGGCTTCAGACCGGCGAAACGGCACTTGATGTCAAGGAACTTTTCAGCGCCGAGATCGGCGCCGAAGCCTGCTTCCGTGATGACATAGTCTGCGAGATGCAGTGCCGTCTTCGTCGCAAGGACAGAGTTGCAGCCATGCGCGATATTCGCAAATGGACCGCCGTGAATGAAGGCCGGGACGTGTTCGAGCGTCTGCACAAGATTTGGCTTCAGCGCATCCTTCATAAGAGCTGCCATCGCGCCTTCCGCATGAATGTCGCCCGCAGTGACCGGGGCATTGTCATAGGTGTAGCCGACAATGATCTTGGCAAAGCGTTCCTTCATGTCGCTGATGGAACGAGCCAGACAGAGGATCGCCATGACCTCCGATGCGACGGTGATATCGAAGCCGCTTTCTCTCGGTACGCCATTCGGATGACCGCCAAGACCGACGACGATATGACGGAGCACGCGGTCATTCATATCCATGACACGGTTCCATACGACGCGGCGCGGATCGATACCGAGTACGTTCCCCTGCTGGATGTGGTTGTCCACCATGGCGGCGAGAAGATTGTGTGCAGCGGTGATCGCATGGAGATCGCCCGTGAAATGAAGATTGATATCTTCCATCGGGACGACCTGCGAATAGCCGCCGCCTGCTGCGCCGCCCTTGATGCCCATACAAGGACCAAGGGATGGTTCACGAAGGCAGATCATCGTCTTCTTGCCGAGCTGAGAAAGAGCCTGCCCGAGACCGACGGTGGTCGTGGTCTTGCCTTCACCGGCCGGTGTCGGAGAGATCGCCGTCACAAGGATGAGCTTGCCATTCGGTTTCTTTTCCAGCTCTCTGGTGAATTTCAGAGAGACCTTCGCTTTGTAATGGCCGTAGTTTTCCAGTTCCGTTGCCGGGATGCCGATGCTTTCACCGATTTCAGTGATCGGCTTCATTTCAGCTTTCTGTGCAATTTCGATATCACTTAACATGTGGATCTCCTTTCAAAAAACGACATGCTCTCACAATGGCTTTCCATTTCATTATAGCATAGGTGGGTGGGGCGTGTGCCGGGGGATGGCAGCACTGATTTTTTCTAAACAAAAACCGTCTGAGCAGAAGTTCTGCCCAGACGGTCGGCGTTTCAGATAGTACAGTACCCGTGGTCATTTCCACTTTACTCCGTCAGCCCTGTCCCATCTCCATGTTGTAACCCTAGACTACCATGGCTCACCAGCTATGTCAATGGTACATTATTGAGTGATCGATCCCTCATTCACTGCAATGCACCCACACGGTATCTCCTTTCTTCACATGGATGCCTGCGCCGGGGCTCTGCTTATCCACGAAGCCGCTTCCTTCCGGCGCAAAGCCAAGACCTGCTTTGGTGAGCCATTCCCCTGTGTCTCGCATGGACCAGCCATAAAAGCTGGGCAGAGGGAATTCCCTCTCCGCTTCGGAGGGCAGCTTCGGCTTATTCGTCTCAATGGATGGGGTGACAGGTTTCGCATGGTTCTCACTGTCTTCGATCGTCGGGACAGCCAGGTAGCGCATGATCTGTGTCATGGCTTCTTTGAAAACCGGAGCCGCGACTTGCCCGCCATAGTACGTACCCGTCGGCGTATCCAAGACAACGAGACAGATGGCTCTCGGATCCTCCGTCGGGCCGAAGCCGCAGAAGGAGGCGATGTACTGGTTCTTGAGATAACCGCCGTGCTCTGCATCGATCTTTTGCGCGGTGCCTGTCTTGCCTGCCATATGATAGCCCGGTACTTGGGCATTGCTACCGCCGCCCTCGGAGACCTCCTTCTCCATCATGTCCTTCACTTCAGTGGCGACCGCTTCCGTGATCGGCTGTCCGATCACTTCCTTTTCCGTGACTTGATAGTCACTGCCGTCGGCATTTTTGATCGAAGCGATGATATGAGGCTTCACCATCTTTCCGCCATTGGCAAGAGCGCTGTAGGCCTGCACCATCTGAAGCGGCGTGACTGCGATGCCCTGTCCGATGGACATGGTCGCAACGTCAATGGGCCGCATGTTTTTCGGTTCAAAGAGAAGTCCCACGCCTTCTCCCGGTAGCTCGATACCCGTCGACCGTCCGAATCCGAATCGCTTCGCATAGTCGGTCATCGTCTCACCGCCAGTCAAAAGACCGACATGTGCAAAGCCCGTATTGATCGACCACTTGATGATATCGACGAGACGCACGTCACCGTAAGATTCTTCATTCCAGTTCTTGATGGGATGACCGGATGCCCAGATCACACCCGGGTCATGCCAGACGCGCTTCGTATCGTAGGTCCCGGCCGAGAGTGCCGTCGCCGCGATGATCGGCTTGAAGGTAGAGCCCGGTTCATAAATATCAACAACGGCACGGTTCTTGAACTGCCGCTCATCCGCTTTTTCAAAATGATTCGGATCATAGGACGGCTGATTTCCCAATGCCAGGATCTCTCCTGTCTTCGGATCCATGACGATGATGATGCCGCCCGTCGCATGGGTCGTCTTCATCGCACGGTCAAGCGCACGCTCCGCATAAAACTGAATATTCTGATCAATGGTCAGGTACACAGAGCGTTCCTTCTCCGCCTTAAATGGAGTAAGTACTGACTTCAGGATCGGATTTCCCCTGGCATCCGTCAAGATCTGCTGCTTATTCGAGCCGCCGCGGATGAGACTGTCAAGCGACATTTCAAGACCGTCGAGCCCCTTGTCATCCATCCCGACAAAGCCGAGAACATTCGCCGCCATGGAGCCATTCGGATAGAAACGACGGCTTTCATCCACGAAACTGAGGCCTTCCCATTTCCTTTCCTTGATGAGATCCTTTACCTTGTCCGAGTCTTCCGGATCCATCGTGCGCTCCAGCCATACGAAGCTCGTATCTCGCGAGAGTCGTTCCTCGATGTCTTTCTCTTTTTTGTGCAGAATCGGTGCCAGCGCCTTCGCCGCTTCTTTGGGAGAGACATTTAGCATTCCCGGATCGCCATAAAGAGACTTCACCATGATGGAAAAAGCCATTTTCTTCCCATTCCTGTCATAGATCGTACCGCGCGGTGAGTAGAGCGTCTGGCTCCCCTCCGTCTGATTCATCGCCATCTCTTCATAGCGGCTGCCTTCGATGACCTGCACCCAGAAAAGACGCAGCACAAGAAGAGCCACCAAAACACTGATGGCTTTCGAGATGTTGGCGCTTCTCATGCGCATTTTATTTCTGGGCTGTCCCTGATTCATGCGAGCTCCTTTCGTGAAATGGGGTGAATGGGGTCAATGGGTTCTACGGGTTCAAGAGGTTCAAAGGGGTTGGTGCGGCGCATAAAAATCAGAAGCGCCGCGGAGTATAAATAGGGCGATGCCCGAAAAGTTTCTGGAGAGCAGGTTTCCCGTTTGGGCTTTCCTATCACCGACCGATGAACCGCGAATGACAAAGATTTCTCGGCAACGCTTTCAATGACGATGCGAGAGAGTCTGATATCTACCCGTCTCCCAATCCCCAGCCACTAGTCACTAGTCACCAGTCCCTTCTAATCCCTATGTCTTTTCGCAAATCGCAGTGCCGCCTCGTGAAGCGCTTCTTCCGTATTATCCAGATCGCCATTCTGCACGCGGAAAAGCAGATTATTCATACCCTCTGCGACATGCGGAGCAAGAATAGCGGGTACATCCTTCGGATAGTGCAGCTCCTTGCTGGTAACAGGCATACGCCGCGAGAGCTCTGCCATATAGTGGCCGAATGCTTCGTGGCCTTCTGTCGCGGAAAGAGGTCGTCCGCAGCCAATGATATCAGCCTTGCAAAGGTCTTTGAGATGGAGAAAGCTCTCCGCCATCGCTTCAGAAGAAGAGAATATATGGTCTCTTGCGAGCTGGCGTACCCATTTCTCCGCATCCGCTTCCGGTGAATTGGCGAAAAAATGAAAACGCATATGATTCTCCACCAGCCAGACCACCTCTTCCGTGAAAGCAGGAGACCGGCGATAGCGCGTAAGGATATCCCTTGCCATCTCTGCCCCCTTCTTATCATGGCCATAGTCCGTGAGCCGGCCTTTCCGTATCGCGCGGATCCCCGGCATCCCCTTGGCTACATCATGAAGCAGCGCTGCCCAGCGTAAAAGCAGCTCCGGGCTCACCGCCTCAAGCACTGCAAGCGTATGATACCATGCATCATACTTATGAAATTCCTTTTGCTGCGGCAGCCCCACCAGATGAGAAAGCTCAGGCAGGATGGGGACTTGCGTATATCCTCCCTTTTCCTTGATGCGGCAGGAGCAGCGTGCGAGGCCGCTTCGTACCAGAAGATCCATGCCGCGCGCAGCATGCTTCGAAACGAGCAGCCGATCCATCTCCTGGCGCACACGTTCAAGCGACAGCCCCGAGACCCGCGGGAAAGCACTCTCCATCCCCTCTACCAGCGAGCGGTCGGCCATGAAGTCGAGCTGAGCAACAAACCGGCAGGCGCGGAATAGGCGCAGCGCATCCTCTGAGAAACGCTCTCCTGCATCCCCTACCGTCCGCAGACGCTTCCTCTCTATATCCGAAAGTCCGCCGAACTCGTCATAAAGACGGCCGCTGCGATCCATTGCCATGGCGTTCACCGTGAAATCGCGGCGCATCAGATCCTCTTTCAGCGTCTTTGCAAAAGACACCTCACTCGGCCGATGGGCATCACTCCCATACTTCTCGCTGCGGAATGTCGTCACTTCGTAATTTTCACCGCCCAGGACAATGATGACCGTCCCGAACCGGCGTCCGCCGCCATCGACCGCTTTCCAACCACGCAAAGCAGCGATAGAGAGCATTTCCTCCGGACGCGCCGATGTGGTGATGTCCCAGTCATGCGGCACCTTTCCCATCGCAAGATCGCGGACGCACCCGCCCACGATATAGCCCTCTTTCCCCGCTTCTTCCAGCGCTGCGAGGATCTGCCGGGCCCCCTCATCTATAGCTTGCCCCCGCTCATCACAAGAGCAGGAAGCAAAAGAGCTCTTCGTAAAACAGGAAGAAATCCGATGCAAGAGTCCCACGTGTTTCACCTCCTCTTTCGTATCATCGATTGTATTATATACTCTATCAGAAAGAAGGGAAAGGGAGCAAGCCCCGCTCATGGCGTTGCGCCCCCTCGTTCTTCCCGAGTCAAGGACGCACGCTCCCTCAGTCAGAAGAGACCGAAGAAAATCCACGGGAATCTCTCTCTTTTCTCCCATCAGCCCCAGTCAAAAAAGGATGCCTTTCGGCATCCTTTCGCCCTTATTTATTGGGGTGTTTCTTCTTATACATCCGATGCGACACGCAGCCGCCGATCAGCAGAAGGAACAGCAGGATGAAACGCGTGCTGTGTTCCTGAAAATAAATGAGATCATGTCCCAAAACCACCTCGATCACGACCGAGGGGATCTTTCCGATGAGCGTCGCCTTGAAATGCTCCTTCGACGTCAATTTCGACACCACCGCGACCGCCGTGAAGAGAATATTCGGCGAATAGGGAATCGCCCTCGTAAGTATCATATGCTTCACGCTGCTATACTTATCGAGCTTCTCGAGCATATGCCGCTTCTCGATGAAGCTTCTCGCTTCCTGCCTGAAGAAGATACGCCCGATATGAAAACTCAGCTCGATTCCCAAGACTTCCCCCAGCCAGGAGATCACCAGTCCCGGAATCAGACCAAAAAGAGCTCCGTTCACTGTAAGAAAGGGAATCGTCGGGATCCCGAAGACATTACAGAAAATCAAAAGCCCAATACTCACCGCAAAGGCTCCATAGCCAAAAGAGGAGATATAATCACCTAAGCCATCAATATCCCCCGCCAGTGTCAGCTGAATCGTCTGGTCATAAAATTCCGGGTAGTACGTCTTCATCACGAATACAGAGACCGCGGCCGCAATGACCAGGATCAGTACCCCGATGAATTTCTTATATTCATCTACCATGCTCTACCCTTTGGCCGCCCATAGATCCAGAGGCATCACAGCAGGGCAGCGTCGCGGCGATACATGTATATAAAGATTTCTACAAATATTTTTTACAATTAGTCTTATACATTATAATACATCACGCCGAAATATGCCAATACGGATTCCCTGGCGAGAGCCGCCCCGCAGATGGTTTTCCCGCAGGCAAGTAAAGAGCGGAGTCAGGTCACTTCGATGGGGATCACCGTGTTAGGATCCCTCAAGCACTCCTTCTGTCCCAGAGAGGAAAAGGTCTCTGCTTTCACGCCAAATGACCGAGAGGAGGGGTCATGACAGGCTATCGGATGTCTCTTAGTCATGAGTCCCTCTTCTTCCCATCTCTTCCCCTCATATTGTATAATATAGTTATCCATGGAAGGGATGCCGATCATTTTAACTCATCATTCCTTCAAGATCAGATTTCCAGAAGGAGGTCTTTTATGAAAGGATATATCGAAGTCTATACAGGCGACGGAAAAGGGAAAACCACCGCTGCCATCGGACTTGCCGTCCGTGCCGTCGGTGCCGGAAAGAAAGTCTGTTTTATTCAGTTTATGAAGTCACTCGCCTATTCCGAGCAGAAGATCCTGCAGAGACTTCCGGGCCTGACGCTCATTACTTTGGGTAAACCCTATTTCATTGCAAAAGAAGGTATGCTCTCAGAAGAAGAGATCAAAGCCTGGGGTTCCGCATTGCGCGTCTACCCCGCAGGGCATCCGCCGAAAGAATATCGCGACATGGTCCTCAAGGGGATCGAGGATGCGGTCAATGCAGTCTCCAAAGACTATGATCTCGTTGTTTTAGACGAATACAACATGGCTTATTGGTATGACCTTGCGACCGAGGAGGATACGAAGCGCATTCTCGCCGCCAGAAGCCCGGACTGCGAACTCGTCTTCACGGGAAGAAATGCGCCGAAGATCATTCTTGACGCCGCCGACCTCATCACAGAAATGAAAAAGATCCGGCATTACTACGACAAGGGCGTGGAATGTCGAAAGGGAATAGAGAATTGAGATAGAAGGGCTTGTAGAAACGCCCCTTGAGCCCGATTGATTTACAATACAAAACGAAAGGATACCACCTATGCTTACCATTCATGGCAAAAGTATTTCCGGCATGGTCACGATCGGCCCGCTGCGTATCTTCCGACACCAGCCGATGGATTTCGCCCGCGCAGAGATCGAAAAGCCGGAGACCGAAGTCGCACGCTTTGACTCCGCGCGCAATGCAGCCGCTGTCAAGATGAAGGAATTCTACCAGGAAGCTATCTCTCATGTCGGTTTGGATAACGCTTCTATCTTCAAAGTCTATCAGCAGATGATGACAGACTCTGAATTCGTTGACGCTGTCAAGTCTATCATTCGGAAGCAGAGTGTCAATGCAGAGTACGCCGTCCAGCAGGCGGAGCAAAACTTCACCCGTATCTATGAAGCGGATCCGGATGACTATGTCCATGGCCAGATCGCTGACCTTGCGGAAGTCGCACGCATCCTGCTCCGCACACTCCGTCAGAAGCAGGCACTCTTCTCTTCGGATGAGCCCTGCATCCTCTATGCGGATGACCTCACACCAAGCGAGACCATTCAGATGGACACGACAAAGATCTTAGGATTCGTAACGAAGGAAGGCACTCCGACTTCACATACCGCGATCCTCGCACGTGCGCTCGGCGTCCCTGCGATCGTTGCGACCGGGACGGATGTCGATGCCTCCCACGATGGGAAGACCGCTGTCATCGATGGCTTCTCCGGCGTTGTCTACCTCGAACCGACACCGGCTATCCTCTCCGGCATGAAAGAGAAACAGAGCCAGAGCATCCACCTAAAGGAGCTCCTCTTGCAGTTGAAGGGCCTTCCGAGCGAAACGATCGATGGTCACCGCATCGAGGTCGCAGCAAACGTTTCCTCTGCCTCCGACCTTTCTGCTGTCCTCAAGAATGACGCGGAAGGCATCGGCCTCTTCCGCAGCGAATTCATCTACATGGGCCGTGAAACGCTGCCATCAGAGGAAGAGCAGTTTAATATTTATAAACTCGCCATCGAGACCATGGCCGGCAAGCGTGTCATCATCCGTACCCTCGACATCGGCGCAGACAAAGAAGCCTCCTCTTTCCATCTGCCGAAAGAGGATAATCCGGCGCTCGGTCTGCGCGCGATCCGCATCTCCCTGAAGCGTCCTGAGATCTTCAAAGTCCAGCTCCGTGCCATCCTCCGTGCGAGCGCCTATGGCAAAGCGGCCATCATGTTCCCGCTCATTACTTCCGTCTGGGAAGTGTGGAAGGCGAAGGAGATCCTGACGGAAGTCCAGATGGAGCTCGATAAGAAAGGCATCGCTTACGATAAGCAGATGGAGATCGGCATCATGATCGAAACACCGGCTGCTGCACTCATCAGCGACAAGCTCGCGAAAGAAGTCGACTTTTTCTCCATCGGTACGAATGACCTCTCGCAGTACACCTTGGTCGTCGACCGCACCAGCCGCAACCTGACCGATTTCTTCAATCCGCATCATCCTGCCGTCCTAAAGCTCATCCAGATGACGGTAGAAAATGCACACAAAGCCGGCATCTGGGTCGGCATGTGCGGTGAGCTCGGCAGTGATCTCTCCATCACGGAGACCTTCCTTAAGATGGGCGTCGATGAATTCTCCGTCGCCCCCTACTCCGTACTTCCGCTCCGTCAGCAGATTCGCGGGATCGACTTGAGAAAATAGCAGGCACCGGGAACATACGGATCCGACCAGGCTCTGCGGTTGGCTCAGTTCCTAGGGAAACACTGATTAAATCGTTGTCTGATTTCATTCTTGGATTTTTATACAGAGCAAGGAATCATCTGACGCGAATAGCAATCTATTTAAGGAAGATGCTGACGAAGCTATGTATAAAAATCCATATGAAATCCGGCTCTGCTATTTAATCAGCGTTTCCCTAAAGTTGCAGAGGGCATGGAGCGGCGAAAAAAGCACCGCGAAGATCTCCAATGATCACTTCCGTTCCCTCAACACGTTTTCTCCGTATGCCGCAGCAAAAAAGACACACGCGCCAAATGATATGATACCCCTAAAGCAGACGAGGTAAATAACCAAACTGCTTTAGGGGGATTTTTTTATGGCCAAACGGTCTGATTTTCGGTATTTGTTTTTCCAAACTTGCTGGCGGCGAACAGCATTTCATGCTGTTTGCGGACGGCAAGTCCACAAGGGATAGACGCACAAGCGTCGCAAGGGTTTGTAGCCACCTTGACGGAACGAAGTG
>DLZS01000033.1:0-10000 GCA_003447275.1 Dialister sp.
CCTGAACCCTGAACCTTGAACCCTGAACCAAATGAAAGCAAAGTAAAAAGCGGCGGTGAAGAAATGAGGATTCATTTCTTCACAGCCCCTTTTTTCTTGTCTTATTTTTTTGTCTGCTGGATGAAGGCTTCGTCGCGAAGGAATTGCTTCCTCATGTCGATCTGGAACTTGACAAGCTGCCCTTCTGCGCGGAATTCGACGCGCTTGATATTGGGGAATTCGGTCAGCGTATCGACGGTCATGGCGATGAAGAGGGACTGACTTGTTTCTCCCTGCAGCTGGTTCAGCTCTTTCGTGAAATTCACGCTGCAGGTGCCGTCTTCGATATGGATGCTCTTCAAGCGGGTACCGGCAGGAACGAGGGGGTACTTGGACTTTCGATCCGCGCGGAGCATTTCTTCGATGGCAGTCTTCGCGGTGCGGTCAGCGGCTTTCACCTTGACCGTAGAGGGAAGGATATGGAGACCGTCTTCGGTGGGCAGGTAGTAGGTGAGGCTGGCTTCTTTTTCGGCGGGGATCTGGCTCGAAGAAGCGGCGGGCGGTACGACGGTCCCCGCACTCTGCTTCGTCCCATCGCCGCCGCAGCCGGAAAGAAGCGCGCCCGTGAGCAGAAGCGCAGCAAGTGGATATAATTCTTTCATATAGATTCTCCTTAAAGTCCGATAAGGATGGTCATCATGCCGTTTCCTCAGGCTATCGCTGATTGACCAATCTCTAGTCCCTAGTCACCAGTCACCAGTCACTAGTCACCAGTCACCAGCTTGTTATATAGCAGCGAAGTAATCCACCAGTCCTTTGAAGAGGCTCTTAGCGATACTCTTGGGGCCCCAGTTGGAGGTGAGCATCTGGACGCGGTGCGGATTGCTGATATAGCCCATTTCCATCAGGACGGAGGGCATCTTGGTATTGACATTCACATAGAGATGTCCGGAGCGGACACCGCGGTCGGGAATGGAGAGCAGATTCATGGTGGACTGGTGCAGCATCTGGGCGAGCATCAGGTCTTTTGCGGTCTTGGGATAGTAGTAGGCCGTGGTGCCGTCGACAGAGCCATTCGAGAAGGAGTCGATGTGGATGGAGACGAAGACGTCTGCATTGGCTTTGTTTCCCACATCGCAGCGAGCCTGCAGCTCGGGGTCATCGTCGGCCCATGGGCCATAGACATCCTTGTCGGTGCTGCGGGTCATGACGACTTTCGCACCGGCGGAGGTGAGCATGTCTCGCAGCGGCAGGGCGATGGAGAGGGTGACATCTTTCTCGTAGATTTCCTTATTGCCTTTGTGTCCGATGGCACCGACATCCGTACCGCCGTGGCCGGGATCGATGCAGATGATCTTGCCTTTGAGTATTTTTCGGGCATCAGCAGGTACAGAGACTTTCTGCGGCGGGGCTTCTTTCTCGGCAGCAGGCTTCTTGGCTGCCGGTTTCTTGGTCGCTGCTTTTTCAGCGCTTGCAGCCGGCTTCGTGTAGCTCTTCTTAGCGCCCTGGATCGGGATGTCGATGACGAGGCGGTGCGGCTTTCCGAGCTTCGCATCCGGGCGAAGGGCAAAGACGTGAATGTCGTCGATCTTCTGCGGCTTGGTGAGGGCGACATCGATATAGGTGTCACCATCCTTTTCAGAAACGGTGGCGAAATCAATGGCGCGTGGATCCATGTCATACTGGGACTTGCCGATGCTTTTTTTGGTGTCCTTCAGGATGACTTCGAAGTTTTTTCCGGATGCATCGATGGCGGCTTCCGCTTTGACTGCTTTGCTGAGGTCAGCCACGATGCGGACGAAGGGGGGATCGCCATCATTTCTGGCGGTCCAGCGAAAATCAGTGATTTCTGCATTGGCGGCGCATGCTTCGCTTGCTGCCAAAGGCAGCAGGAGAAGCGAAAGCACAAGCAGGATGAGTTTGAAATATTTCATAGATATCCTTTCTTGGGAAACACTGATTAAATCGAATTCTGCGATTTAATCAGCGTTTCCCTTATACATGTCTTACACGTGCGTAACGATACTCTTTGATATGGTTTTATTATAACACAGCGAGAAAAGGGTGAGCCCGTGGGGCGTGCCCTCCCTTGATTGGGTTTGAAAGGCTCGTTTGAATGAGGAATCAGGAATGAAGGTGGCGGCTTCGCCGAGATCCTTCGGCTCAAGTCGCAGCTGTTCTGGCATTCGTTATCTCACATACGACGTTTCTCGCCGCTCAGGATGACGAAACGGGGCGATGCCCGAAGGTGGCATTTCAGTCACAAGTCACAAGTCACTAGTCACTTCTAATCCCTAGCCACTAATCATCCCTGATTTCAAATTTTGAAAGATTCGCCTGAATGAGAAATTTGAAATGAGAAATGAGAAATGCGAAATGGCGGTGCGGCGCATAAAAAGATAGAAGCGCCGCGAATATATATGGGGCGATGCCTGCCTGAGACATTAGACATTAGACGTCAGATGTCTTCCAGCCTTACGATCTTTTAGTCTCTAGTCCCCTGTTCCTAATCCCTAATCCCTAGTCCCTAGTCCCTAGTCTTACTATGATTGAATAAACGATACGAAGTTCAAAAGGAGAATACCAATGAAAGAATACAAACCATTCAAATCCGGCAAAGTTCGTGAACTGTATGATCTGGGCGACAGCCTCGTTATGGTCTGCACCGACCGCATTTCTGCTTTTGACAACATCCTGAAATGCCCGATCCCGGAAAAAGGCTGTGTGCTGAACCGCATGTCCAAGTTCTGGTTCGATCTCACGAAAGACATCGTGCCGAATCATATGATCTCCATCGACACCAAAGATATGCCGGAATTCTTCCAGACTGCGGAATTTGAAGGCCGCTCCATGAAGACACAGAAGCTCGACATGATCCCGGTCGAATGCATCGTCCGCGGCTACATCACCGGTTCTGGCTGGGAAGGCTATCAGAAGGACGGCAAAGTCTGCGGCATCCAGCTGCCGGAAGGCCTGAAGGAATGCCAGAAGCTCCCGCAGCCGATCTTCACCCCATCCACCAAAGCACCGGCGGGTGAACATGACCAGAACATTTCCATGGAAGAAGGCGAAGAATGGGTCAATCGTTTCTTCCCTGGCAAAGGCAAGGAATACATGGAAAAGCTGTCTGAACTGACCTTGGCTCTTTACAACAAGTGCGCGGACTATGCACTGGAAAGAGGCATCATCATTGCGGATACGAAATTTGAATTCGGCCTCGATGAAAATGGAAACATCGTCCTCGGTGATGAAATGCTGACACCGGATAACTCCCGCTTCTGGCCGGCAAAGGGCTATGAAGCAGGCCATGGACAGCCTTCCTATGACAAGCAGTTTGTAAGAGACTATCTGAAGGCTCATCCGGGAGATACCGTACCGCAGGAGATCATCGATAAGACCATCGGCATCTATAAAGAAGCCTATGAACTTCTGACTGGCGAAAAATTTTAAGATTGGGGACTAGAAGCTGGTGACCAGTCACCATTTATATGTATAGGAGAATTCCCGAATGTACAAAAGTACAGAAATTTATGATGACAAACCCCATGAAGAGTGCGGCGTCTTCGGCATTTTCGACCATGATCTGTCGGCGGTGCATGAAGTGTACTATGGTATCTTTGCCCTGCAGCACCGCGGGCAGGAAAGTGCCGGTATCACCGTCACTGACGGCAAGGAGATGGAGACCTTCCGCGGCATGGGACTTGTAACGGAAGTATTCCGCGACCTGCCGGAAAAGGAAGGGCACATCGGCATCGGCCATGTGCGCTATTCCACGACCGGCTCTTCCATCCCGGCGAATGTCCAGCCGCTGCAGGCAGACAGCATCAGTGGCCCCATGGCACTCGCGCATAACGGCAATCTGGTGAATACACTGAATCTTCGCCGCCGCCTCCTTTTGGAAGGTTCTACCTTCTCGACTTCGATGGATACGGAAGTCATCATTAAACTGCTGGCAAGAAGCCGCCGTCCGACCGAAGAAGAAAAATTCAAAGAACTGATGGATGAGATCCACGGCGCATATGCGATCGTCGCCTGCACGAATAAGGCGCTTTATGGCTGCCGCGATCCCTTCGGCTATCGCCCGCTCGTCCTCGGCAAGACCGAAACGGGCTGGGTCCTGGCTTCGGAGACGCCGGCGCTGGATGCCATCGATGCCAAATTCGTCCGTGACATCCTTCCGGGTGAAATCGTTTCCATCGATGACAATGGCGTCCGTTCCACCATGTACTGCCCGGTCGATGCTCATAAGCATGGCATCTGCTCTTTTGAATACATCTATTTTGCCCGCCCGGACTCCATCATGAATGGACAGGACATTTATCAGGCTCGCCTCAATATGGGCAGGAAGCTCTGGGAAGAATGCCGCTTCGACGGAGACGTCGTCATGAGCGTGCCGGACTCCGGCAATGTCGCTGCTCTTGGCTATGCCGCTGCTTCCGGCATCCCCTTCGTAGAAGGGCTGCTCAAGAATAAGTACATGGGCCGTACCTTCATCCAGCCGGGGCAGAAAAAGCGTGAACGCGCTGTCCGCATGAAGCTGAACCCGATCCGCATGAATGTCGAAGGGAAACGCATCGTATTGATCGATGACTCCATTGTCCGCGGCACGACGAGCGGCATCATCATTAACCTTCTGAGGAATGCCGGCGCCAAGGAGATCAAGCTCTGTATCAGCTCGCCGCCAGTCAAGTATCCCTGCTTCTTCGGTATCGATACCGCGGAAAGAAAGCAGCTGATCGCAGCGAAGTATTCGACCGAAGAGATCTGCTCCATGATCGGCGCAGATGCCCTGCACTACCTTTCACTGGAAGGGCTTGCAGAGTCGATCTCCTGCATCAAGAAGGAAGATATGTGCTTTGCCTGCTTCGATGGCATCTATCCGGAACACGTTCCGCACGACGGCCTCGGAAGCATGGATGATGAGGAATAGCTGATAAATTAGTGGCTAGGGATTAGGGATTAGGTTTCCTGCTTGTGGCGCAGGACAAGGTGCCACGAAGCGGCCAGCATGCTAAGCGCATGTATCGTTTTTCTCGTATCGTCATTCCGAGCGAAGTCGAGGAATCTTTGTGCTACTGGCAAAATGGAGAGATGAGCAGGCATTTCAATCGATGCCTCGGTATTGCATGCCAGCTGCGGGCATTGCCTCATATAATAATGCGGCGCTTTGATTTATGCGCCGCACCATTTCCATTGAACCCTCAGAACCTATAGAACCTGCTGAACCCATTTCTAACATCTTTATTTATATACACTATATACGGAGGAACTATGGCTGAAAAGAAGAAAGGCCTGACCTATGCAGAAGCCGGCGTCGATATCGATGCAGGTGAAAGAGAAGTGGAGCTGATTAAGAAATCCGTACAGGCGACCTATACCCGCGGCGTCATGGGGGATCTGGGCGGATTCGGCGGACTTTTCCGCCTGAAAGATGAGCTCTCCGACGATCCGATCCTGGTTTCCGGTACGGACGGTGTCGGCACGAAGCTGCGCCTTGCCATCGAGATGGGTATCCATGACACCATCGGGCAGGACTGCGTGGCTATGAGTGTCAATGATGTCCTGGTACAGGGCGCACGTCCGCTCTTTTTCCTCGACTACATTGCGACCGGCAAGCTGGAACCGGAACTGATGGCAGAAATCGTAAAGGGCGTCGCTGATGCCTGCATCGAGTCCGGCTGCGCGCTGCTGGGCGGCGAAACCGCAGAAATGGCTGGCTTCTACGCCAAGGGTGACTATGATGTCGCAGGCTTTGCTGTCGGCATCGTGGATCGCAAAGACATCATCACCGGCGAAGACATCAGGGAAGGAGACGTCATCCTCGGCCTGCCATCCACGGGCGTTCATTCGAATGGCTACTCTCTGGTGCGCCGCATCATCAAAGACAATGGCCTCTCGCTCAAAGAAACTTATGAAGGCTTCGACAAGCCGCTTGGCGAAGTCCTCCTTACCCCGACCCGTCTCTATCCAAGACCTGTACTTCCGGTACTGAAAGGCGCGAAAGTAAATGGTATGGTACACATCACGGGCGGCGGATTCTATGACAATATCCCGCGCGTACTTCCGAAAGGCACCCGCGCGGTCCTCGATGCGGACAAATGGCCGATGCTTCCGATCTTCCCGTTCCTGCAGCGTGAAGGCGGCGTCGAAGCACATGAAATGTACCGCACCTACAACTGCGGCCTTGGCATGCTCCTCATCATGAGCCGTGAAGAAGCCGAAAAGGCGAAGGAAATTCTTGCAGCCATCGAAGAACCGGTCTACGAAGTCGGCGAGATCACGAAAGGCGAGCAGGATGTCATTGTGACAGGTGGTCTTTTCCATGAGTAAGAAAATTTTGATTTTCGCTTCCGGCCGAGGATCGAATGCAGAAGCTATCCATGAAGCGACGGTCAACGGTACCATTGACGGCACTGTGATCGGCGTGATCTGCGACCATGCCGATGCCCAGGTCCTTGAACGCGCCAAGCGCTGGAATGTACCTGCGACGGTTCTCGAACGCAAAGACTTCGCAGACAAGGCGGACTTCAATGCAGCCATTCTGTCTGCTGCCAAGTCCTATGCGCCAGACCTCATCTGCCTTGCGGGATATATGCGTATCTGCGGGGAAGAACTTGTGAACGCATTCCCGAACCGCATCATCAATATCCATCCGGCGCTTCTCCCGAGCTTCCGTGGACTTCATGCCCAGCGTCAGGCGATCGAAGCGGGCGTAAAAGTCGCAGGCTGCACCGTCCACTTCGTGGGCACCGGTCTTGACGACGGCCCGATCATCACGCAGGTCGCTGTGCCTGTCTACGACGATGACACCGAAGACACACTTGCAGATCGCATCCTTGAGCAGGAGCACCCCGCCTACGTTCGCACCGTAGCAGCTTACTGCCGTGATGAACTCCATGTAGAAGGACATCATGTGACGGGGATGCATAGGGAAAAGTGACTAGTGGCTAGGGATTAGGAGCCTCGAGTGACTGGTGACTTGAATACGACTTTCAGGCATCGCCATTATTTCTACTCTGCGGCGCTTCTATTTTATGATGCGCCGCCCCTGAACCCTGAACCCTGAATCCTGAACCCTGAACCCATAAATAAAAGGAGGAATATCAATGGCAATTAAAAGAGCACTGATCAGCGTATCGGATAAGACCGGTGTCGTAGAATTTGCAAAAGGCCTTCATGAACTGGGCGTGGAGATCATTTCCACCGGCGGCACGATGAAAGCCATCGCGGATGCCGGCATTCCGGTCAAATCCGTTTCTGAAGTGACCGGTTTCCCGGAAATGATGGACGGACGCGTGAAGACACTGCATCCTATGATCCATGGCGGCATCCTTGCCATCCGTGATAACCCGGACCATGTGAAAGCGATGAAGGAGCATGGAATCACCGGCATCGATCTTGTCGCTGTCAACCTGTACCCCTTCCGCGAAACCATCGCCAAGCCGGATGTCACCCGCGCTGAAGCGATCGAGAATATCGATATCGGCGGCCCATCCATGGTTCGCGCGGCAGCAAAGAATTACAAATACGTCACCATCGTTGTCGATCCGTCCCAGTACAGCGACATTCTGGAACGCATCAAGTCAGATACGCTCACCGAAGATTTCCGTCTGGATCTCTCCAGAAAAGCCTTTTTGCATACCGGTTTCTATGACTGCGCGATCGCTGACTATATGACGAAGGAAGTCAATGGCAGCAAAGACACCCTGCCGGACATCTACAGCAAAGCGTATGTGAAAGTACAGGACCTGCGTTACGGCGAAAACCCGCACCAGAAAGCCGCTTTCTACAAAGATCCGGAAGTGAAGGGCGGCATCGCGGATGCGAAACAGCTTCACGGCAAAGAACTTTCTTACAACAACATCGTCGATATGGAAGCAGCATGGGATCTGGCCAGCGAATGGAAAGACCAGCCGGCCTGCGCCATCATCAAGCATACAAACCCATGTGGCTGCGCACTCGGTGAGAATGCACTCGATGCATTCAAGAAAGCCTTCGCGGCTGACAGCAAGTCTGCTTTCGGCGGTATTGTCGCGATGAATCGCGAATGCGACAAGGCAACGGCAGAAGAAATGAAACCCATTTTCTTCGAAGTCGTCATGGCGCCGAAATTCTCCAAGGAAGCCTTGGAAGTGCTGGAAACGAAGAAGAATATCCGCCTGATCGAAGTACCGTCCCTTACGCATGAAGAGCTGCAGCTGCACAAGGTATCCGGCGGCCTCCTGATCCAGACACCGGACAACAGCACAGAGACCCGCGCGGACTGCAAGGTCGTCACTGACAGAGCGCCGACGGAAGAAGAATGGAAAGCACTGGAATTTGCCTGGGTCATCGTCAAGCACGTGAAGTCGAATGCGATCGTCCTCACAAATCAGGACACCACCCTGGGCGTCGGTGCCGGCCAGATGAACCGCGTCGGCTCTGCTGACATCGCGATTGCAGAAGCAGGCGAAAAAGCGAAGGGCTCCGTCATGAGCTCCGATGCATTCTTCCCCTTTGGCGACACCATTGAAGCCGCAGGAAAGGCAGGCATCACGGCTGTCATCCAGCCGGGCGGATCCATCAGAGATCAGGAGTCCATTGACATGGCAAATAAATATGGCATTGCGATGGTATTCACCGGACATCGTCATTTCCGCCATAGCTGAGAGAGGAAGATCGTATGAAAGTTTTAGTGATTGGGAGCGGCGGCAGAGAACACGCGCTGCTCTGGAAATTATCGCAGAGTCCGTCGGTGACTGACGTCTATGTCGTCCCGGGCAATGATGGAATGAGCGATGTCGCATCACTCATTCCTATCAAAGGAAATGAGGATATCATTGACTTTGCCCGCCTCATGCAGGTCGACCTCACCGTCGCCGGTCCGGAGACCGTCCTGACCGAGGGCCTTGCGGATGAATTTGAAAAGAGAGGCATGGCCTTCTTTGGCCCGTCCAAGGCAGCGGCCCGCATCGAAGGCTCCAAAGGATTCGCCAAGGCTCTCATGAAGAAATATGGCATCCCGACAGCTGCATATGAGACATTCGATGATGAAGAAAAAGCCATCGCTTACCTCAAAGCCAATGATACCTATCCGATCGTCATCAAGGCTGACGGTCTGGCCTCCGGCAAGGGCGTCATCATCGCACAGAGCGAAGAAGAAGCCATCGACACCGTGAAGGATATGCTCGAAGGGCATACCTTCAGCGGCGCCGGCAGATCGGTCGTCATCGAAGAATTCATGGAAGGCGAAGAAGCCAGCATGCTCTGCTTCTGTGATGGGACGAACGTCGTCCCTATGATTTCCGCGCAAGACCACAAGCGCATCTTTGATTTCGATAAAGGACCGAATACAGGCGGCATGGGTGCCTATGCTCCTGCACCGGTCATGACCAAAGAGATGTGCGAAGAAGTCAATGTCCGCATCCTCCGTCCGATCGTAGCGGCCATGAAGAAGGAAGGCTACCCCTTCAAAGGCTGCCTCTATGCCGGTCTCATGATCACCAGCGAAGGGCCGAAGGTGGTAGAATTCAACTGCCGCTTCGGGGATCCGGAAACAGAAGCTGTCCTCCCGCTCTTTGACGGCGATCTCGCTCGCGTCATGCTCGACTGCGTCCATGGTACGCTCTCCGACGAAGCTGTCGTCTGGAAGAAAGCCTGCGCCGTCGATGTCGTGCTCGCCTCCGAAGGATACCCGGCTTCTCATTCCTCCGGCGAAGTCATCTCCGGCATTGAAGACGCAAAAAAGGCAGGCTGCCTTGTGTTCCATGCAGGTACCGTCAAGAAGAACGGCGAGTACGTCGTCAATGGCGGCCGCGTGCTGAACGTCGTTGCTCTTGCGGATACCCTTGCCGAAGCGAAGGCGAAAGCCTATGAAGGCGTCAGCCGTATCTCTTGGCGCGGTATGCAGTATCGTCATGATATCGCAGACAAAGGCCTTCTGCATCTGGAAGCGAAGAAATAAGGAAACACTGATTAAATCGTTGTCCGACTTGGCTCTTGTATTTTTATGCAAGGCGAGGAATAATCCGACGCGAATAGC
>DLZS01000033.1:10237-11246 GCA_003447275.1 Dialister sp.
CGCGAATAGCGAGCTATTTAAGGAGGGTTATGACGAAGCATTGCATGAAAATACATGCCAAATCGGACTCTGCGATTGAATCAGCGTTTCCTTAAATAAAAGCTCGCGTGGATATGATCCATGCGAGCTTTTTATTGGGCTGGGCTGCATGGAGGACGTATGGATGTCATAAAAGAGGTCTCACCGGTCCAAAGGCTCTACCGGGGGGATTATTTGCAGAAGTCCTGACTTTCCGCCAAGCGACCTTTCACATACGACGTTTCCTTCCGTCACAAGGCACGGAATGCTCCTGATCCCTAGCGGCTGATCATCAGTCACCGCTTGCTGGATACGCCGGATCCCCTGCCACACATTCACTGCATTTTCCCCATTGACACAGGGCTACCATTAGCTTAGAATTAAGACATACTCAAAGCTCTCTATTGGGGGAGTGTTGTTAGGAGGACAAATTATGAAAATGAACAAAACAGTAGCAGCTGTCGCTGCTGGTATGATCGCATTTGGCGCTTTCTTTTCCACTTCCGCTGCCGGCATCGGCTATGTAGACACCAATGCAGCTCTGCAGTCCCATCCGAAGATGCAGAAAGCACAGCTCGACATGAGACAGGCTGTCCAGAAAGCACAGGAAAACTTCGAAAAGCGCAGTCAGGGCAAGTCTGATCAGGAAAAACAGCAGATCATGACCGAGATCCAGAAAGAAATGAACCAGAAAGAAAGCTCCACCATGCAGCCGATCTTCAATGATGTCAGAAAAGCCATCCAGCAGGTTCGCAAGGAAAAAGGCCTCGACATCGTTTTGGAACAGGGTGCAGTCGTTGACGGCGGTGTAGATATTACCAAAGATGTCACAGCTAAACTCGCAAAATAACTGAAATAGAAAACTGCGGATCGGAGGAGCTACTTTTCGATTCGCAGTTTTTTTGTAGGAATAAGCGACTAGTGACTAGAAGACTAGAAAACTAGGAGACCTCAGATCCTCGTATTGTCATTTCGAGCGAAGCGAGAAATC
>DLZS01000033.1:11462-12329 GCA_003447275.1 Dialister sp.
TCATTTCGAGCGAAGCGAGAAATCTTTCTTGCCGTCCGATAAACGATGTATGTGTGAAAGCGGAAATATACAGAACCAACACTTCTCACCCTTACTAGGGAAACGCTGATCTAATCGCAGAGCCAAGTCGGACAACGATTGAATCAGTGTTTCCCTAGAGAGCAGAGCTTTCATCCACAATCAGTGGACGAGCCGCCTCACGGCAAACCCTGAACCTATCAAATATTATTAGAAAGGAATCATACACTATGGATAAACTCATGACACTCTGCGAAGCCATGATCCATTATGATCGTGGCGATGCGAAACGGATTCACCACTTTCTGAAAGTCCATGCCTTTGCCAAGCAGATCGGTCTGGAAGAAGGATTGGATGCAGAGACCCAGTTCATTCTTGAAGCTGCGGCCTATGTCCATGATATTGGCATCCATCAGGGAGAGATCAAGTATGGACGAAATGACGGCATGATCCAGCAAGAGCTCGGCCCGAAAGAGGCACTTCCGATGCTGAAGCGTCTGCACTTCACGCAGGCAGAAATCGACCGCATCCTCTGGCTCATTGCCCATCACCACTCCTACGGCTCCATTGATGGCCCCGATGCTCAGATCCTGGCTGAGGCTGACATGCTGGTGAACCAATTCGAAGACGGTGCCTCCGATGAGCAGAATAAAGCCCTCTATCACCGCTTATACAAGACCGAGACAGGCAAGCGTCTCTTCCGCGAGCTGTACTTCGAGACCTATGATCCGGTGAAGAAATAGCTGGTGGGCTAGTGGCTAGTGACTAGGGATTAGGAGCCTCGAGAGACTAAGAGACCAGGAGGTCTCAGACTTTCTCGTATTGTCATTTCGAGCGAAGCGAGAAATC
>DLZS01000033.1:12511-15415 GCA_003447275.1 Dialister sp.
TCTTTGTCATTCGCGGTCAAAAGAATCATGGCAGAAACGCTCAAACGGGAAACCTGTTTCCCAAGGGACCTTCGGGCATCGCCCCATATATAATCGCGGCGAAGCCGCACCACCATTTCTCATTTCTAATTTCTCATTCAAGCCAATCCTTGAACCCTATTTTTTACGAGGTCATCTTATGCGAGACACATCATTGGTTTTCCCCGTCGCCTCTGACGGCCGCATCCTTCTGGGGCGGAAACGCCGCGGCATGGGTTACGGCAAATGGAATGGCTTCGGCGGCAAGATAGAAGCCGGCGAGACCATGCGAGAGTGCGCCGCCCGCGAGCTCTTCGAAGAGTGTGGCCTCACGGCCAAGCCGGAACGACTTACGATGGTGGGGGATCTCTATTTCCACCAGCCATCCGATACCACCTGGTCGCATGCCGGGATCATCTACCTCGCGCAGGACTGGAGCGGGACACCGCACCTTTCGGACGAAATGGAGCCGAGATGGTTTCATCCGAAGGATTTTCCCTACGAAGACATGTGGATGGCCGACCGCATCTGGCTGCCGATGATCCTCTCCGGCAAGAGGATCCGCGGGACTGTCTACTTTGCGGAGGACGGGGATACCGTTTATGATTACGAATTTGAAGAAATGAAATAAACAGTGCGCAGAAATGATGATTTCTGCGCTGTTTTTATACAATGCGACGCGAGGAATGGATCAGGAAGGAGAAAACATTGACATATACCGAATGGCCGGGTATCCTGTTGGCCTGGTTTGATCAAAACAAACGAGAGCTTCCCTGGCGGGAGACAAAGCCTAGAGACCCCTATCATGTCTGGGTGTCCGAGATCATGCTCCAGCAGACGCGGACAGAAGCCGTGAAGCCCTATTTCACGAGCTGGATGGAGAGATTTCCTACCATCGAAGCCTTGGCAGAGGCGGACGAGGCAGAGGTACTTCACCAGTGGCAGGGCCTTGGCTACTACAGCCGCGCCAGAAATCTGCACAAAGCAGCTCTTCTCATGAAAGAAAACTACGGAAGCGCTATGCCGCAAGGAAAGGAAGAGATCAGAGCCCTTCCTGGGATCGGCGACTACACCGCCGGTGCCATCCTCTCCATGGCTTTTGAAAAAAAAGAAGCTGCCATTGACGGGAATGTCCTTCGCGTCTACGCCAGACTCTATGGTATCGAGGACGATATTTTAAAAACAGCAGGAAGGAAAAGGATCACACAGCTCGTTTGCGAGACACTGCCGGATCGGGCAGGAGATTTCAACGAAGCCCTGATGGATCTCGGCGCGAATGTCTGTATTCCCAAGCATCCGAGGTGCGATACCTGCCCGCTCTCAGCCTTCTGCGAAGCCTTTCATCAGGGAAGAGTCGAAGAGCTGCCGCATCGCACGAAGAAGAAACCGCAGCAGGAATTATGCGCCGCCTGCGCCATCTGCATCAGGGACGGCAAAGTACTCCTGCACAAGCGTCCACGGACAGGCATGCTCGCCTCCATGTGGGAATTTCCCATGACACTCGCGGACACGAGCGGAGAAAGCAGAACGCTCCTCGAAAAAGAGCTGCAAGGCAAAGCGGAGCAGGACCTCTGGCGCTGCACACACATCTTTACCCACCGCATCTGGCACATGATCGCTTACGAAATGGGAGACATCATTGTTCCGGCGGGTGAATACCAGTGGTTCAGCGCGGCAGAATACCAAAAGATCCCTCTTGCAGGACCTCACGCTCGTCTGGCTGCTTTCGTAGAGAAATACCTCTGAGGGCGTCATCATGTCCAGTATGACCATCCTTGCCCTCTTCCTCATCCTCAATGCCATCACATGCATTCTCTATGGCATCGACAAGTGGAAAGCCATCCATGGCGCCTGGCGCATCCGAGAAGTCACACTCCTCACATGGACTGCCCTTGGAGGATCTCTGGGTGCCTTCCTTGGCATGCATCTATTTCATCATAAGACCCGGCATAAGAAATTCCGTCTCCTCGTCCCGCTTTTTATGGTGATTCATCTTTCACTCATCGCGTGGTTGGTAGTAAATGCATAAGGGTTCAGGTTGATGGGTTCAAGGCTTTGGTGCGGCGCATCATAGAATAGAGGCGCTGCGAGTTTTGAAATGAGCGGTGATCTCGGTATTGCATGCCATATGAGTAGCCCTTGGAGCGGTCAGTATGACAACTGTGCCAAGCGCTACTCCGTATCGTCATCGGAAGCGTATCCGAGGGATCTTTGCCTCACTCGTATGCGAGTAAATGCGTAGGCAGAGAAACGAAAGCACGGTATTACATGCCATACGAGTAGGCCCTTAGAGAAGGGGCGCGCCGAAGGCGCAGGATAGATGTGCCTCGAAGAGGCACCCTTCTACGCAACGACCAGTATGACAACTCTGCAAAGCGCGACTTCGTATCGTCAACGGAAGCGAAGTCGAGAGATCTTTGCCGCGCTCGTATGCAACGTAACGAGCAGGCTGAGAAATGAAAGTACGGTATTGCATATGATACGAGCAGCCCCTTGGAGAAGGGGCGCGCCGAAGGCGCAGGATGGATGTGCCTCGAAGAGGCACTCTTCTACGCAGCGGTCAGTATGACAACTGTGCAAAGCGCTACTCCGTATCGTCATCAGAAGCGAAGCCGAGAGATCTTTGCCGCGCTCGTATGCGACGTAACGAGCAGGGTGAGAAATGAAAGTACGGTATTGCATATGATACGAGTAGCCCCTTGGAGAAGGGGCGCGCCGAAGGCGCAGGATGGATGTGCCTCGAAGAGGCACCCTTCTACGCAGCGGTCAGCATGCCAACTGTGCAAAGCGCGACTTCGTATCGTCATTTCGAGCGAAGCGAGAAATCTTTGTCACTCGCGGCCTAGCTGTCAATGATTGGAATTTCCAAACGGGAAACCTGCTATC
>DLZS01000111.1:0-8139 GCA_003447275.1 Dialister sp.
TTCATTTCTTCACAGCCCCTTTGCTTATAAAAGCGCAGATAACGCCAAAGGATCCGACTTAAGTCCTATTTCCTTGCTTCCTGTCTTCACTGATCTTGAATACGAACGAACCGACAAGGCCCGAGAGGATGGAGGCAGTCACGATCGCTGCCTTCGCAGAGGTGAGCTCTGCGGGATCCGAGAAGGAGAGCGAGGCGAGGAAGATAGACATCGTGAAGCCGATGCCCGCCAGAATGCTTGCGCCCAGGTAGTGCATCCACTTGGCCCCTTCCGGTTTTTTGGCAATGCCCAGCTTCACCATCAGGAAAACGGTCGTGAAAATACCGAGAGGCTTTCCTAAAAAGAGTCCGGCGATGATACCGAGGCCGATCGGGGAAGCAAGGGACGCAAAGCTTTCGCTCGTCATCGAAATACCGGCATTCCCCAGTGCAAAGATCGGCATGATAAGGAAGGCCGACCAGGGGGACAGCTTATGTTCCCACAGGTGCAGCGGATGGGAGTGCTGGGTATTTTCCGTGCCGGCCGGGATCAAAAAGCCTGTCAATACGCCTGCGACAGTCGGGTGAATGCCCGCCTGATAGAAAGCATACCAGGTCAGTACGCCGCCCAAGACATAGGGCAGCGGATGATGAACATTTCTCCAGGAGAAGAGTGCCATCAGCATGAGCACCGCAAGGCCTGCGCCGAGCGCGGTCCAGTGGAGCTGCGTGCTGTAGAAAAGGGCAATGACGACGATCCCGCCCAGATCATCCACGATCGCAAGTGCCGTCAGGAAGACGATCACACTTCTTGGCACGCGCTTGGCTGCAAAGGCAAGTACGCCCAGCGAAAAGGCGATGTCGGTCGACATGGGGATCGCCCAGCCCTGCGCGGTGGGACCACCCATATTGAAAAGGCTGTAGAGCGCCGCCGGTATCAGCATACCGCCGACCGCTGCCGCAATAGGGAGCAGGGTCGCGGAGAGTGATTTCAGCTCGCCGAAAAGAAATTCCCTTTTGATCTCCATCCCGACGACAAGGAAAAAGATCGCCATCAGGCCGTCATTCACCCAGTGCAGGAGTGACATGTCCGGCAGCAGCGGCAGATCTACGAAGAGGTGCAGTGCATGCTCATAGGTCTCCGCCATCGGCGAATTGGCCAGCACCATCGCGATGATCGTCGCGAGCATCAGGAGCAGACTGCCTGCAGACTCCTCCCTGATAAATTCAGCACAGGCACTATTCAGCTGGTTCATTCGGTACTTCGTATAGTCAATCATCGTTTCATCTCCTACTTCATAGATATAAATTCATTTCATAACTTTTGCATGCATTGGAGTGCATGTTTTCCATTATACATGATTTATTATGATATGAAAAGAGGGAATTTTAACTTTTTTCATCTTTCTGAAAATGGCATCCAAAAAGCACCCTTGCTATTGCAAGAGTGCTTTGTCTTGGTGACCCAGGAGAGATTCGAACTCACGACCCACCGCTTAGAAGGCGGTTGCTCTATCCAACTGAGCTACTGAGCCATATGGTCGGGGCAGCCGGACTCGAACTGGCGACCCCCTGCTCCCAAAGCAGGTGCGCTACCAACTGCGCTATGCCCCGTTACGATTAAATATTATATAGTATGAGAGAACGTAAGTCAAGAAGAAAATTTTAGAGGTACAATGCAGGAGTAGCGGGTTCTAGGGAAACACTGATTCAATGGGTTCAAAAGAATTGGAGCGGCGAAATCAGTGACTGATAGCTGGTGACTAGGGATTAGGCGCTTCAAGCGGCTAGTCACTTGAATGCTCCTTTCCGGCATCGCCCCATATGTATCCGCGGAGAAGCCGTCACCTTCATTTCTCGTTCCTCATTCGAGCAGAATTTTCATTCGCAATCGAGGGAGCGACACGCCTCACGGGCTATCCCTAGTCCCTAGCCACCAGTCACTAGTCACCAGCCACCCAAAAGGGGCCCGCTTTAAGGGCCCCGCTTTTATACTTTTTTATGTCCTACATCTTCTGCTTTGACGATGCCAAGGTAGATGCATCCGATGATCCATGCCACGTAGTCATCCACCGGCACGGGGACGCTTCTCATCCCCTTGGGGATGAGACGAGCAAGACCTTTGGCCGGGTGGTCTTTCCAGTACCACTGCTCCCCCATTTCCGTCGTGTATTTCTCATCGACGAGCGTGACGGGGATCTCGCGTCCGAGTTTGCTAAGAAGTGCTTCTGTCCGCTCCTGCATGACCTCATGGCGTGTGCCGTTCCCCATGACCAGCGCGAAGATCTCTTTCCCGGCGAGCAGGCGTGCCAGCTCCTGCTCATAGTCCACGGTGCGGACGATGCATTTCTTTTCGAGCATCCCATCCGCATGGACGAGTGCGACGCCTGTTTTATCCCGCCCGGGATCAATGGAGCAGAGAAGTTCCTTCATGGACGCAGCACCTCCACATCGATGGTCAGCGGGCCTTTCGTGTAGATATCACTGTGTGCTGTCACCTTGAGCTCACACTGCCCGCTGCATTCCTTGACCTTCTGGATGACTTCGACAAGCTCCTGTCCGTCCAGGACACCGACCTTGCCGGTGATCGGATCCGGGAGGATCCCCTGTGCCTGCGCGTAGTGATTCAGATCCTGCAGGAAACGCAATACCTGCATCTCATAGTTTTTGCTGTCCTTATACTTATCCAGACCGCCTTTATAGATGACCTGTCCCTGTCTGAAGACGAGAAGGTTATCATGGATATCGAAATCTACCACGAGGCGTTCGCCTAAGATGAGATTCTGTGCGGCAACGACACGGACGAGCTTTTTATGTTTTGCGCCTGTCACCTGCGCCACCGACTCGTCAAAGTCTCTCTGGCTCATGCGAACGAGGTTCACACTCTCATCGGTGATGTTCAGCCTTTCCTTCAGCATACCGTTGATGTCGGCAAGGACGCTCTTCAGCACCTCTCTTGATCGGTTCTCATCCATATCTTCATCAACAACGACGCTTGTCATCACCTGGCCCGCCTGGAAGACCACCTGTCCTTCACGCAGTGCGTAGATATTTTTGATGAGCTGCTCTTTCTCTTGATTTAGTGTCGCAATATTTCCTGTCAGCTCTTCGCGGATCTTTTCCAGCTCCGCAATGTCTTCTGCGGACTGCTCGACGCCGGCTTTCGCCTCATCATACGCCTGCTGTACGGAGGAGAGCTCACTCTCCATGAAGACACGCTGGCCTTCGACTTCATCCAATCGCTTGGATGTCTCTTCGGCCTTCCGGTTCACGTCTTCATACTCTTTGTTGCGTGCTTCGAGCTGCAGCTTGCCCTTCTCGAGCTCGCGGTTCTTGACTTTGATCTCCTGATTCAGATCCTGCATCTCGTTCTGCAGCTTGGAGAGACCGAAGAGGGCGACACGAACATTTTCATTCACGACAGCCAGCACGGCGATGGTGAAGAAGGAGATCAGAATGCCGGAAATGATCGTCACGATCACGGAGGTGTACTTCGGACGAAGCCCGAAGAGCGTCATCCGCTTCTTACCGACCTTCGATCCGATCCGATCTCCCAAAAAGGCGATCAGCCCACCCATGGCGATCAGGATCAGAAACATGAATATGCCGATAAACATAGTAAACCTCCTTTGCGATGGAAAACGAGTTCAGGGTTGATGGGTTCAGGGGCAGTGCATCAAATAATAGAAGCATCGCGAGATTTTAGAAGGGACGATGCCCTAAAATCTGCGGAATGGCAAGATTCCCGTTTAGGACTTTCGCGCATGGTTTGATTGACCGCGAACGAAAAAGATTCCTCCACTTCGGCCGGAATGATGATACGGGGAACGGCAGAAGTCTAAAATCTGATTTCTAATCTCTAGTCCCTAGTCACTAGTTACTTCAAACCCTACCGATCCGCTCTGCGGATCAAGAGACAGCCCATGGCGAGGGCGATGAAGTTCGGCAACCAGACGGCCCAGAAGGGCGGGAGCATGTGGCCCTTGCCCAGAGCTTCGAGGAATGTCATGATGGCGTAATATACGAAAATAATGACCACGGAGAGGCCAAAGCCGATGGAGGAAGAGGAGCGCTGCTTCTGCACGCCCAAGGGGGCGCCGACAAGGGCAAAGACGAAGCTGGCCATTGGCAGTGAGAAGCGGCGATAGACCTCCATGATGACGCCCGTCGCATCTGCATGCGCCGCGATGTACGCCTTCTGCGTGACAAGAAGTTCCCGAATGGTCATTTCATCGAGTTTTTTCGACTCGCGCGGGATCTCTGAGGGCGACATGGCATACGGGATCTCCTGACTTTCGAAATGCATCATGCGTTCCACGCCTTCTCCGGTAAGGTCGTAAATGATCCCATCGGTCATGCGCCATACGCCATCCTGCCAAACTGCCTTCGGTGCATTCTCGACATGGATGACCTTTTCATCTTCAAATTCCTGCACGGTGATATTCTCAAGCTCTTTGGTATTCGGATTGTAGCGGCGCGCATAGAGAAGGTGCGCGATCTTGCCGTTCTGCACATCACGGATGACGACATGATCCGTGACGCCCGGATTCAGGTTCTTTTTGATCTCCGTATTCACCACATAGTCATACTCGCGGTTTGTCCACGGCACGACGTATTCATTGAAGGCCACGGCGCAGAGGGAGATCAGAAACGCTACCAGAAAGACCGGCAGTGCGAGGCGGAAGAAGCTCTGCCCCGAGGTACGCATGACGATGAGCTCGCTCGCCCCGGACAGACGGGAAAAGCACATGAGTGAGCCTAAGAGTACGGCCATCGGGAAGGTATAGACGATGATGCGCGGCAGTGCGAGGATGAACACCTTCACTGCCGATATCGCAGATGCCCCATATTGAGAGACAAAGCCAGCGATCTTCAAGAGCGTATCTGCCCCGAGAAAGATCGCCGTAAAGGCGGCAACGCCAAATAAAAAGGGAGCCAAAAATTCTTTTAATACGTACTTGTCCAGAAGTCTCATCAGAATTTTCCTCCCTGTCTTTCTTCTTGAATCATAAGCTGAAATTTTCCCCCAAATAATGTTTCCTTGCTGTGGGGTTCACAGCGATATCATCTGCCTTGCCGGAAAGCAGGATCTTGCCGTCGGAGAGGATGTACGCTTTGTCTACGATGCGCAGCGTCTCACGAACATTGTGATCCGTGATGAGGATGCCGATGCCGCGAGTCTTGAGGTGCATGACAACGCTCTGGATATCCTCGACCGCCAGAGGGTCGACACCGGCGAATGGTTCATCCAGCAGGATGAAGGAAGGATCGAGCGTGAGGGAACGCGCGATCTCCACGCGCCGCCGCTCA
Source organism: Dialister sp. (assembly GCA_003447275.1). Classification (GTDB taxonomy): domain Bacteria; phylum Bacillota; class Negativicutes; order Veillonellales; family Dialisteraceae; genus Dialister. Next base: position 5,289 of record DLZS01000111.1, read on the forward strand.
CCGCCGGAGAGCGCATCGCCCCTCGTGTCTTTGACATGGGTGATATGGAATTCCTCCAGCAGCGCTTCCGCTTTTTCTATTTTCGTCTTCTCGCTGAGATCCTTGCGTGTCTCCAGAAGAGACATCAGGTTATCCCAGACGGTCATCTTTCGGAATATGGAGGCTTCCTGCGGCAGGTAGCCGATCCCGAACTGGTGGCGCTGGTGGATGGGCATCCCGGAAATGGAACGCCCGTCTACGGTCACATCGCCCTCATCAGGCTGGATGATGCCGACGATCATATAGAAGGTAGTCGTCTTGCCGGCCCCGTTCGGTCCCAAAAGACCGACGATGGAGCCCTGCTCGACTTCTACATTCACATGATCGACGACGGTGCGGCTGCCGTAGCGCTTGATCAGATCATGAGTTTCTATCTTCATTTGTTATCCTTGATTTCTAACGGGCTGCCTGCATATTCGGGACGGCCGGCGATCGGTGTCGCCTGATTGACCGGCCCTGCGGGAACCGATGGCTGAGAGTCTCCCTCTCCGCCTTCTTCTGACGGACTCTTGGTATTCGTGATGGTGATCGTACTGCGGCCTGTTGTCTCGACGACCTTGTCCGCATCACGGAGCACAAGCTCCGGTCCTTCAAAGGTATTGCCATTCTGGTTCACCCAGGCGTTGCCGGAAAGCACCATCTTTCCGTCGGTGCCATCCCGTCCGGAACGGGTATAGACGGCCTGATCCCCATAGCCCACCGCGTTGTTTGTCGTGCTGGTGAGATCCACGCCGCCTGTCGCAACGACTTTGATCTGCTTCAGGTTGCCTTCGATATGCGGCGCAGAAAGGGTGCCGTCAGCGGTCTCGAGATAACCATTGCCTTCGATCTTGCCGAATCCCGTACCCGCATTGTACATCACATCATCTCCCCGCAGGATGCGATGCTCCGAAAGGTCTACGAAATCCACGCTGCCGATGCCGCGGGCGGTCCTGTCTTTATAGAGGTACATTTTCTCTGCCGTAAGCGTGCTCTGTTCTTTGACATATTTCACGCCGCCTTCCAGAAAAGCACTCCGATCTTCGAAATGATATTCCCCATTCGTGCCTGTGATGGTAGCGCCTTCATTGGCATGAATCACCACATTTCCTTTCGCGCTGACCACCTTGGTCTTGCCGTCGTAGGTCAGTACATCGGCGGTGATGTCATCGGCCATCGCCGTCCCCATCGCGCCCAGGCTTACGGCTGCCAGCATGAGTGCTGTATAGAAAGTTTTCACTGTGCATCCTCCTTATCTGCCAGTCTCGCATGGCCTTTCGCTGTGATCTTTTCCAGTACGCGATCTGCCGTGAAGCTGTCGGCCGTCAGTACGCGGCCATCCTTTTCTGCCGTAAAAAATTCATCGGTCGAAAGAATGTCTGTATGACCATCGTAGGTCAGGTTCTTCGCATGAAGCACCATGCCGTCACTTGACGTGCCTTCCACATGCCCCTCGACATGAACCTTCTTCTGCTTTCTGTCGTAATGTCCCTGATCGGCATTGAGCTTCAGCTCATTGCCATCCTTAAGGAAATACGCTTCGATGTCTTCCATGTCGGCCGAGTTCTTATCCCGGCTCATGCTGACATGCTTCGCCTTGATGCGCCAGACAGACTGTCCATCCTTATCTTCCTTCATTTCGATATTGGAAAACTCCATGGCCGGCCCGTCGGACTTGGCGCTTCCCTTTTCATGATGGTCATCCTTGAAGAGAAAATAGATGCCAAGCGCTGCGAGAAGGATGACGAGTACGATGAGGATGCTCTTTTTATTTTTGCTCACGACTTGCCTCCTCTGATTTCATTCCAGTCTTCGCTGATGCCGGGGACAAAACGCTTCTTCTCTTCCTCCGTCAGCTCCATATACATCTTGATGCGTCCCGGCCGCGTCCAGAAGAGATGCTGGAACCAGAGCCAGTCGGTGGGATGTTCCTTGATGAAATCTTCCATGATCGTCGCCATTTTTTGTGCATTCGTCATGAGATCCTTCTTCGTATCCCCGGTCTCTTCGTAATAGAACGGCTTGCCGATACAGATCGTATGACCCTTCCCGCCTTCATTTCTCACGATGAAGAGCGGGAGGATCGGCGCCTTGAATTTTCTGGCAAAGACGCAGGGCCCCTGCGGGAAGGAGAAGACGCGGTTCATAAAGAGCACCGGGATCCCTGTCTCATCCCCGTCCTTGTCGGAGAGAAAGCCCAGAATGTGATTCTTCTTCATCGAGCGCGCCGCTGCGATCATTTCATAGCCGCCCGTCCCGGTGAGGAAGATGTGCTGCCCCGCGCGGGCGCGGTAGTCATTGATGATCCGCATCAGCGCGTCATCGGCCTGCTTCTTTCCGATCGCTGAGGTGTCATAATCATGAAGCGCAAGACCGGCACCGAGCCATTCCCAGTTTCCCATATGCGCCGTCAGACCGACGATGCCCTTTCCTTCGGCATACGCCGCCTCCAGGTACTCCGGATGATCGATCTTCACGTAGTCATCGATATGATCCTTTTCCTTACAGAGGCACGGCATGTACATCATTTCCATCGCGGACATGCCGATGTGCTCGTACACCTTGTGAAGCAGCTTCTCTGCCTCCTCGCGGCGGATGCCCATGCCCCGCATCATCTGCTCGATCCCGCGGTTTCTCTGCTTGGCTATGCGGTTCATGATGCATGGCCCCAAAACGCGGCCGATGGACAGGATCCGATCATAGGACATCCCGCACAGCAGGTGACTGATGCCCTTCAAGAGTCCATATCGTACATTGAATAACATGGCTGATTCTTCTTTCCTAAGGAAACACTGATTAAATCGTTGTCAGATTTCATTCTTGGATTTTTATA
>DLZS01000111.1:8426-19570 GCA_003447275.1 Dialister sp.
ATCCATATGAAATCCGGCTCTGCTATTTAATCAGCGTTTCCTTAATACAAGGGAATAAAATAGGGTTCAGGATTAGCCCACGGGGCGTGCCGTCCCTTGACTCTGAATGAAAGCTTTGCTCGAATGAGGAATGAGGAATTAGAAATTAGAAATTAGAAATGAATGTGGCGGCTTCGCCGCGAATATATATGGGGCGATGCCCGAAAGGAAGTGGATAGAAGGTTTCCCGTTTGAGAGTACCAAACATCGCTTGCCTGGTCGCGAATGACAAAGATTTCTCGCTTACGCTCGAAATGACGATACGAGAGAGTTTCCTAGTCACCAGTCCCTAGTCACTCCTAATCCCCAATCCTCAATCCCTAATCCCTAGTCACTAGTCACTAGTCACTAGTCACTCAAGATTCCTAATTCCACGATCGAGCAGCACTTCTCACTGCACGAGATCTTCCTGATCGACGTCCTGAAAGGAGGACACCGCCTCCTCCCAGCGCCCCTGGGATCTCAAAATACATTCGATAAATTCACGCGCTGCTCCGCGTCCGCCGTCATACCGGGAAATAAAGTCCGCTGCGGACTGATTCTCCTCGCAGGCATCGGCCGGGCAGCCCGACAGACCGACGCGGGAGAAGAGAGGCAGATCATTGAGATCGTCCCCCATGTAGGCCGCCTCGTCCCAGCCAAGAGCGCGCTCCCTGAGCAGCTGCTGCAGAGCGGACACCTTATCCCGGATGCCCATGAGGACGAAATCACAGGAGAGCTCCTTCGCGCGCGCTTCTACGATCGGCGAAGTCCTCCCCGTGATGAAACCGACTGCATAGCCCATGCGGTGGGCAAGAGAAATCGCCAGTCCGTCATGTGCGTTGAAAAGCTTATATGCCTCGCCGCCGCTCCCCATGACGAGCGTCCCGTCTGTCAGTGTGCCATCGACATCAAAGGCGATGAGCTTCACCTGTTCTGCGCCGATCATCACATGACCCCCTGCCGCAAAAGATCGGTGATATGTACCATGCCGATCGCCTTGCCTGCCTCATCACAGACGGGAAGCACGGTGATCGGATGCGGCATGTGCTTTTCCATGATGTGCAGGGCTTCGGCCGCCAGCTTCTGCTGCGAGATCACCATCGGTGACTTCGTCATGACGTCCCTCACGGGGAGAAGCAGGAAATCCTCTCCCTTCTCGAGGCCGCGGCGGACATCGCCGTCCGTCATGAGCCCCAAGAGGCGTCCTTCCCTGTCCGTCACAGAGACAGCGCCCAGCCCTTTATCTGTCATCACAAAGAGCGCATCCTTGACCGAAGCCATTTCATCGATCAAAGGATTTTCCTCGCCTTTGTGCATCACCATCTCGACGGTGAGAAGCAGGCGCTTGCCGAGGGAGCCGCCCGGATGGAAAACGGCAAAATTATCTGCCGTGAAATGATGACGCTCCATCAAAGAGACGGCGAGCGCATCCCCCAGAGCCAAAGCAGCCGTCGTCGAGCTCGTCGGAGCGAGCCCCAGGCTGTCTGCTTCTTTTTCGACGCCCGCATCGAGCACTGCGTCCGCATTTTTAGCGAGTGTCGAATTCTTTTTCCCGACGACCGCAATGAGCTTCGCTCCGATGCGTTTCAGGGACGGGAGGATATTCAGCACCTCGCCCGTTTCTCCGCTGTTCGAATATGCGATGACCACATCATCGGCTGTCACCATGCCAAGATCCCCATGAATGCCTTCCGCCGGATGCAGGAAAAAAGCCGGCGTCCCTGTGCTCGCCATGGTCGCTGCCACTTTCCGCGCGATATGGCCTGACTTTCCCATACCTGTCAGAACCACGCGCCCCTTGGACGCTTCGATCAGGCAAACGGCTTTTTCAAATTCGCCATCCAGATGATCCACCAGAGAAAGGACAGCGGCTGCTTCATCCCGAAGCACCCGCGAAGCTGTTTCAATAACTGACATGATGCCTCCTTGGTCAACGCAAAATAAGTTTACACCTTATTATACAATATTCGAGGAAAAATAGTTATATTGAGGTTCAGGGTTAGCCCGTGGGGCGTGCTGCCCCATGATTACGAATTTGAATGAGGAATTAGGAATGAAGATGGCGGCTTCGCCGCGAATATATATGGGGGCGATGCCCGAAGGTCGGAGGATAGAAGTCAGATGTCTAATGTCCGATGTCTGATGTCTCCTAGTCTCCCAGTCTAATCCCTAGTCCCTAGCCACTAGTCACTATTTCCCAGCCACGAGTCCCATTTCCTTATCCTTCTTTACGACGTCATTGATCGCAATGAGGTCTTTCAGGAGGCCCTCGAGGGAGGAGAGATAGAGCATATTGGTAGAGTCAGACAGGCCTTCCGGCGGATTGTCGTGGACTTCCATGAAGAAGCCGTCGACACCGGATGCCGCTGCCGCTCTTGCGAGGTACGGGATGAATTCACGCTGGCCGCCGGTGGTATTGCCCATGCCGCCGGGGAGCTGGACACTGTGGGTCGCATCAAAAATGACCGGATAGCCGAACTGTCGCATGATGGGGAAAGAACGCATATCGACCACGAGATTGTGGTAGCCGAAGGACGCCCCTCTTTCTGTCAGAGCGAGGTTCGGATTTCCTGCTTCTTCCATCTTGCCGATGACATTTTTCATATCTTCCGGCGCCATGAACTGGCCCTTCTTCACATTGACAGGCTTGCCTGTCTTCGCTGCGCCGTATACCAGGTCGGTCTGGCGGCAGAGGAAGGCCGGGATCTGGAGCATGTCGAGCACCTTGGCGGCTGGTGCGAGCTGGGTCACATCATGTACGTCAGAGAGTACCGGCACCTGGAGTTCCTTCTTGATATCCGCAAGGATCTCGAGGCCCTTCTCAAGTCCCGGCCCACGGAAGGAATGGTAAGAGGAACGGTTCGCCTTATCAAAAGACGCCTTGAAAATGTACTGTACGCCAAGGCGTTCACAGATCTTTTTGATCTCACGGCCGATCATCAGCGTGCGGTCATAGCCTTCAATGACGCAGGGGCCTGCGATCAGAAACAGCTTGCTGCCGTCGATGGTCAGATTTCCGACATGAATGGTTTTCATAGGGAGCTCCTTTGAAGTTAGTTGTTAAATGGCAAATTCACAAATTATGTTTTTCAGTTCTGAGTGAGAAGTGAGGAGGGAGGAGGGAGGAGTGGTGGTGCGGCGCATAAAAATCATATAGCGCCGGACATTTTAAAAACATGACCGAAACAAACTCCTCCGCCACACCTGGGCATCGCTCCATTTTCCTTTTGCGACGCTATATGAATCGTGCGACGCCCTTTCACTCCCTGCTCCTCACTTATTGTGAAAATATTTGAAAAAATTACATTCCCATTTTTTCAAAATACTCATTGGCCTTCTTCAGGTCTTCTTCGGTATCAATGCCGATATCCTGTGTCTTCACCTCGATGACACCGATCTTGTAGCCCATCTCGAGGGCACGGAGCTGCTCTAAGGACTCGGTCTTTTCGAGCGGGGTCTGCGCCATCTTCGCATAGGCGAGGAGGAAATCTCTCCGATACGCATAGATGCCGACATGCTTCAGCGCCGGCACTTCGAAATCGTGGCGGGGATACGGGATGAGGGAACGGGAGAAGTAGAGTGCTTCGCCCTTCTGGTTCACGACGACCTTGACCGAGGAAGGATCATCGTATTCGTCTTCGTGGAGAGGCGTGGCGACAGTCGCCATATCCAGCTCCGGATGGTCGATGAGATCCTGCGCCAGACGATCGATCACGTCTGGGTCGATCAGCGGTTCATCGCCCTGTACATTGACGATGATCTCATAGTCCGGCGTATGGGAAGCCACTTCTGCCAGACGATCGGTGCCTGTCGGATGGAGGGCGGAGGTCATCATGACATGACCGCCGAAGCTCTTCACTTCCTTCTCAATGTCCTCATGGTCTGTCGCAACGATGACAACGTCAGGGAGCTTGGCCTGAACGGCTCTTTCATAGACACGATGCACCAGTGTCTCTCCCGCGATCAGGCGGAGGGGCTTCCCCGGAAGACGTGTCGATGCATACCGGGACGGAATGATACAAGCAATTTTCATGATGAACTCCTTTGCGTAGTGATTAGTGACAAGGATCATGGATGAGGGACTTGCGGCTTGGCATGGAGGAATTCTTCCAATACCTCCCTGTCTTCCTCAGGCAATGTCATCGCGATCTCAAGGACGTAAAAGGGAATGTCAGACTCAGCGAGGCTATCAAGGGAGAGCATCTTCACGGCATCTTTTTCTGTCATGACGATGAGCTCTGCGCCCTTGGCTTTGGCTTCGGAGATCGCATTCCGCACATCTTCTTCTGTATACCTGTGGTGGTCAGGGAAGGGCATCTCGCCCACCGGACGCAGACCGGCTTCCTTGGCGGTCTTTCTAAAGGCAGCGGGGTTTCCGATGCCGGAAACCAGATAGGCCTTCTTCATCCTGACGTCTTCGAGCGTCCCTTCATGAAGGAAGGCTTTCCACTTCTCATACGGCACCACCTTCGACGGCGCATGTGTGGAGGATAGGACGGGCACACCCGGCGCAAGACGGGCGAGCTCTTCTCTGATCTCCATCAGATCTGTCAGATGCACCTGATCGCTCTTGGTCAGGATGAACAGGCTCGCCCGCGAAAGGGCATCGAGCGGCTCCCGAAGCAGACCGCGGGGCAGGCCGTGACCATAGCCGAAGGGATTCGTCGCATCGATGAGAATGATATCTTGATCGCGTCTGAGCTTCCAGTACTGAAAGCCATCATCCAAAAGCAGGATGCCCACTCCCATTTCCTCGGCTCTCTTGACAGAGGCAATGCGGTCTTTCCCGATGAAAATGGGGACGGAGGGAAGTTTTCTCGCCATCATGTAGGGCTCGTCCCCTGCCATCTGCTGGGATACGAGGATGGAGCTTCCATCCGATACACAGCCGCCTTCTTTTTCAAGGCCGCTTTTATAGCCTCGGCTGATGATGGCAGGCTTCTTTCCGATTGAGCGGAAGAGCTCGGCCAGCATCAGGATGCAGGGGGTCTTGCCCGTCCCGCCTGCCGTGATATTGCCGACACTGATAACGGGTACATGGGCGGAGACCGCAGTTGCCATATCTGCCGTCCTCTTCTTTTCGACCTGAGAGAAATACATTTTTTCCAGCTGCGAAAGGCCTGACAGGACCAGCCTGTCCATGCCCTTCGGCGCCGGCTCCTTCATCAAGCCTGTGACATAGGACTCAAGACTCATGACGGCCTCCCAGCTTCACGCCGGCTTCCGCGACCAGCTGCTCGAAAGCCTTGATGTTTCTCTCGGTCGCGCCCTGATTCTCATGCACCACGGTCAAAGCCGCCTCTCCCATCCGTTTCATGGTATCGGGATGAGAGAGAAGGTCCATGAGCGTTTCCTTGAATTCATGCTCTGACTTCGTCATGAGGCACACGCCGCGGCTCTCCAAAAGCTCGAAGATCTCTTGGAAATTGAACATGTAAGGGCCGACAATGACAGGCTTGCCATGCGCCGCCGGCTCCAGAATATTATGACCGCCGACCTTGACGAAGCTGCCTCCGACAAAGACGACATCCGCCAGACTGTAAAGACGCCCCAGCTCTCCGATAGTATCCAGAATGACCACCTGCGGGCTCGTGCCGTCATCCTCCTCCGTGCCCATCTTGGAGCGGCGCAGAACGCTGTAGCCGTGATGCTTGATGGCAAATTTCACAGACGGCGCTCTCGTGATCTCACGAACAGCGAGAAGCAGCCGCGCCTTCGGATATTTTTTCAGGATCTCACCAAAGGTGCGGAGTACGATCTCCTCCTCTCCGCTGTGCGTGGAACCGGCGACGATGATCGGGCCCTTCCCGTCGAAGCGGAATTCTTTACGAAGCGCGGCGCGCTCTTCCTCCGATACTTCGGCGTACGTCTGATCGTACTTGGTATTGCCTGTGATGGTGCAGCGCTTCGGCTGGGCGCCCATCGCGATGATGCGCTCCTCGTCGATGCGGGACTGCATGCAGAAACGCCGGATCTGGCAGAGCATGCGCGTCGTGAAGCGCTTGATCAGCGAATAGCGGCGCATCGAGCGGCTGCTGATGCGGCCATTCATCATCATGACAGGGATCTTTTTGCGGAAAGCGAGGCGAAGGAAATTCGGCCACAGCTCCGTTTCGATCAGAATGATCGCCTTGGGATTCACGATATCTACGATGCGCTCGGTGATGACGGGCAGGTCAAAGGGGAAGAAAATGTGTCCGTCAGCCTCTGGGATGATGCGCTGTGCCATGCGGTGACCGGTCGCGGTGACGACAGACACCACCACCATTTCATCCGGGTACTTCTTCTTCAGCTCGCGCACGATCGGGCTCGCGGCGACCACTTCACCGACGGAAGCGGCATGCACCCAGATGGCATTGTGGTAGGCGATCTGCTGCAGCGTGGGCGTCGGCATGACGCCGGCGCTCTGCTTCAGACGGTCATAGAAGCCTTCTTCGAAGACAAGCCGATAGATCAGGATCGGTATCTGCAGCAGCCAGTAGGCGACAAGACAAATGTTGTAAATCCAGTACAATTTTTTCTCCTTTGATGGTTTTTGTTATGGGTGGGGAAATGAAAACGGGTCGGAGGGAGGAACCCTCATCCCTCTTCACTATTTTTCTCACGATCATTTTTCTGCGACATCGTGTAGAGCTCATAATACAGCCCTTCCTTTTCCATGAGCTCCTTATGTGTACCGCTTTCTTCGATGACGCCGTGATTCAGGACAAGGATCTGATCAGCATTCTTGATGGTCGAAAGGCGGTGAGCGATGACGAAGGAGGTACGGCCGACCATGAGCTTGTCGAGCGCATCCTGCACGATCTTCTCGCTTTCCGTATCGAGTGCGGAGGTCGCTTCGTCAAGGATGAGGATCTTCGGATTCTTCAAGATCGCTCTTGCGATGGCGATGCGCTGACGCTGACCGCCGGAGAGGACGAGGCCGCGATCGCCGACCTTGGTATCGATGCCGCGCGGCAGCCCTTGAATGAATTTCTCTGCATTCGCGGCACGAATGGCATCCCAGACCTCTTCATCCGTCGCATCCAGGCGACCGTAGAGGACATTTTCTTTGATGGTGGTATTGAAGAGGAGCGTATCCTGCGGCACGAGGCCGATGTTGTCGCGAAGGGAGCCGACCGTCACATCCCGGATGTCGACGCCGTCGATGCAGATGGCTCCGCCTGTCACATCATAGAAGCGCGGAAGCAAGTTGGCAATGGTGGTCTTGCCGGCGCCGGAGGGCCCGACGACGGCGATGGTCTGTCCGGGTCTGGCAACGAAATTCAGATCTGTCAGAACCGGATTTTCTTTTTCATAGGCAAAGGCCACATGGCGCGCTTCGACTAAGCCCTCTGTGACTTCAATCGGCTTGGCACCGTCCTTATCCTGGATCTCTGACTTCTCATCCAGGATCGCAAAGACGCGGTCCGCTGCGGCCAGGGATTTCTGGATATTGCCGAAGCTTTCTGCCAGACGGCGGGTCGGATTGGCCAGGTTGATGGCATAGATCAGGAAGGCGATGAGCTCGCCGGTGGTCATCACGCCCTCAATGACGGAGACACCGCCATACCAGATGATCGCACAGACGGCAATGGCAGCGAGAAATTCGACAAGCGGGGTCATCTGGCTCTGCTGCCTGATGGAGCGCACGGTCGCCTTGAAGCTGGATTCATTGATGTCATTGAAGCGCTTCTCTTCGAAGTCGCCTCGATTGAAGCTTCGCACGATGCGCACGCCCTGGATAGTCTCCTGCAGCATGGACGTCACATCGGCCAGTCGTTCCTGCACGTCGCGGCCGCTCGAGTGGAGCTTTTTCCCAAAGAATTTGATCGTATAAGAAACGAGCGGTACGATCACAAGGCAGAGCATCGTCAGTTTCCACTGTAGATAGATCATGGAAACGAAAGAACCGATGAAAATGGCGCCTTCCTGCACCAGCTGGATGAAATTATCCACGATGGCTGTCTGCAGCGCCGCAATGTCATTCGTCAGGTTGCTCATGATGTCCCCGGTGCGGCGGCGATCATAGTAGGAGATCGATAATTTCTGCAGATGATGATACAGCGTATTTCGAAGATCCTTGATGACAGCCTGCCCGATGTATCCCATGAGGTAGCGGTGCCCAAAGGTGGTGATCGCGCGGATGAGGAAGGTCACAAGGATCGCCACGATGATGAGGTAGAGCATGCCAAGGTCCTTGTCATTCAGCACCTTATCGATGACATCCTTGATGATCCACGGCACGACCAGGTTCGAGCCCGATACGAGCAGCATGAAGAACACGGAAACAAGAAGCAGCTTCCAGTAGGGTTTTAGATAGGATAACAGTCTCATGTAACTGTTCAATTTACTTGATTTTGTATTCATTCCATTCTCCAGAATTTTCTTGGGTGGGAGACTAAAGGTTCAAAGGGTTCAGGTTGATGGGTTCAGGGTTACGGGACGCCCCTTGCTTGTGAATGAAAGCATGGCTCCCCAGTGAGGAGTGAAGGTACGGCGCATAAAATGAGGGAGCGCCGCGAAGTACAACTAGTGGCGATGCCCAAAAGTCTCTCGATAGCAGGCTTCCCGTTTTGAACTTTCCAAACATTGCCTACCTGACCGCGAATGACAAAGATTTCTCGCTTCGCTCAAAATGACGATACGGGAGTCTGATGTCTCCTAATCTCCTAGTCACTAGCCACTAGTCACTAGTCACTAGCCACCATTTACTTTTTCCCCGTCCTCACGATGAGCTCTGCCACGCGGCGCACCGCGCCTCCGCCGCCCAGTGCTTTTCTCACTTCTCGGATGCCTTCCACATTCTTTTCCCGCGCGGCAGGCTGAATGAGCCACGGTGTCACGATGCGGGAAATATTTTCCGCTGTCACTGCATCCTGCAGGAGCTCGGGAGTGACCTCACGGTCCAGCAGAAGATTCGGCAGGCCCGCATACTTCACGTGGACGAGAAGCTTCGCCAGCATCCATGTCACAGGCGCGAGGCGATAGATCAATACGGTCGGCAGCTCCATGAGCGCCGTTTCCAGTGTCGCCGTCCCCGAAGAGGCGACGCAGGCATCACAGATCTGCATCAGGTCATACTGCCTGCCCTCGGTGATCTCTACGGAAAGCTCCGAAGCCCCGATGAAGGACGAAAGCATCTCCATCGGGATCGTCGAGGCCCGGGGGATGAAGAACTGGCAGTCTGCCTTTTGGGCGAGCTGGCGCGCTGCCTCCAGCATCACGGGCAGAAGCCCCGCGACTTCATTCTTGCGGCTCCCCGGCATGAGAAGGATACGCTTTTTATTCGGATCGCCATGGAAATAGGCCATCGCCTTCTCCTTCGTCATGGAAGGCTTCACCGTATCCGCCAGCGGATGACCGACGAAGGTCACATGCGCTCCTGCCTTCCGGTATGCATCCGCTTCAAAAGGAAATATGGACGCCACCTGCTCGACATCGCGGACGATATTCTTCGCCCGTCCCTTGTTCCACGCCCAAATGGTGGGCGCGATATAGTAGACGACAGGGATGCCCAGCTCTTTCGCCACATGGGCGAGCTTCATATTGAATCCGGGGTAATCTACACAGACCAGCACATCCGGCTTTTCCCGCAGCATGGCTTCCTTCAGGAAACTGCGCAGCTTGAAGAAGAGCGGCAGGTGCTTGATGACTTCCACCAGTCCGATGATGCCCAGATTTTCTATATCATAGATGATGCGGACGCCGCTTCTTCGCATGTCCGCACCGCCCATCCCGAAGATGTCTGTCCCGGGGTAGAGCTTTTTGATTTCTGCCGCAACGGCTGCGGCATGCATATCGCCAGAGGCCTCTCCGGCAGACATCATGATTTTCATAAGTTAAGTCCTCGTCAATGAGTAAGGATGCAGGTTAATAGGTTCAAGGTTCATGGCTCAAAGTTAGCCCGGGGGGCGTGCTGCCCTTTGATAACGGTTGAAAGCTCTGCGCGAATGAGGAATTAGAAATGAGAAATTAGAAATGGTGGTGGCGGCTTCGCCGCGAGTATTATGGAGCGATGCCCGAAGGTAGTATTCAAGTCACCAGTCACCAGTCACTCCTAATCCCTAATTCTTAGCTACTAGCCACCAGTCACTTCTTTCCTTCCACCGCCAATATCACAATGCCTTTTTTATTGGCTTCCTGGAGCACGGCTTCCTTTTCTGCGAAAAGGGTATGCCAGGCTTCGATGGCAAGGACGGCGCAGCCGCTCTCCTCCATGGAGGAAAGGGTCGTAAGTCCGACCGCCGGCATGTCGAAGCGGGTATCCTGTCCGGGCTTGGCTGTCTTCACGACGACAGCGCCGCCGCGGGCGAGACTGCCGCCACGCTTGATGCAGGCATCCGTGCCCTCGATGGCTTCGACGGCCATGACCGCCTGATCCTTCACTACGACCGTCTGCCCCAGATCGATCGCACCGATCGCCTTCGCCGCCTCGAAACCAAAAGCCACATCAGCCATCTGCGCCTCCGTCGGCTTCTTTTTGGTAAAGACCTGCGGCCCCGGCATGAGCGGCTTCAGATACTTCGTCTGATCCAAGACGGAGATCCCGTCTTTGGCCAGCTCATCCACGATCGCCAGCGTGATCGTATCATCCTTGAAATTCATCTTACGCAGACGATTCAAGAGCCTCACCGCGCGCATATCCGGAAGTGTGTGCGACTTGTAGAGCCACTCCTTCGTGACCTTGCCAATCATCGTGACCTCTTTCACATGCTCCTTCACGAGAGTCTTGATGACTTTATCCAGTTTAAAGGCGCTGATATCATAGTACGCATCCGCGATCGCGGCAAGTCTTGCATCGACGCCCGGCGTCACCGCGATACAGACCACGCGATATCCCTGGGACCGCACTGCTTCGATGAATTCCACCGGCAGCGTCCCGATGCCCGCTAATAAACCAATCGTTTCCATAATGACCTCCATAGCGTCATAATCTTTATTATTTTAGCATTTTTTCACTGGTTACGCATTATAGAAATTTCGGTTAGCCGTCGAATCGGCGCCTCCGTCTTACGGGCGAAAAGCCCCGATCTCCCCTGCGCCCATTAAAAAAGACGATGTGAAATAACGATCATCTCATTTTCGGTTTCAAGCTGCCGCGGGGACTTGCAGCTCTCATAGGAGTAACCGGGAAACCTTAT
>DLZS01000067.1:0-4264 GCA_003447275.1 Dialister sp.
AATGGTTTATCGGTGTCACGTTCCGGGGTCGGGATGTAAGCATCGACTTCAGCCATCAGATCACGGATCTTCTGTTCATCTTCCGGATTGCCGTTGAGAGCGCCGAGAGCGGAGCCTACAACGATCGGGGTGTCATCGCCTGGATAGTCGTAGGAGGAGAGCAGATCTCTGATTTCCATTTCTACGAGATCGATCAGTTCCGGATCGTCGACCTGGTCAGCTTTGTTCAGGAATACAACGATAGCCGGTACGCCGACCTGTTTAGCCAGAAGGATGTGTTCGCGGGTCTGCGGCATCGGGCCGTCAGCTGCGGATACGACGAGGATAGCGCCGTCCATCTGTGCTGCGCCGGTGATCATGTTCTTGACATAGTCAGCATGCCCTGGGCAGTCTACGTGTGCGTAGTGACGGGTAGCGGTTTCATATTCTACAGTGGAGGTATTGATGGTGATACCACGAGCTCTTTCTTCCGGTGCTTTATCGATGGAAGCGTAATCGAGGAAGTTTGCTTTGCCTTCTTCAGCCAGAACTTTGGTGATAGCAGCGGTCAGGGTCGTTTTACCATGATCGACATGGCCGATGGTGCCGATGTTAACATGCGGCTTGGTTCTTTCGTAATGAGCTTTTGCCATTTTGAGGTCTCCTTAATAAAATTTTATTTCTTTCCGAGTCTTTCTTCAGTGATCTGCTGAGAAATAGCTTTCGGAACTTCTTCGTAATGGTCGAATGTCATGGTGAAGGTACCACGGCCCTGGGTGGAGGAACGCAGTCCTGTTGCATAACCAAACATTTCAGACAGCGGAACGAAGCCTTTGATTCTGGATTCGCCGTTTTCGGTTTCCATGCCTTCGATACGTCCACGACGGGAGTTCAGGCCACCGATAACGTCGCCCATGTATTCTTCCGGTACGTCGACTTCGACAGACATGTATGGTTCGAGGAGAACTGGGTCAGCTTTCTTCGCACCATCTTTGAATGCCATGGAGCCTGCGACTTTGAAGGCCATTTCGGAGGAGTCGACATCATGATAGGAACCATCATAAACGGTAACTTTGATGTCTACCATCGGATAGCCAGCAACAACGCCGTCTTCCATAGCTGCTTCTACGCCGGTCTGGATTGGGTTGATGAATTCTTTCGGAATAACGCCGCCAACAACAGCATTTTCGAATTCGAAGCCTTTGCCCGGTTCCATCGGTTCAAGACGCAGCCAGCAGTGACCGTACTGGCCGTGGCCGCCGGTCTGACGGATGAACTTACCTTCGGATTCAACGGATTTACGGATGGTTTCACGGTAAGCGACCTGCGGTTTGCCTACGGTGCAGTCCACGTTGAATTCACGTCTCATACGATCGACGATGATGTCGAGGTGGAGTTCGCCCATGCCGGAGATAATGGTCTGGTTGGATTCCGGATCAGTGTGTACTTTGAAGGTCGGATCTTCTTCTGCCAGTCTCTGAAGAGCATTGCCCATCTTTTCCTGGTCAGCTTTGGTCTTTGGTTCAACAGCAACGGAAATGACCGGATCCGGGAATTCCATTTTTTCGAGGATGATCGGATGATCTACATCGCAGAGGGTATCGCCGGTGGTGACATCCTTGAAGCCGACTGCTGCAGCGATATCGCCGGAGTAAGCGCAGTCGATTTCCTTACGATGGTTTGCATGCATCTGAAGGATACGGCCAACGCGTTCTTTCTTTCCTTTTGTGGAGTTCAGAACGTAGGTGCCCTGGTTCATGATACCGGAGTATACACGGAAGAATGCCAGTTTACCAACGAATGGGTCAGCCATGATCTTGAATGCGAGCGATGCCATCGGTGCGCTGTCAGATGCTTCGCGGGTGACTTCCTCGCCGTCAAGGGTGGTACCTTTGACCGGAGGAACATCCAGCGGAGATGGCAGGTAGTCCAGGACAGCATCGAGCAGCATCTGGATGCCTTTGTTTTTGTATGCGGAACCGCAGAATACAGGGAACAGTTTGCAGTCCAATACCTGCTGACGGAGGGAAGCTTTGACTTCTTCCAAAGTCAGTTCCTGGCCGTCCAGGTATTTTTCCATCAGTTCATCACTGCCTTCAGCAGCGGTTTCGATGATCTTTTCACGAAGTTCTTCTACTTCATCAGCGAGATCGGCCGGTACGTCTTCGACATGGTACTGTTTGCCGTCATCGCTGTCATAAATTTCAGCCTGTCTGGTCAGCAGATCAACGATACCGGTGAAGGTATCCTGAGCGCCGATCGGGAGCTGCATTGGAATAGCTCTTGCATGGAGGCGGGTATCCATGGTTTTTACCGCATGGAGGAAATCAGCACCGACGGTATCCATCTTGTTGATGAATGCGATACGCGGTACATGATAGTGGTCTGCCTGTCTCCAAACGGTTTCAGACTGGGTCTGAACGCCGTCTTTCGCACTGAATACTGCTACGGAGCCATCGAGTACGCGCAGAGAACGTTCAACTTCTACAGTGAAGTCTACGTGCCCTGGGGTATCGATGATGTTTACGCGGTAGCCTTTCCAGTGGCAGGTGGTAGCAGCGGAGGTAATGGTAATACCACGTTCCTGTTCCTGTTCCATCCAGTCCATGGTAGCAGCGCCATCGTGAACTTCACCGATCTTATGGTTTACACCGGTATAATACAGGATACGTTCCGTGGTTGTGGTTTTACCTGCATCGATGTGCGCCATGATGCCGATGTTTCTTGTTTTTTCAAGCGGAAATTCTCTGCCCACGATTTTTTCTCCTTATTAAAATTACCAGCGGTAATGAGCGAAAGCCTTGTTTGCTTCAGCCATTTTATGGGTATCTTCCTTCTTCTTTACAGCAGCACCAGTGTTGTTGAAAGCGTCCATCAGTTCACCTGCAAGACGTTCTTCCATGGTACGTTCGCTGCGCAGACGAGCATAGTTGACCATCCAGCGGATACCCAGAGTCAGACGACGGTCTGCTCTTACTTCTACCGGTACCTGGTAGTTTGCGCCGCCGACACGACGAGCACGAACTTCCAGAACTGGCATTACGTTGTTCAGAGCCTGTTCGAAAATTTCGATCGGTTCTTTGTTGAGCTTGCTGTGGCAGATGTCAAATGCGCCATATACAATGGATTCTGCGACACCCTTCTTGCCGTCAAGCATTACTTTATTGATGAAACGAGTGACTGTCTTGTTTCCATACACGGGATCCGGCAGCACGTCACGTTTCGGAACAGCACCTTTTCTCGGCATTGTTAGTTCCTCCTTATATAGATGTTAGTTGATCACATAAAACTTGGTTGACAGGAAATCTTATTTCTTGTCTTTCTTAGCACCGTATTTGGAACGGGACTGCTGACGTCCAGATACACCTACGGTATCGAGAGCGCCACGGATGATGTGGTAACGAACACCTGGAAGATCCTTAACACGGCCGCCTCTGATGAGGACTACGCTATGTTCCTGCAGGTTGTGGCCTTCACCAGGAATGTAAGCAGAAACTTCGATTCCGTTGGTCAGGCGTACACGAGCTACTTTACGAAGAGCGGAGTTTGGCTTTTTCGGGGTAGCGGTGTAAACTCTTGTGCAGACACCACGTTTCTGTGGGGACTGTTTCAGAGCCGGGGTCTTCGCTTTGACTGCCAGGGTCTGGCGGCCTTTACGAACCAGCTGATTGATTGTCGGCAAAATGGGCACCTCCTTTCTATAAGGGTAAATTTATAATTGATCCAATAAGGCATAGCCTTGCTGGATATTACCGGGGATCTTTGAGAAACGCGGATGAGATCAGCATTTCTTTAGGACAGCGGCAGCAGCGGCTTTCACTTTGATGCCACACGCGCGGCCGATCTCCTTCTTGGTGAATTCCTGAATGGCGGGAATGTCTGACGCCTGACACGCAGAAAGGAGCGGAGCAGAGATCCGTTCATCACAGTCTGAAGCAATAAATACAGCAGAGGCTTCCCTCTTCTCTATTGCTCGTTCTGTTTCCTTCATTCCTACTACAAAGTCCGAATCTTTCAATTCTTCCAGTGTCATACGTTCTCACCTGCTTTTCAGCACACTAAATCCACGCAACATTGGAATTATATCATTGAAGGCCTCCGATGTCAATGATTTTTTATCCTATTTTTCTTAGTGTTTATGGGCAACTTTTTTACCACGTTCCCGTGCGTATCATAATGCATTATTTTTATACTTTTTTGTGATTGTTCATGCAGAAATGGATGGGCAAGGTCAGCCCCTGATCGCGTGTGAAAGAGGTGCAAAGGGGTTGGTGCGGCGCATCAA
>DLZS01000067.1:4463-5299 GCA_003447275.1 Dialister sp.
AAGGGGTTGGTGCGGCGCATCAAATCAGGGAAACGCCGCAGAGTTTTATATAAGCCACCAGCAAGCTTGCATATACAAACCAAGGGGATGGAGGCGCTCTATGAATGGTGCGCCGCCTCCAACACGCCTCACTGCTTCGTTTTCATTTTTAAGATCCCCATCACTTCCTCCATCGTCTCTGCGACATGGAGATTTCCCCACTCTGATAGCTCAATGAATCCCGCCTCTTCCCATGTTTTTATCTGCGCGAGAAGACCATCGTAGATGTGTTCGATATTGCAAATGATGATGGGCGGCTGCGCGAAGGGATCCCCATAAATATGACGCTGGTTCGCTGTATCCGCCAATTCTTCAAGCGTACCGATACCGCCGGGGAGAATGATGAACGCATCCCCCATTTCGATCATCCTCTGCTTGCGAACAGTCATGTCAGGCACCTCAATGAGCGCGGTCAGGCCGCGGTGCGCCTGTTCCTTCGCGATGAACACCTCGGGAATGATGCCTGTCACTTCTCCGCCTGCTGCCATCGCCGCGTCCGCACAGATGCCCATGAGGCCGACCGTGCCGCCGCCGTAAATCATACGGAAATGATTCTTTCCCAATGCCTCTCCCAGCTCGCCCGCAAAGGCCGCGTAGGCAGGATCATTTCCAAAATGGGAGCCGCAGTAAACGACTACATTCTTATATGTCATGTGTATGCCTCCTTTTCTGTATTGTAGCATAATGGCTTCTGAAGGTTCAAAAGGTTTCGCGGGTCCGCTTTGGGTAAATGCCGCAGCGCTTCTCCCACACAAAAAGGCGATGTGAAATAATGATCATCTCATTTTCGCGTTCCA
>DLZS01000068.1:0-6794 GCA_003447275.1 Dialister sp.
TGAGAGCTGCAAGTCCCCCGCGGCAGATGGAATGCGAAAATCAGATGATCGTTATTTCACATCCCCCTTTTTTATGTATGAGAAAAACAAGAGCTTTCCTTTTCCCTCACTCATACATCCCATTATTTTCAGACATGGCATCTGCCCTCTTCAGGCTTTTCTTCACCAAGTGCTGCAAAGCCGCCGATGTCTCTGCCATGATCTCCGGCATCTGGATAGAGTCATGACGGTACTGTCTTCCTGAAATCTCGCCAAGGCCATCATTTTCTTTCAGCATTTCCGCCCTCTTTAAGCTTTTTTCTTCCCAATACCCTGCTTCATTCATTTTTTTCTCGTTCATGTATATTCCTCCTTGTATCACTGGGGAAAGCGGATGGTTTTCCGCAGATCCGCCAAAGAAACTAAACAAATTATGGAAACACGAATCGTTCGATCACAAATACCAGAAATATATATAGACAGCCGAGATGGCGATCGAAAGCAGCATCATCGGCAACCCGTAGCGAGTATATCCGGCAAACGTCATCTTGATCCCATGCGCCTGGGCCAGAGAAGCCACCACCACATTGGCACTCGCGCCGATCAAGGTCCCGTTACCGCCGAGGCAGGCGCCAAGAGATAATGCCCACCAAAGAGGATCCAGATTCGTGATCCCCATATTTCCCATATCCTTAATGAGAGGGATCATGGTCGCAACAAAAGGAATATTATCAATGAAAGCAGAGGCAAATGCACTGAGCCACAGGACAAGCATGGTAGTCGTCGTCATATTCCCGCCTGTCGCATGCATAGCCGCTTTGGCAAGCGCAGTAATGACGCCTGTCTCCACCAATCCGCCTATGATAATGAAGAGTCCAAGAAAGAAGAAAATGGCCACCCATTCCACGCCGGCAAGGGCGCTGCCAATGGATTTCTCATCTTTCCTCATAGTCCAAAGCATCAAAAGCGCAGCGCCGCAGAGAGCGATGCTGGCATTATCCGCGTGAAGGAGATCATGGAGAATAAAACCGGCTATCACGAGGGCAAGAACGACGAGGCAGCGTTTCAATAGCGGTGCATTCGTAATTTCCGCGCCTGCATCCATCTTCATGACTTCCTCGCGAAGCTCTTCTGTCGTCATCAGCTGTTTATGATAGAGCCGCATAAAAATCGCAACCGTCACGGCCAGAATACAGAGACAGACGATCCCCAAATGAGTCAGAAAGGCGACGAAGTTGAGCTGCGGAACCGCACTGCTCAGCATGATATTCGGAGGATCACCGATCATGGTCGCTGTCCCCCCGATATTAGAAGCCATGATCTGTACCAGCAAGAATGGATAAACCGAGATCTTCAATTTTTTACAAATTGAAAATGTCACCGGTACAGTCAGCAATACCGTCGTCACATTATCCAGAAATCCGGAGCAGAACGCAGTCAGAAAAGCGAGTGCTCCCATAAGGTAAAGCGGCCTGGCCTTGACCTTCTGTGCAGACCACAAGGCCATATAATTAAATACTCCTGTCTCTGCCGTGATACTTACGATGAGCATCATCCCGACCAAAAGGCCGATCGTATTGAAATCCACATAACTGATGGCTTTGCTCTGCGTCAATATGCCTGACATGATCATGACAGCAGCGCCTAAAAGAGCGATGATCGTTCGATGAACGATCTCAGAGATGATAAAAAAATAAACAACCACAAAAATGGAAAGTGCCAGGATCTCATGAGTATTCAATGACACGTAAGTCAACTCCTTCGCATTTCAGACATGGGCAGACGCTCTTCTCTCTTGGATCAAGAGCTTCTCTGCCGTAAACTATTCTGCCTACATGCCAGATCATGAACTTCCAAACAGATACCACATCACGAGCTGCGCCTCCTATCCATTGCTCTTGATGGGTTAATTATATCTCTTTATTTATCATTTGTAACATATTTATCTAGATATAATTATATATTCTATTAGAATAGATGATTGATCCTTTGAAATGAAATACGTCTCTATAGAATAAAGGCAGGCATTCCCATAAGAAATAGACAAAATATCTATTCCGTTTGAATGCTTTCTCCAGAAAATCGCTGCCTACCTGTCTACGGACAGGGAAGAGGCCGGGCCTCTTCCCCTTCCATCCCTATAGCTCCTCCCACGCAAAAAGTCGTGCTTCTTTTTCGAAGCACGACTTTTTCCCGTTACCATATCCTGTTCCTCACGAAATCAACCGGCCTTGGCCATTTTTTCGTGATGGGAGGTCGTCATCCACGCCCCTGCCTTCATTTCAGCGACCATGGAGGTCATGAGACGGTACTCCCCTTCCATACGGAGCAGGTCCTCAAGTTTTCTCGTATGGAGCAAGCGGCCATAGATCCGTCCGGCTTCTGCGTAAAGCATCAGCGCCGGATGTTCCGATGGATCACCTGTGATATCGATCCCATTGTCATTCAGGAAATCTGTAATATTGCCAATGAGAGCTTCATACGCATCGAGTAAAGTTTCCATTTTCATCACTGCATCATACATCTTGTTCATGATAGTCTCCTTTCTGCATTCAGCGGCTGCACGAGGAAATAATCCGAAATTAGGAAGTTTACACTCATTTGAAGTGATTTTGACCGGTCTGAAAGGTATTTCCTTCTTCATCCTTTCTGATTCCATTATATCCATCTGTTTTCCGCTTGTCTATAGTTCATGCCAATCAGTTATATCTTTGGTATTTTTCCTCGAAAATATGCCTTTTTGTAGAAACTTTTATGCAGGCTCTGGTTCCTTAGCCTGCCTTCCTCACAAATAAGTTCTTTGGATCACAGCGTTCGAACGTAAAATGATCCTTCGAGATGCAATACTCCAGCGACCAGTACTCTCCTGATTCGACAGAGACGGAGATCATGCTTGGCCCTGCCTGATAGTCTTTCATACGCCGTCCACGGATGTGCCGGGACCAGTGTGCTTCGACTTCGATGACATGTTTTCCCGGGGCAAGATATACTGCGGGGACTCCGAGCGCATAGAGGAAGGTCTCTGCGCGAAGGCCATCGATGTGCAGGATCGCATTGATGCTGGCATAGTCTATATTTCCCGCATGACGCTTATGCAGGAGAACAATGGCGGAATGCTGGTTGGCCGCTTTCAGACGTTTCATTTTCGTTTTCTGTCTGGCATAGATCAACCACACGCAGCACACAGCAAAAAGAAATCCGACGATACGCAGTATGTAAAGCAAAGCATCATGATTTTCACTCATTTTCGTCACTCTTTCTTCGTCTACGATACGGAAAACAGGCAGCCATGGGATCTCCGTCGGCTGCCTGACTCGCTTCTCTGTTTTATTCCTTTACAGCAGCCAACGGTAGAGCCCGAAGTAGGCCAGAACAGACAGGGACACAACGCCCGCCGCGGAGATGAAGAACATCCGCATGAAGAGCCGATCCAGCTCACCGTCTTTCAATCCGCCTTCTGCCGAATAGGCCGCCAGCGCCAGCGCACCGCCCGTCGATAAGGGGCTGATGCCTGCGGTATTGGAGACCATGGTGATCGCAGTGACCCATTCGACCGGATCGGCACTGCTTCCCATCTGTGACAGGATATGCGGCACGGTCGGAATGAGTGTCGGCATGACGACACCGGAGGTCGAAGAGAACCACGAAAGGACGCCTGCCGTGATCCCCAGAATGCTGACTGCGGTCGAGTCGCTCATGATGGAAGCAAGCGCATCCGACAGAAGATCGATCCCACCAGTCAAAATGATGACATTCATCAGCACGCCGACACCGCAGATCAGAAGAAGCGTCCCCCAGGGGATGCGGCGAAGCGCTGCCGTTTCATCAGAAACATTCAGAAACGACAAGATAGCAGCGACGCCGAAGCTGGCAAGTCCCACATTGATATGAAAGAACAGGACAAGGACCACCATGCCCGCGATGCCTATCAATGTGATGATCTGCTGCCGCGCAAATGAAGGCGTATCTGCCAGATGAAGTACGATGTCTGACCGCAGCCGATAGCCTCCGAAGGCAAAGTAGACCAGCGCGGCATAGACGGTCGAGGAGAGGACGCCATTCACGAGAAGCGGTTCCTCGATGCCGGTCAGGCCGAATTCTCCGCATAGATTCAGCCCGATGATGCCCGTCGCAGCCAGTGGAGACATCCCGCCTCCAGCCGCTCCGAGAAAGATGATGGCCCCCAGCATCGCCGGATTGATATTCATTTCCTTCGCAAGCGTCATCCCGAAGACCATCATAATGGCTGCCGTCGGTATGGTGCCCGGTCCCAGGGCAGAGAGGATGGTCGCAAAAAGGTACATGACGATCGGTACCAGGTAGGTGCGACGTCCGGAGAGCGCTACGATCTTCTTCGAAAGCAGGGCTAAGGTCCCATTCATCTCCGCCAGTCCGAAAAGATAGGTCACGCCCAGAAGCATGAGGAATAAGGAGTAGTTGAAGCCACGGATGATCTCATCATCAGAGATCCCGGCCAGTCTGCCTACGAGCAGTGCGAGCGCGGTACATAACAGCCCCGTATTCATTTTTTTCACAAAGCCAAGAAATATAGCAAGCCCCAATGCTGCAAGCGACGCCAGTGCCATCATGTCCTCCTGTTCCAATCACTCATATGATTCCAAAGTATTATTAATCCTTACAAATCATAGCATGATTTTCCACATGGAATAAAATACAGGATTCGCATGAAAGTTATGCTTGCTGGTTAATTTCGTTTTCCTATGAACCGGATATAGGCTGCTTCTCTTTTATAGTGAGAAGTGCTGGTGCGGCACATAAAAATATGGAAGCGCCGCAAAGGTTTAAAACTAGCGCAAACCTAATCCCCAGCCACTAATCCCTAGCTACCAGTCACAAGTCACTAGTCACTATCTACTCATCCCTGCTTTCAAACTTATTGGGCTGTTATATGGGAGTATGCGTTCCTTCCAACGCGCCCCACTTTCCACTAAAAAAGCACATCTGCGTGATACGCAAATGTGCTTTCTTACTTATTTCTTATTTTTTCAGATGATGGCTGCCGCGTTCAGTGATCGGCACGCCTTCTTTGCAGAGCGGGCATTCTTCCGGTTTGTAGGTCGGAACGGTGAGGTGGAGCAGCGGATATACCTTTTCCTTCGGTACGCCGAAGTCTGCTGTGCCGCCGCTTCTGTCTACGAAGAGGCCGATGCCGACGATGTCGCCCTTGGCTTCATTCACGACATCGACGACTTCTTTGATGGAGCCGCCGGTGGTGACGATATCTTCCACGATGAGGACTTTTTCACCCGGAGCGACCTTGAATCCGCGGCGCAGGGTCATCTTGCCATTTTCTCTTTCGGTGAAAATGGAACGAACGCCCAGCAGACGGGCAGTGACCTGAGACAGGATGATACCGCCGGTCGCCGGTCCGATGACGGTTTCGATGCCCATGTCTTTGAAATGGTTTGCAAATTCCTGACAGAGCTTTTCTGTATATTCCGGATGCTGCAGCACGTTGAATTTTTCTACATAAAGAGGGCTGTGAAGACCGCTGGTCAGAAGGAAATGGCCTTCCAGAATGGCTTTGGTTTCTTTCAGTAAAGATTCAACTTCTTTTTCGTTCATTATGCGTTCTCCTTTATTTCTTTTAAAATTAAACGGGCAGCCGCACAGGGATCAATGGCCTGTGTGATCGGTCGTCCGATAACGAGCATGGAAGAGCCATCCTTGAAAGCCTGTGACGGGGTCGCGATGCGTTTCTGATCATCGGTCTGGGCAAAGGATGGGCGGATGCCAGGGGTCACGATGAGAAAATCATCCTTGCCTGCCATCTCGCGGATGCTCCCCGCTTCTTTCGGGGAAGCGACGACGCCATCGACACCGGAGGATTTGGCAAGGGAAGCCAGCTCGAGGACATGCTCCTGAATGGGAAGATGTCCGCCGACTTCCTGCCAGCCCTGGTCATCAAAGCTGGTGAGGACAGTGACCGCCAGAATCTTCGGGCGTTCTACCCCCAGTTCGTCCGCCGTGATCTTCGCATAGCGCGATGCGGCCTGCATCATCGCACGGCCGCCAGCGGCATGGATGGTGATGAGGTTCACGCCGAGACGAGTGACGGAGGCCACGCTGTGACCGACGGTATTCGGAATATCGTGGAGCTTCAGGTCCAGGAAAACCTTCTTTCCGTGTTCCTTCAGGTAGCGGATCGTATCACTGCCTGCGCTGTAGTAGAGCTCCATGCCGACCTTATAGTAGGAGATCAGATCGCCCAGCTCATCGACCAGTGCTTTCATTTTGTCAAAGCTGTCGACATCCAGTGCGACGATCAGTCTGTCGTCGGCGGTATAGATTTCGTTTTCTTCTGCCATTTCCGCTCTCCTTCATGGGAATAATAGGTATCTAAGCTATTATATCATTTATTCAGGAAATCGGGGGAAGAAAATGTAAAAAAGGTGAAAGGGGACGTGGGTAGCCCGTGGGGCGTACCGCCCATAGATTACGTTTAAAAGCTTCGCGCTCTCTGGTTAGGAGTGAGGAGTTAGGAGTGAGGAGTGGTGGTGCGGCGCATAAAAATCAAAAGCGCCGCGGAGTTTTGATAGCGCTTCGCGCCGTCGTCATCTCGAGCGCAAGCGAGAGATCTTTCTTGCACTGCGGTCAGTATCACATAGGCACTGCAGGGAAGCGATGCCTTGGTGCTACACACATCCTTTGTTTATCGGTCTGCATGGAAGATTTCTCGCTTACGCTCGAAATGACGATACGGGAGTCTGAGGTCTTCTAGTCACCAGTCCCTAACTATTCGTCCCTGCTTTCAAATTTTTGGGGTAGCCATTTCTCGTATCGTCATCCCGAGC
>DLZS01000079.1:0-9767 GCA_003447275.1 Dialister sp.
TCATTTCTTCACAGCCCCTTTTGTTATTCTTCTGTTTCCTCAAAATCCATCTCATGCATCACCGTCATGACGGCATCATGGGAAAACCCCCTTCGCAGGAGAAAGGAGGCTGACTTTTTGAAATCTGTCCGCAGCTTCGGACTCATGCCCCACTTCTTTTGCAGGAGGGCGGCCGCCATCTCGATCTCTTCCTCAAGCTGCAGGTGCTTCTCCGTAGCAAGCCCTTTCAGCTTCAGTTTCTGATGGATGTAGGCGTCTCCGTACTGCGCACGGCGGCGGTAGGCTTCGAAAAGCTCATCAGCGAGATTTTCATCATTGACATATTCATAGTCTCTGAGCCGTTCCATCGCCTCTTCAATCTCTTTCTCCGTGTACTCCCGCTCTTTCAGCTTCCGTGTGAGATCCTTCTCGCTCTGGTCGCGGAACTGCAGGAGGTACACCGCCGTCTCGTAGCAGGTCCTATCCTTCGGACGAGTCCGTTTCGCTGTCCGCTTCCGAGTGTACGCCATCTTCGAAATGATCCGGTTCTACGACAAGGGTGTCACGGATGATCTTATCGATCTCCGCTTCGACATCCGGGTGTTCCTTCAAGTAACGCTTCGCCGCTTCACGCCCCTGGCTGATCCTGCTGCCTTTGTACGAGTACCATGCCCCGCTCTTCTGGATGATCTCCATATCGACCGCGATATCAAGGAGTGTGCCTTCCTTGGAGATCCCTTCCCCATACATGATATCGAACTCAGCCACCTTGAATGGCGGAGCGACTTTGTTCTTCACGACCTTCGCTTTCGTGCGGTTGCCGATGATATCCGAACCATTCTTGATGACTTCGAGCTTGCGGATCTCGATGCGGATCGAGGAGTAGAATTTCAGCGCGCGGCCGCCCGTCGTGGTTTCCGGATTGCCGAACATCACGCCGACCTTTTCACGCAGCTGGTTGATGAAGATGACGATGGTCTTCGATTTGCTGATGATCCCCGTCAGCTTACGGAGTGCCTTGCTCATGAGGCGCGCCTGCAAGCCGACCGAAGCATCACTGATATCCCCCTCGATTTCCTGCTTCGGTACGAGGGCTGCGACCGAGTCGATGACGATCATATCGACCGCGCCGCTTCTGACCAGAGACTCTGCGATGGAGAGCGCCTGCTCGCCGCTGTCCGGCTGAGAGATCAAAAGCTCTTTCGTATCGACCCCGAGGTGATGCGCATAGACAGGGTCGAGTGCATGCTCAGCATCGATGAATGCGGTGACGCCGCCCATCTTCTGCGCTTCTGCGATCGCATGCAGTGCCAGCGTTGTCTTACCGGAGGACTCCGGCCCATAGATCTCGATGACACGCCCGCGCGGATAACCGCCGACACCGACAGCGATGTCAAGGGCGAGCGAGCCCGTCGGGATGACCTCGATATCGAGCTTATCTCCCATTTCGCCAAGACGCATGATGGAGCCGGCACCAAATTCCTTGGTGATCTGCTTCATCGCATTTTCGAGCGCCTTCTGTCTGTCCTGCTGTGCATTCATTTCTTTCGTGACTGCCATAGATACCTCCTTGAAAACCAAGTCTCAAATCGTTTTCTTATACTGCAATTATACGATACAGCAAGGGGAAAAGATAGCGAACCCCAGATTAAATCTCGAAACCGGTCTTCCCTGTATGCCTCCCAAACACTTCATCAGAGAGTCAGACGCAAAAAACCGCCGCGCTTTCCACGCGGCGGGTTTCGCAGGGATATATGTGACTGGCATCTGATAGCCGATCCCTCAAATCAAAATCACGAGGATCCCCTCTCACCTACTTATTCTTCGGTGTCTTCTGCTTCCGGATCATTCGAGAGCACGTCGATGGAGGCGATGCGATCCCCATCCTCGAGACGCTGGAGAATGACGCCCTGCCCTGCTTTCGTCTTCTTGCTGACGATCTGGCTCGCTTTGGTCTTGATGGTGATGCCCTGTTCGGAGACGCCGACAAGCTCATCCTTGTCATCCGCTGCGACAAGGGCTACGACCTCGTAGCCGCGGCGGAAATTCCGGATGCCCTTGCCGTTTCGGCTCTGGATATGATAGGCAGAGGCCTTGTTTCTCTTCGCATTGCCGTCCGCAGATATGGTGAAGATATCCTTATCTGCTGCGATGCATGCGCCGACGACTTCATCATCGCCCGCGAGCTTGATCCCATGGACACCGGCAGCGGCGCGGCCCATGGAGCGGACCTCGCTGTCATCCACAGAGAAGCGGATGGCCATGCCATCCTTGGTGCCAAGGATAATCTCCTCTTCACCGGTGATCGCAAGCACGGCAGCGAGGCGGTCGCCCTCATTGAGGCGGATGGAGATGAGACCGTTCTTGTTGATGTTCTTGTATTCCGCAAGCTCCGTCTTCTTCACGTAGCCTTTCTTCGTGACCATGAGGAGGTACTTCGTCCCTTCCTGGACATTGTCGAGGTCGAGAAGCTCGGTGACTCTTTCATCACGGGCCAGATTCGGAATGAAATTGATGAGCGCACTGCCGCGTGCGGTCCTCGTGGATTTCGGGAATTCCACGGCCGTCTTCATGTAGACCTTGCCCTTGTTTGTGAAGAAGAGGATGCGGTTGTGCGTGGAGGTATTCAGGATCTTCCAGACATAGTCTTCGTCCTTCATCTTCATGCCGGAGACACCGCGGCCGCCCTTCTTCTGGACACGAATATCCGCAGAGTCCATGCGCTTGATGTAGTTCTGCTTCGTCAGGGTGATGGTCATCGGTTCATCCGGGATGAGGTCGGTCAGGGTGAAGTCCTCCTTCGTGGCCGATATCTGGGTGCGGCGTTCATCGCCGAAGTTTTTCTTTTCATCCTGGAGCTCGTCTTTGACGACGCCCATGATCTTTTCTCTCG
This sequence comes from Dialister sp., assembly GCA_003447275.1. Classification (GTDB taxonomy): domain Bacteria; phylum Bacillota; class Negativicutes; order Veillonellales; family Dialisteraceae; genus Dialister. The sequence goes on from DLZS01000079.1 coordinate 2,873, forward strand.
AGGAGAGGAGGTCTTCGAGGTAAGCGATGGTTTCCTGCACGTCCTTATAGTCCTGTTCGAGCTTGTCTCTTTCGAGGCCTGTCAGCTTGCGCAGACGCATGTCGAGGATGGCGATGGCCTGCTTTTCCGAAAGTCCGAATTTCGACATGAGAGCCTGTTTCGCCACATCATCAGTGCGGGATTCACGGATGGTCTTGATGACTTCATCGATGTGGTCGAGCGCGATGAGGAGACCCTCCAAGATGTGCGCTTTGGCTCTGGCCTTGTCGAGTTCATACTGACTTCTTCTGGTGATGACTTCTTCCTGATGCTTCAGGTAATAGTAGAGGATCTGCTTCAGGTTCAGGATGCGCGGATGTCCATCGACCAGTGCCAGCATGATGGCGCCGAAATTCACCTGCATCTGGGTATGTTTGAAGAGATTATTCAGCATGATGTCCGGGCTGACGTCGGCACGCAGCTCGATGGCGATGCGCATGCCGCTGCGATCGGATTCATCGCGAAGGGCAGTGATGCCGTCTAAGACCTTCTGACGCTGCAGGTCGGCGATGGACTCGATGAGGCGCGCCTTGTTCACCTGATACGGGATCTCTGTCACTACGATGCGGTGTTTGCCGCGATCCATGTCTTCGATCTCCGTCTTTGCACGCACGGTGATGCTGCCGCGGCCGGTGCGGTAGGTATCCTCGATGCCCTTCACACCCTGAATGATACCGGCGGTCGGAAAATCCGGGCCTTTGATATATTTCATCAGCCCATCGATCGTGATGTCTGGATCATCGATCATGGCAGAGAGGCCATCGACCACTTCCGACAGGTTGTGCGGCGGGATATTCGTCGCCATGCCGACGGCGATGCCGTAGGAACCATTCACGAGCAGGTTCGGGATGCGGGACGGCAGGACGAGCGGTTCCTGCAGCGAGCCGTCATAGTTCGGCATGAAATCAACGGTATTCTTGTCGATGTCGCGCAGCATTTCCACGGTGATCTTCGCCATACGCATTTCCGTATAACGCATCGCAGCCGCGGAGTCGCCGTCGACAGAGCCGAAGTTCCCGTGCCCATCGACCAGCGGATAGCGCGTCGAGAAGTCCTGCGCCATGCGGACAGCGGACTCATAGACGGCGGTATCGCCGTGCGGGTGATACTTACCTAAGACATCACCGACGATGCGGGCCGACTTCTTGTACGCCTTGCCCGGCAGCATCCCGGCTTCGCTCATCGCGTAGAGGATGCGGCGATGTACGGGCTTCAGGCCGTCTCGCACGTCCGGCAGCGCACGAGTCACGATGACCGACATGGCGTAGTCGATGTAGGAATTCTTCATCTGCCCTTCCAAAGGGGTATTGATGATCTTTCCTTCTTTCCATTCGATATCCATAGTGTCTCCTTGCGAAAAAAGACAGCGCCTTTCGCGCTGTAAATTAAACAATAACTTATCTTATTATAGCACAAAAACGCTCTCATAGCCATTTAAGAGCCTTTTTGCAGGATCCTTTTGAAAAGTTAAACAAAAGCAGGCTCTATGCATAGCCTATCGTCTTTGCCAGAGCATGCTATACATGGACACATCGATGGCAAGCACTTCTTTCATCACAAAAGAGCAGCCGCAGGGAAACGCCGGTTCGATCGCAGAGTCAGATGTGATCCGTGTTTCCCCTAGAGCTGCCCTCTTTATTTAGATACATATATATTATCTTCGAGCACCATGCGCCATGGGAAATTTCTTCCATACTTCGCATAGTCGATACCGATGCGTTTGGTGCGCTTCACGGGGAAATGCCCCTCTCCCTTTTCGATCCAGAGACGGTTTCCTGTGAGGTCTTCTCCATAGAAGGAGCGGTCGATCCCCATCGCCATCGTCAGGCGGCCGGGACCTCCGGTGAGAAGCCTGCCCTTCGCCCCTTTCCGTCGATGCTGCATGAGTTCTACGCCGGAAAGCGGCTCGATGGCGCGGATAAGGACGCAGCCGGGTATTCCTTCGGGCTCGCAGACGATATTGAGACAGGTATACATGCCATAAATGAGATACACGTAGGCATGACCGGGCTCGCCAAAAATCACTTTCGTCCGCGCGGTGATGCCCTTGGCAGAATGCGCGCCATCGTCTTCATGGCCGCGCCAGCATCCGCCATAGGCTTCGCACTCCACGATGCGGCCCGTAGTCAGCCCCTCCTTCGTGCGGCAGCAGAGGACAGCGCCGATGAGCTTCTTCGCCAATGTCACGGGATCGGTGTCGTAGTCGGCGCGCTCCCATTTCATTTCACATCGACCTCCATGCCCATCTCGAGGTCTTTCGTCGGATCCGTCACGACACGGTCGCCCTCAGAGAGACCATCCATGATGAGCAGGAATCCCCCTGTCTCGCTGGCGACGTCTACGGTCTTGATGTCGATGAGCCCGTCATCATTCACAACAGCGACGGAGTCCTCGCCGATCAGAGCTGTCTTGGGGATCATGTAGGAAGACATGGTCTTGCCGCTTTCGATGCGAATATTGTACTCATTCCCGATGGTGATCTCATCATCGCTGTTATCCACCTGTACCTTGTAGGTGGTGTATTTGTCGCCGTCCTCATTCGGCTGTTTTTTGAGCTCGCCATACCAGATCTCATCGCCATTCGTCATCGTGACCGTCAGCGTCTTGTCATCCTTGGCGCGTTCCATCAGCGTATCCAGCTTGGACGGGATCTCGATAGAGGCCGTCACCGGTGAATCCTGTCGGATGACGAGAGCAGGCTTGCCTGCCATGGCCATGTGTGTATCTCCGATGTAGACCTGCGAAATGATCCCGCTGATCGGCGCACGGACGGTGCAGCCGGCGATGGTCTTCTGCAGGGCTGCCAGTGCGGACGCTAGATTTCCATCCACCTGCGCCCCGCCCCCAGAGGGGGCCGGCTCAGCCACTGCGCTCCGTCCCTTGATGCGGTTATACTCTGCGCGGGTGATGATGCCCTGCTTCAGAAGCGAGGCTTCCATGCTGTTATCGATCGGCGCGCCGCCATAGCTGGCCGCCGGAGCCGAAGAGGCACTCTCAGCAATTTTCGCCTCGAGCGCTGCCGCCTGCGACTCATACTGAGAGGAGTCGATCCGGAAAAGGACATCGCCCGCCTCGACCGTGGTCCCGATATCAGGCAGATCGGAAAGAAGGCCGCCTGATACGGACGGAATGACCGGCGCGACATGAAGCGCCTCCGGCACCGCTTTCGTCTCCAGGGTAAATGGTTCCTGGCTGGCTTCGGCCTTCATGACATGCACGGAGGGTTTTCCGCAGCCCGAGAGAAGCAATACGGCAGAGAGCGCTCCTGCCGCCATCCAAGAGATCCATTTCTTCATCATGCGCCTTCTTTGCCAAGAATATCCGCAGCCAGCGTATCTGCGAGGGAGATCAATGCTTCGTCATCACCGGTGATGCTGCCCTTCACGTGGAGCGGCTCCTCGATGATCTCACACTTCTTCCACGTGCTGACGATATCCTTCATGAGCTTGCCGGATACATTGGGCGCCCAGCTGCTGTTCCCCAGGATCGCCACTTTGCGGTTCTGGATGCCCATCGTCGTACATTCGTGAAGGAAGGCTGCCATCGCCGGATTGAGGCACATATTCATCGTAGGTGCTGCCAGTACCATGTGGCTTCTGCGGAACACTTCCGCCCACGCATCGCTCGCCGGGGTCACGCAGAGATCGATGAGCTTCAGATTTCTCACACCTCGCTCGCCGAGGAGCGTCGCGAGACGAGTAACTGCCATCGCGGTATGACCGTAGGCAGAAGCGAAGAAGATGGAAGCCGATGCATAATCCGGTGTAAAAGACGCCCATTTCTTCACGCGCTCTATCACATACGTCTTGTCCTTCTCCGTGCGAAGGACAGGCCCGTGAAGCGAACAGATGATGTCGATGGGAAGAGCCTCTGTCTTTTTCAAAACGGAAAGCACCTGCATGCCGTACTTGCCCGTCGTATTCGTGTAATAGCGACGACCTTCCGTGCCATACACATCCGCATAGTCGACGGCATCGGCAAAGATGGAGCCATGGATCGCACCGAATGTCCCGAAGGCATCCGCCGAAAAGAGGACTTTGTCTGTCTCATCATAGGTAAATGTCACTTCCGGCCAGTGGACCATCGGCGCCTTGATGAAGCGGAGCTTGTGCACGCCGAGATCCAGCACCATCTTTTCGTCAGAAAGGATGGTGCGATCTTTGAACAATACATGGAAGAACTGCTCGAACATTTTGATCGCCTGCGGAGAAGCGATGATCTTCGCCTTGGGATGTGCCTCTGCAAGTGCCAGAAGCGAACCGCTGTGATCCGGCTCCATGTGATTGATGATGATGTAGTCAAGCGCACGGCCTTTCAGAAGGTACGAAAGGTTATCCATGAAAATGTCCCGGCATGCATTGTCGATCCCATCCAGGACACAGGTCTTTTCATCATCGATAAAGTAGGTGTTATAGGAAATCCCCTGCGGGAGCGGTACCAGATTATCAAAGCGAGGCGTCACAAAATCGTTTGCGCCGATCCAGTAAATGCTGTCCGTCACTTTCTGTTCATTGTGCATCATAACAAGACTCCTTTGGAAATACGAATAGATATGTATTATTATAGCATTCATGGGAAGAAGGCTAAAGGCTCAACGGGTTCAATGGGTTCTAAGGGTTCAAGAGATTCTAAGGGGTTGGTGCGGCGCATAAAAATCAGAAGCGCCGCGAAGTATGCATAAAGCGATGCCCGAAGTTGTAGTCACAAGTCACTCATCCCTGCTTTCACACATCCATCGTTTATCGGTCTGCAAGGAAGATTTCTCGGCAACGCTTTCAATGACGATACGGGAGTCTGATGTCTTCTAGTCACTAGTCACCAGTCAAAAAAAGCACCTGCCTTCGCAGATGCTCACATGTTCTTTTCCCATTTGGCAAGGATCCGACTGGTAACGACCGTCAGAAAGAGATAGATGACGGCTGTCGTGATGAATGTCTCCCACACGCGATAATACTGTGCATTCGCTGCATTCGCCCAGTACATGAGCTCCGGCGTCGCGATGACGGAAGCGAGAGACGAGTCCTTGATCAGGCTCACGAAGGAATTGCCCAATGCCGGTACGACCGACTTCAGCGCCTGCGGCAGGATGACATAGCGCATGCTCTGCCATGCGGAAAGCCCCAGCGCACTGGCGGCCTCCCCCTGTCCTACATCGACGGACTGGATGCCCGCACGGATCGTTTCCGCAATGTATGCCCCCGCATTGATGGAAAGCGCGAGTGCGGCCGAAAGGACACCGTCCGGCTTCTTCATGAAAAGAGGTACGATGCCGAAGTAGGTGATCAGCAGCTGCAGGAGAAGCGGCGTCCCGCGTATGCTTTCGATGAAGAGCAGTGATGGAATGGACAGCCATTTCTTTTTAGAAATCCGCGAAAGTGCCAGCACGAGGCCCAGCAGAAATCCGCAGAGGATCGCGATCAGCGAGAGCTTGATCGTGAGCCATGTGCCGGATAAGAAAAACGGCGCATATTCCTGAATGATAGAAAATTTGAAATCAGACATAGAATCGCCTCAAATAGAAAAAGGTTCCGGGTTCAGGGTTCAGGGTTCAGGGTTCCGGGTTAGCCCATTGGGCGTGCCGCCCTTTGATTACATGCGGATTACATGCGAAAGAGGTTCAACAGGTTCTGAGGGTTCAGCGGGGAAGGTGCGGCGCATAAAATAATGAAAGCGCCGCGGAGTATAGATAGTGGCGATACCTGAAGGTGGCATTTCAGTCACTAGTCACAAGTCACTAGTCACTTGAGACTCCTAATCCCTAGCCACTAATCCCTAGCTACTCATCCCTGCCTTCAAACTTCAGAGGTTCAACTTGAACCCATTGAGCCTTTTATTTTCCCAGTTTACCGAGCGTCTCCTCATCGACTTTCGTCTTGAACCATTTTTCATAGATCTTTCCATAGGTGCCATCCGCGATCATATCCTGCAGCGCCTTGTCGATCTTGCCTTTGAGCTCTGCGCCCGTATCCTTCGGATACAGGATGCCGAAGAGCTCAGGCGTGAAGGCTTCGTCATCATAGACGATGGAAAGATGCGCCTCGGGGTACTGCGCCTGAATGGACTTCACGGATGTCTCATCGCCGACCAGCGCATCGACCTGCCCACCGATCAGCATCTGGATGGACATCGGTGTCTTCTTGATAGCGGGATGATTCTTCCCAAGAAGTTTTTCCAGCGCTTCCTGCCCTGTCGAACCATTCTGCACAGCGATTTCTTTGCCGTCCATCAGATCCTTCGCGCTGTGGATATCCACGCCTTCCCGCACCAGGATCGCCTGACGGGAGAGGAAATACGGAGCTGAGAAGAGATAGGACGCTTCTCTGTCCTTCGTGATGGTGACACCGGAAATCGCCATGTCAGCCTGATGGGAGCGGATCTGCTCGAAGAGTGCTTCCCAGCCCGCGTCGGTGAGATCCATCGTAAGCCCGGCGCGCTTCACCGCTTCTCGTGCGAGGTCCACGTCAAATCCGACGATCTTGCCATTCTCCATATACTCGAAGGGATTCCAGTTCGCATGAGTCACGACATGGATCTCATTTTTCGTCTGCTTCGGTGCGTCTCCTCCGCAGCCCGTCATGAGAAAACAGCCTGCCGCGAGAAGCATTGCCCCTGTTATAATGATTTTTTCATTGTTCTTCTCCTACTTATTTCATGGGATACCATGGAAGAATTTTACGCCTACCAAAAAGGTTTTATTCAGCATGCCTCTTTGATAATCCCATTATACGACCGCGAGCATTTCAATACAAGTTGTTTCGTATTTATTTTATAAAACTTTAAGTAAATACTGATTCAATCGTTATCAGATGTCATCCGTGTTTCCCTTCGTCTCCAACAAAAAGGCGATGTGAAATAA
>DLZS01000006.1:0-10655 GCA_003447275.1 Dialister sp.
GTGGCGGCTTCGCCGCATTTTAGATGACGGTATTCCCGTATCGTCAGCCTTCCCCTCGAGGGGAAGGTACCCCGAAGGGGCGGATAGGGCACTGGCGGTATGAAAGAGAGTGGGAAGGAGCGTCTCAAGTGCGCTGTTTACGAAAGCACCCGAGCGCCGCTCCGCGTCGATTTTTATAAAGGGCGATGCCCGAAGGCGGTAAGCAATCACCAGCCACTCGAAACCACTCATCCCTGCTTTCAAACTACGGGGGGCAACGGGTTCCGGTGGCGGCTTCGCCACATTTTAGATGACGGTATTCCCGTATCGTCAGCCTTCCCCTCGAGGGGAAGGTGCCCCGAAGGGGCGGATAGGGCACTGACGGTATGAAAGAGAGTGGGAAAAAAGCGTCTCAAGTGCGCTGTTTACGAAAGCACCCGAGCGCCGCTCCGCGTCGATTTTTATAAAGGGCGATGCCCGAAGGCTGAAGGATAGAAGTCAGATGTCTGATATCTGATATCTGATGTCTCCCAGTCTAATCCCTGGCTGCTCATTCCTGCTTTCAAGCTTCAAGAGGCGCCCCACGACCTGACCACATTGCCCCTAGCATTCATCGCCCAATAATGATACCATAGGGACATATCTCTAAAGGGAAGGAAGCACTATGAAACGACCGCAGAAAGTGACCCCGGAAAGCCGGCTGAACCAGTACGCCCGTAAAATGTACGGCAAAGAAAAATTCGAAAAGCAGTGGGACGAAGACTACGAGACAGAAAGCCTCACCGGCAAAAAAGGCGACAAGAAAAAGATCCGCACCGCCCTGAACCGCAAGCTCCGCCACAGCAGAAAGCAAGACATCTCTGACGGCGGCGCCTATAAAAAAGAAACCTCGTGGGAAGAATAGAGACCCGGTGATCGCGCCTTTTAGATCGCGTGCGCGCAGCACGCAATTCCTGCCCCGCCATGCATCCCATGATTATCAATGAAAGCGTCTTACTATGATCAAGAAAGAAGACATCCTCGTCCTAGACACCGAGACCACCGGCTTCGGCCCATCAGCCGAGATCCTGCAGCTCTCCATCGTAAATGGACTGGGCGAGATCGTGATGAACGAATATTTCCGCCCTGCCCGCGCCACCTGCTGGCCCGGCGCCGAAGCGGTGAATCACATCTCCCCTGCCATGGTCGCAGGCAAGCCCCTCATCAGCGAGAGGAAATTGGGCATCGAAAAGATCCTTCACGCCGCCAAGATCATCTCCGGCTACAACCTCCCCTACGACCAGAAGATGCTCATTCAAAACGGCATCTACATCCCGAGCCGTTCCAAAGTCCGCTATCTGGACCTCATGAAGCCTTTCGCCAAGACCTATGGCGAGCCGAGCAGCCGCTATCCGGGAAAATATAAATACCAGAAACTCATCACCTGCGCGAAATACTACGGCTACTCCGAGGAAGGCTGGCACGACAGCCTCGCTGATACGAAAGCCACCCTCTACTGCTTCTGGAAAATGGTCGAAGACGGAAGCATCTGCATAGAATAAGAGATCATCGAGCGGCGCCCCTTCACAGAGCGCCGCATTTTTATGAAACGGAAAAGGGCGCGGCCCCCTTGCCCCCGCTCTCCATTTCCCCGAAAGGAACCCCATGTCCAAGAAATACTACGTCGTCAAGCGCGGACACCATGCGGGCGTCTACTACAGCTGGAGCGACTGCCAGAAAGAAGTCACCGGATTTCCCGGAGCCATCTACAAAGGCTTTGCCACCCAAGCAGAAGCGGAGGCTTGGTACGGCAAGCCCATCGCCCCGCCGCCGAAAGCCGCTGCCCATGCGGTCATCCCCAGAAAGCCCGCACCAACGATCGAAACACTCGAGAAGAAATACCCCGCCTACGCCGAACCCATGGACATCAGCTGCATTTCCTACGATGGCAAGACCGAGCGCATCATCCTCCCCGAGACACTCATCATCTACACCGACGGCTCCTGCCTCGTGAACCCCAATGGGCCCGGCGGATTTGCCGCCGTCTTCCTCACTGCCGAGGGCAGCGAGCTCCTCACCCTCTCCGGCGGCGAGCCCGCCTCTACGAACAACCGCATGGAGCTACGCGCCGCCTACGAAGCGCTGAAACTCCTGGATGACGGCATCCGCCGCACCATCACCTTCCACACCGACAGCAAGTACCTGCAGAAAGCCATCACCAACCGCTGGCTCTACAACTGGAAACGTAACGGCTGGCTCACCGCCGCCAAGACCCCCGTCTCCAATCAGGACCTCTGGAAAGCGCTGGATCGTGTCATGACGCCCCATCGCCTCACCTTCGAATGGGTCAAAGGCCATGTCGGGACAAAGTACAACGAAATGTGCGACACCCTCGCGAAAGGCGAAGCGATGAAGTTTAAGAAATGGTGACTGGGGATGAGTGGCTAGGGATTAGACTAGGAGACTGGGAGACATCAGATATCAGACGCCAGACATCTGACTTCTATCCTCCAGCCTTCGGGCATCGCCCTTTATAACAATCGACGCGAAGCGTCGCACCTCTTAGCCTTCCCCCTTGGGGAAGGGGGAAGGGGGACCGCGTCAGCGGTGGATAGGGTGCTTTCATAAATCGTCGACTTGAGACGCTCCTTTCCTCGCTCTTTCATACCGCCAGTGCCCTATCCGCCCCTTCGGGGCACCTTCCCCGCAAGGGGAAGGCTGACGATACGAGAATACCCTCTTCTAAAATGCGGCGAAGCCGCCACCTGAACCCTTTGAACCCTTTGAACCTTGAACCCTGAACCCTGAACCTTAAATCTCCAATCATTAAAATTTCATTTCCTTTTTCTGCGTGAATGCTGTATAATACATACAGCATTTTTATATTGAATCAAAGAAGGTCTTTCAAAAAATCTTTGAAAGTAAAAAGAGAAGACGGTGCAAATCCGTCGCGGTCCCGCCGCTGTAAGGCTGAGCCCTCCTCACGATGTCACTGGGAAACCGGGAAGACGAGGACAGGCGAGGACGCCGAGCCAGAAGAACTGCCCTCTTTGATGAAGACAACTGATCCGTTGCGGATGGTGCGATGTATACCGGAAGCAGATGGCGCAGGTTGTTTTCAAGTTTCCATCCATACGGGATAAAGGAGGAAGTAAAATGAATCAGAAAATTTTGACAGCGTCTTTGGTAGCTCTTGTGCTTACCACAGGCGCTTTTAGCGTGCAGGCAGAAAGCACCCCCCCCGAATTTTTATTCGTTAGATGAGGTGGTCGTTACTGCGAGCCGTACACCGGAAAAGAAGATCGACGCCAATGCGGATGTAGCAGTCGTGACAGCAGATGAGATCGCGCAGAAACATTATAGCGATGTAGCGCAGGCTGTTAGTGCCGTCTCCGGCGTTTTCCTCAGCAATCACGGCGGGAACGCACAAGTATACCAGACAAACTCCATTTATATCAATGGCTCGTCCAACGTTGTTGTACTCGTTGATGGCGTCAGGAGAAACATCAACGGCATTACAGGAACTGCCGCTAATCTTGGCGAAATGATAAATATGGATTCCATTGATCACATCGAAATTCTGAAAGGCTCTGCCTCCACTCTGTATGGTTCAGATGCACAAGGTGGCGTTATCAATGTAATCACTAAGAAGCCTGCGGACAATGCCGTCCGTACTACTCTAAAAACATCGTTTGGTAATAACGACGCGGAAAACTACAACATCTATAACGAAGGCAAAGAAGGCAAGGTTTTCTGGACCGCTGAAGCTGGCAAAGAGCTGATGGGAGACTATAAAGATGGCTGGGGTCGCAAAGTCATCAATCACTTCAATTCTGAGCACTACAAAGTCAAGCTCGGTTATGACCTTGGCAATGATTCTGACATTTCGTTCAACTACGAGAAATATAAATCCGACTACACCCGCCCTGACTATGGCAGTAATGATGCCAAAGCAGATAAAGGCAAGAAGGACAACGACTACATCAATCTCCAGTATAAAGCCAAAATCAACGACCGCTTATCCAATCAATTCTCTGTCTATCGTACAAAAGTCGATTTTCAAGATAACTACAACAAATCTGGGAATGGATACGGACAGGCCTGGACGATGGGAATGAAGACGATCGGCATTTCCGATCAGCTGACATATACGACTGAGAAACAAACAATCACTGGCGGCGTGGATTGGTATAGAGATGAAATTACAAAATACCACAATGATCCTTTCTATAATGCTTCGACAGAACAGGTTCCTGATGGTATTCACATCAACAATACCGCTTTCTATCTGCAGGATAAAATTGATCTGACAGATAAATGGAATGTCACTCCGGGGATCCGCTTTGACCACAACTCCGAATTTGGAAGTCATACCTCCCCAAGCTTGACATTAGGATACAAGCAGAGTGAAAACACCAATTACTATTTCAGCTATAAGCAGTTCTTTGTAGCGCCAAACCTCTATCAGCTATATTCCGCTGATTACGGCAATCCAAATCTTGATCCAGAAGAAGGCTATACCTTTGAATGGGGCGTAAACCACAAATTCAATGATAGCCTTTCCAGCTCCTTCAGCATTTTCCGCCAGCATGCAAAGAATCAGATCGCTTGGGTCTTGACCGATCCAACTATCTTTGCCGGCGAATATAGCAATATGGGAAAAACAGATTCCACAGGATTTAATATTTCCTTGAACAAGCAATTCAATGAACACTGGAGCACCAGCCTCGGTTATTCTTATCTCCACATCAACCGTGCAAAAGACACCCTCAACATCAATCAGGATGGAAAACTTCCGGAAAGCACATTGGATATCGGTATCAATTATAAATCTGACAAACTCACAGCCGCCCTCTATGGCAGAGGTGTCATGAATCGTTACGGCAGCGCCAGCAAGCCAGCTATGAGAGACTATGCCAATTACTGGGTTTGGAACTTGGCTGCCAACTATCAGATTCGCCCTGAAATCACCGTATTCGGTCGTTTGAACAACATCTTTGACCAGTTCTACACTGATGTCGGTACCTGCAAAGATCCATATAGCAGCTCTTGGTACTCCGCGCCCGGCCGCAACTTCGAAGTCGGTCTTCAGTTCCAGTTCTAAGAAGCGAGCATTAGCGAGCACTGCATCACGCAAAAGAAAAGCGATGAGACGAAAGCCTCATCGTTTTTTCTTTTATGCGGTTACATCCCGGTCATTCCGCCACGCCCCACTTGCTTTTCTTTCGCAAAAAGAATAAAATATGACAGGTAAAAATTCACAGTCAGGCAAAGGAAGGAGGCTCTTTCGTTTCACGAAAGCCTCCTTTTTTCCGGGACTTGCAATGCACCCGCTTCCCCCCTTTCCGATCCTCCAAGGAGGAATCGAAATGCGGGAAGCCAAGAGCCCCCGCCTGATGTCTGATCTCCCTGCTTTCCAGTCACTATTAAAAAGGAGAATCTTATGAGCAAAAGAATCATCGAGGTCGAGGAGCGGCTCCCGCTCCTCCCCACCATCCCCCTCTCGCTGCAGCACCTCTTCGCCATGTTTGGCTCCACGGTGCTGGTGCCCTTCCTCTTGAATGTAGACCCCGCGACCTGCCTTTTCATGAACGGCATCGGGACGCTCCTCTACCTCACCATCTGCAAATGGAAGCTCCCTGCCTACCTCGGCTCATCCTTCGCCTTCATCTCGCCGGTGCTGGCGGTGACGGCGACGGCGGGCATGACGTATGCGGATGCCCAGGGCGGCTTCATCGCCTTCGGTCTCTGCTTCATGATCATCGCACTCCTTGTGAAGAAGATCGGCGTCGGCTGGATCGATGTCCTCTTCCCGCCGGCTGCCATGGGTGCGATCGTCGCGATCATCGGGCTCGAGCTGGCACCGCTCGCCATGACCATGTCCGGCTTCATCGGTGAGCCGCAGGGCATGAGCGCAGCGACTTCCATCACGATCTCCATGTTCACCTTGATCGTCACCATCCTTGCGACCGTTCTTGGGCGCGGATTCATCTCCATCATCCCAATCCTGATCGGTGTCATCGCCGGCTATATTCTCTCCGTCTTCATGGGTGTCGTAGACTTCACGCATGTAGAGGAGATGCCATGGTTCGCCCTGCCGACCTTCTATGCGCCGCATTTCAATCTCTCTGCCATCATGATGATCCTTCCGGCGCTCTTCGTGGTCCTCGCCGAACATATCGGCCATCTCTTCGTCACGAGCGATATCGTCGGACGCGACCTCATCAAAGACCCCGGACTTCACCGCTCGCTCTTTGCAGACGGTCTGTCGAATATGATCTCCGGCTTCGTCGGCTCTACGCCGAATACCACGTATGGTGAAAACATGGGCGTCATGGCGATGACGGGCGTCTACAGCACCTGGGTCATCGGCGGTGCTGCCTGCTTTGCCATCCTCTTCTCCTTCATCGGAAAGATTGCCGCGCTCATCCACGGCATCCCGACACCGGTCATGGGCGGCGTCTGCATCCTCCTCTTCGGCTTCATTGCGGCTTCCGGTATCCGCATGCTGATCGAAAAGCATGTGGACTATACGAAGTCCAGAAATCTGATCCTGACCGCAGTCACGATGATCTCCGGCCTCTCCGGTGCGACCATCGTCCTTGGGCCGGTGCAGCTGAAGGGCATGGGCCTGGCGACTGTCGTAGCGATCATCACTTCACTCGCCTTCCTCGCCTTCGATAAGATGCATATCTCGAATGAACAGTGAGCAATGAGGGGAAAGGGTTAGTCCCGGGGACGTGCTGTCCCTTTGATTGTTTGCGAAAGAGGGGGAGCAGGTTCAGAGGGGGGCGGCGTATTTCGTCATCCTGAGCGGAGAAAAACGTCGTATATTAGAGAATGGCTTATCTAAAGCATGAGAACTGAGTCGAAGGATCTAAGCGCCGCGGAGTTTTAGCATATAGGATATTCTCGTATCGTCAGCCTTTCCCTCGAGGGAGTAGTATAGGAGAAAGAAGGGCGCATTTGTGCTGCTAACGAAAGCACCCTATCCACCGCTGACGCGGTCCCCCTTCCCCAATGGGGAAGGCTTAGGCGGAGCGACGCTTCGCGTCAATTTATATAAAGGGCAATGCCCGAAAGTGGTATTCAAGTCACTAGTCCCCAGTCCCTAGCTACTCATCCCTGCTTTCAAACTTAATTCGTGGGGCGTTCTGCCCTTTGATGGGGAATGGAATCCTCGCTTAAATGAGAAATGGTGGTGCGGCGCATAAAAATAAGGAAACGCCGCGGAGTATAAATAAGGCAATGCCCAAAGGTGGCATTTCAGTGACTAGACACTAGTCTCTAGTCACCAGCCAAAGAACGTGCTATACTACAGTTGACATCGTGATTGACCGCAAAAGGCCGCCCTGCTTACGGGGCGGCCTTTTGCGCGAGAAAACGATTGACACCATATATGACACCACTCTATAATATAAGTGAGGTGATTCTATGTCTCAATGGGCTAAACTGATCAAACGCTTGTACACCATCCCCGATGACATGCGTTTCGAAGAGCTCAAGAAAATTCTTATCCGCTATGGATACACGGATAACAACCCGCGTGGAGGAAGCAGCCACCACACATTTCGAAAACCAGGCTGCGCTCCGCTCACGATTCCGGCACATATACCCATCAAGAAAATCTATGTCCGTATGGTAAAAGATATCATTGAAAAGGAGATGCATGCAAAATGAAAGACCTGTCCTATTTCATGAAACGTCCCTACAAGATCGAACTGATAGAAGATACCGAAGAGGGCGGCTATACCGCTGCTCTTCCCGAACTCCCCGGCTGCCTGACCTGCGGTAAAACTATGGACGAAGCATTGGCAAATCTGAAAGATGCGAAAAAAGCATGGTTGTCTGCCGCTTTGGAAGATGGCTATCCCATCCCTGAACCTGCCAGCACTGAAACATTCTCCGGCCAATTCAAATTACGTCTCCCGAAATCCCTGCATCGAGATTTAACAGAACGTGCGAAAGAAGAAGGCACAAGCCTGAATCAGTATTGCGTTTATCTTCTCTCGCAGCGTATCCGAACCCATTCTATTTAATCAGTGCTTTCTAAAAAGGCCGCCCTGCTTGCAGGGCGGCCTTTTGCGATGAGGTCTACTTTTCAAAATGCACGGGCGGCACGGGGCTCGGGTAGAGCTGCTGGGCTTCCTCGATACAGATCTTCAGGATCTCCTGATTCTTCCGCTTCACCATGCCGGAGATGCGGAAAAGGTCGATGATCCACCAGATAATGCCGATGAAGCAGCCGCAGAGGATCCAGAGAAGGATATTCTTCACCGGATGTCCGAGGTAGAAATAGTACACGCCAAAGACCACCCATAGGATGTAAGCGGTCGATACCTTCTTCTCACGGTTCGCATACAGGGTCAGCGCATAGTCCTTCTGCTTCTCCGTGAGCAGATTCAAGAGGGCGATGGATGTCGGATCGAGATGGGTGTCCATGATGGTTCTCCTTTTCCATGGTTTTTCTTAAGGAAACACGGATTAAATCGTTGGCAGATTTTATTCTTGAATTTTTATACATGGCGAGGAATAACCTGACGCGAATAGCGAGCTATTTAAGGAAGGCTATGACGAAGTCATGTATAAAAATTCTTGTAAAATCTGACTCTGCGATTTAATCAGCGTTTCCTTAAAACAGCCGTTCCTTCAGCTTGATGGCCTTCCACTTGGCGAGCGCCTGCTTGGCTTCTTCACTCGCATGTGCGGTGAGGCGTACATGGCCGTCGAGACGCTCCTTCATCGTGACGGCGGGGTCGATGTAGGGCTCAAAGGTTTTATACAGATTGTTCTTTATGATTTGTTCCGATAGATTCATGATGGGCTCCTTTTGTGAGGGACTGGGGACTAGGGATTAGGGATTAGGCGTGACTCCCACATGCTGAAGCGGGTCTTCGCCGAAACGATTCGGGCCGGTTGTGCCTTTTCGGAAAAGGAGGCAGATGTTGACAAAGAAAATGTAGAGGCTGAAGACGCAGCCGACACCGAACACGAAGGTGATGATCCCTCCCATGAGTGTACGGATGAAGGGGATCGGCAGGAAAGACAGCAGCAGACAGATAAGTCCGATGACGAATATCCCGATCCCGACGCCGAGGCTGAGTGTAATGAAACTCTCCGCACCATTATCGATGTCATGCAGACGGCGGGCAACGAGAGAAAAGGATGCCACCGAGTACACAAGTCCCAAGACGGCAGAAAAGATATTGAAAACGATCTCCCCACTCGGTAAGGCAAACGTTAGCATTCCGAGCCCCAATGGCAAAATGATATTAAGAACCAGAGCCAATACCAGACTGCGCAAGATGTACGGCTTCCTGTTCAACCGTCCCCGATAGGAAAAATATTTTTTCATCCAAGGCTTGGTGAGTTTGGCTTCGTAGCGTTCTTTCCAGTTTTGCATAGTTTCTCCTTTGGGCGATGACGCCGACCATTTATCGATTGACCTTCACTTGAAATTCTTCTGCGTCCAGACGGAAGATCGCCGCCCTTTCAGCCATGGCATCGCTGATGTCCCAGTCCCGCGGCGAGTAGTGTTTCATAAAAAGAGTGAGAGCCTTCTTCGCCTCCCCGCTCTCTCGGATCATGGATACACGCCCGCTTCCGATGACGGACTTGTAGTGTGTGGTGAAGCGGCCCGCGTCTTTTTCATCGGGAATCACCACCTGATCGCCGTCGATGCAGAAGCCGACGTCCGGCTTTTCTTGCAGGATATCATACTTCAGCCCTTCTTTTGCGCCATGGAAATAGAGTGCCAGATGCCCATCTTCATAGGTGAAGGCATAATTCACCGGCACCACGTAGATTCGATCGCTGTCAGAAAGTCCGAGATGGAGGACCTCCTGATTCATCAGGATGAAACGGATGGCATCTTCGTCCGTCACCTTTCGGTCTTTTCTTCGCATGGGTGTGTTCTTGGGCATGGTTTTGCCTCCTTCGTTGCACTTACCCTTATTATACGTTTTTCCCTACATTTTTGTGAAGTCCCTTCTTGCCATTCCCCATCGCACCGCGTACAATGGGGACGAAATCATTAACAGGTTCTGACGTTTCAACTTAAAACTCTACGGCGCTTTATGATAATGATGCGCCGCCCCCCTGCTGAACCTTTTTATGAAAGAAGATCTTACTATGTACAAAATCCAAGTCTATATCCCCTTAGAATCTGTCGATACCATCCGCGAAGTCATTACCCAAGCCGGCGGCGGACGGATCGGAAATTATGCAGGCTGCATGTCCTGGTGGCAGGTACACTCCTCCTGGACCAGCCTGCCCGGCGCACACCCTTACGACGGCGCCGTCGGAGAAACGACGGAAACGGATGAATACATCCTCCAGTGCCGCGTCGATGATGCCCACCTCTCTGATGTCCTTGCCGCGATCCGTGAAGCCCATCCCTACGAAGAGCCCGTCATCGACGTGGTGAAGCTTTGGAAATAGGGTGACTGGGGAGAAGTTTGAAAGCAGGGATGAGTAACCTCGGAGTGATCGGCGACTAGAAAACATCATATCCCGCACGCCTTTCCG
Source organism: Dialister sp. (assembly GCA_003447275.1). GTDB lineage: Bacteria > Bacillota > Negativicutes > Veillonellales > Dialisteraceae > Dialister. The sequence goes on from DLZS01000006.1 coordinate 10,486, forward strand.
CGTTCCTCATCTGTCTTTCATACCGCCGCTACCCTATCCGCCCCTTCGGGGCACCTTCCCCTCGAGGGGAAGGCTATTAAGTTAAGCGGCAGAACGTCTTGGCTCCCCATCGGGGGAGCTGCGCGAAGGGCTGAGGGGGCTACGTAGCGGTATTGCATGAAAGTGTTGGA
>DLZS01000062.1:0-9660 GCA_003447275.1 Dialister sp.
ATAAGGTTTCCCGGTTACTCCTATGAGAGCTGCAAGTCCCCGCGGCAGCTTGAAACCGAAAATGAGATGATCGTTATTTCACAGCCCCTTTTGCGTGTCAGAAAGCGGTTTTCCTTATGCGTGACGGCTCCGCTGATTTGCGCCTTTATGTTATAATCGAAGGTGGAAAAGTAACGAAAGGGAGAGACGAAATGGAGATCGCTCGTAAGTTTTACATCATGACGGCCAGCATAGGGACGGGGCACAGCCAGGCGGCGCGTGCCATCGCGGAAGCGATCCAGCGCACGCATCCAGCGGACTCGGTGCAGGTCCTTGACTTCGTATCGAGCAATCTTTTCTCCATCGATCACATCATCAAGGATGGCTATCTCAAAATGATCGACGTCTTTCCGGAGATGTATGACCATCTCTACAGTGATTCGCAGATGAGCCGCTTCGGGCAGTTCTCGCAGAAGATGCTGTCTCTTTCCTTTAAGCGCAGAATGAAGAATCTCATCATGGCCACGAAGCCGGATGCGATGATCTTCACGCATCCTTTCCCGGCAGGGGCAGCAGACCTTTTGAAGGCGGAGGGCTCGATCTCGATCCCGCTGCTCGGCGTGATCACGGATTTCGATATCCACCAGCTCTGGATCGACCGCTATCTTGACGGGTATTGTGTCGCGACGCCGGATCTGAAGGACCTGCTGGAGACGTATGATATCGATGGCAGCCGCATCCATGTGACAGGTATCCCGGTGCGCCGTGCTTTTTACGAGAAAGCGAAGGAGAGAGGGGCCTTTGAAAAGGGGACGGTACTCGTCATGGGCGGTGGTCTCGGGCTCGGTAATGTCGTGGATAATATCGCCCGTCTCGATGAAGTGGAAGAAATCTCGAAATTCATCGTCGTGACCGGGAAGAATATCAGTCTCTACGAAAAAGTGGCTGCTCTTGCCGAGAAGCTAAAGCATCCCGTGGAGCTTCACAGCTATACAAATAAAGTGGCAGAGATGATGGCAAGGAGTGAGATCCTTGTGACAAAGCCGGGCGCACTTACGTGTACAGAGGCGATGGTGATGCATCTGCCCATGGTGCTGGTCAATACGCTGCCCGGGCAGGAGCGCGCGAATGCCATGCATATGAAGAACCTTGGCTGCGCGGAATGGGTGAAGCGGGGAGAACTCGCAGACTCGGTACGCGCTATCCTTCGTGACCCGCTCGTTCGGAAGAAAATGGCAGATGCCTGCAGCGTCGCTCCGAGCGGCAGTGCGGATCAGGTGGCGAAGGTATTATACGATTTGGCAAGAAAGCAGTGACGGATGACCGGTAGCATTGACTGCTTTTTGCAGCTTTACTGCTCTCAATTCTGAAAGATGTGATACACATGGACTCTTTATTCGACATGTCCCCGGAGGCGGGGAAGCGGTATGCCCCGTTGGCGGATCGCATGCGCCCCAGGCGGCTTGAAGACATCGTCGGACAGGATGCTGCCGTTGGACGGCAGTCTTTCCTTTATCGCATGATAGAGCGGGATACGATCCCATCCCTCCTTCTTTTTGGCCCGCCGGGATGCGGGAAGACGACGATCGCATCGGTCATTGCGGAAATGACAAAGAGCTGCTTCATCAAGGTGAATGCGACCTCGAGCGGGATCAAAGAGATCCGGGATGTTGTTTCCAAAGCGAAAGAAGAGCTCTCGTACTACCAGCGGCGGACGATCGTTTTTATCGATGAAATCCACCGTTTCAATAAGGGACAGCAGGATGTGTTTCTGCCCTATGTGGAGGATGGGACATTTATCCTCATTGGTGCGACGACGGAGAATCCCTATTTTGAGATCAACGGGCCGCTGCTCTCCCGTCTGCGGCTGATCCATCTGAAGCGGCTCACTGATGAAGCGATCGTCTCGGTGCTTCATCGTGCGCTCGATGATGAAAAGTATGGGCTGGCGATTCATCGCTATACGGCAAAACCGGAGGCACTCTCTCTCATTGCCGCCTACGCCTCAGGAGATACGCGCGTCGCGCTGAATCTCTTGGAGCAGTCGACATCCATGCTGATGGATGGAGGCTCTCTGACAGAGAAGGAGATCGGCGAGGTGGCAGGTGTTCAGATCTCCAGCTATGATAAGCAGGGGGACTACCATTACAATATCGTCTCTGCCTTCATCAAGAGCATGCGAGGGAGCGATCCTGATGCAGCGCTGCACTATCTGGCGCGTATGATCGACGGAGGAGAGAAGACGTCCTTCATTTCAAGGCGCATCATGATCTGCGCAGCGGAAGATGTGGGGCTGGCAGATCCGCGAGCGCTGCAGGTGGCGGTATCAGCGGCGCAGGCGGCAGAAATGGTCGGTTTTCCTGAGTCGCAGATCATCCTTGCGGAAGCCGTACTCTATATTTGTCTGGCGCCGAAGAGCAACAGTGCCTGCTCCGGCATTTTTGCTGCCGAAGGGGAGGAAAAGACAAGGAAGGACTGGTCCATCCCCGCGCACCTCATGGACTCGCACTACAGCGGAGCAAAGAAAATGGGGCTTGGCATCGGATATAAGTATCCTCACGATTTCGGCGGATGGGTAGAGCAGCAGTATCTTCCCGATGAGCTCGTAGGACACCAGTACTACAAGCCCCGCCCGCTCGGGCAGGAGGGCGACATGGTGCGCGCCTGGTGGGCGAGAAGAAAGGGAAGTAAGTGACTGATAGCTGGGGATTAGGAGCCTCGAGTGACTAATGACTTGAATGCTGCTTTGGGGCATCACCATCATTTATACTCCGCGGCCGAGCTATTTAAGGAAGATGAAGACGAAGCTATGTATAAAAATCCATATGAAATCTGATTCTGCGATTGAATCAGTGTTTCCTAACCCTGAACCTAATAAAGGAGATATAACCATTTATCCATGAAAAAGAAGACAGCAAGCCGGAGACGGACGACGAGAGTGCAGAAGAGCGAGGAGAAGAGCTATGAGATCACAGGTGTGATCCTCTTCCTCTTCGGCCTTTTCATTCTCTTTAGTCTTTTTAGCGACAGTACCGGTTTTTTCGGAGATATTACGAATAAAGGCAGCCATTTCCTCTTCGGATTCGGCGCGCCTTTCTGCGCCCTTTTGATGATGTTTTTCGGTGGGCGCTATGCCGTGACATCGAAAGGAATTTCCTGGGACAGGCGCGTTGCGCTGGTCATCCTGCTGGTGCTGCTCCTCTTCATGGCGGTGCATCATTTTCTGGTCCCTTTTGGAAGAGAAATGGATATCCAGTCGATCCTCACCTATGGTGGGATCGTCGGGGCGGGATTCTGCGTCTTTTTCCATGACGCGATGGGATACTGGGGGACGACGCTGGTGCTCCTCGGGGCCATCGTGATCGATGTGCTTATGCTGACGCACTGGTCGCTTTCGCGTGGCGCGCAGAAGGTGGGCTCGAAGGCGCAGGTGCTCGGAAAGAAAACAGGCGAGAAGATCGAAGCTGCAGCCACACGGCTCAGGGAAAAGAAAGCGGCGCTGGATGCCGCCAAAAGTGCTGCCAGGCTGGAAGTACTCGACGATAAGCCGACGGAGTTCATTTACAAGAAGAATGAAGAAAATGCGGCAGAATCGCCGGATGAGGAACTGCCGGCAGAAGATATGGCAGTCCCTGCGCAGATGCCGGATGCGGAAGAGCCACCGATTTCCTTAGAAGAACCTATAGAAGAACCTGCCCCAGAAGCAGATAAAGAAGCACAGGAAGAGCCGTGGACGCCAGAGGAGCCGGTCAAGGACATGGAAGAGCCGCCGATATCGCCGCTGCCGGAAGCGGAGGATGAAGTGGCAGAAGAACCGCTGGAAGAACCAGCGGAAGAGCTGGCCGGGGAAGAGAAGCCGGAGGAGGACATTCATCCGATACCGCCAGCGCCCGTCTCAGCAGACCCGGCTCATCCCGCACCGGCTGCGGAAACGGGGCCGGTGTATCAGTTTCCTCCGCTCTCGCTTCTTCATGCGGGAACGAATGCGGGACAGGGAGAGGCAGATGCAGGACAGAAGGCGGCACTCATCGAGTCGACGCTTGCCAGCTTCGGAGTCCGGGCGAAGGTGGTCCACTACAGTGTAGGGCCGACGGTGACGCGTTTCGAGCTCAAGCCGGAAATGGGCGTCCGCGTGAGCAAGATCGAAGGACTTTCGAATGAGCTCGCCATGGCGCTTGAGGCGACACATATCCGTATTGAAGCCCCGATCCCCGGAAAATCTGCGGTCGGCATCGAGATCCCGAATACGAAGGCGGCCTCTGTGCCGCTTCATGATGTGCTTGCCAGCGATGCCTTTCAGCATGGCAAGGGCCACATCCTTGTGGCCTTGGGCAAGGACATCACCGGGAAGACGGTCGTGACCGATCTGGCGAAAGCACCGCATCTTCTGATTGCAGGCTCGACCGGCAGCGGCAAGAGCGTGTGCATCAATTCCATCATCACGAGCATCATTTATCATAGCCGCCCGGATGAGGTGAAGCTCATGCTCATCGACCCAAAGGTGGTCGAGCTGTCTGTCTATAATGGCATCCCGCATCTGCGCACGGAAGTCGTGACGGATATGAAGAAGGCACAGGGCACATTGAATTGGGCTGTCCGTGAAATGGAGGCTCGTTACCAGCTCTTTGCCGGGGCGAAGGTGCGAAATATCGAAGGGTATAATAAGCTGTATCCTGACAAAAAGATGCCCTATATTTTACTGATCGTCGATGAATTTGCCGACCTCATGAACGTCGCGGCCAAAGAAGTCGAAGTCCTGATCCAGCGTCTGACGCAGAAGGCGCGTGCCGCAGGCATCCATCTGATCCTTGCGACGCAGAGACCGTCAGCCGATGTCATTACCGGTGTGATCAAATCAAACATTCCGAGCCGTATCGCATTCATGGTCGAGTCGGGCCTCAATTCTCGCATTATTCTCGATGAGGGCGGTGCAGAATCTCTGCTCGGCAAGGGCGATATGCTCTTCAAGCAGGCGGGAGCGCTCAGTACTGTCCGTATCCAGGGGGCGTTCATCTCGGACGAAGAGGTCGAGGATGTGGTGAACTATGTCAGGGCGGAATGCATCCGTCAGGAAAGCCATGTCGTCTATGAGCCGATCGATCTTTCTATCCCGGAAAAAACAGAGAAAGAGGACGAAATGGTCGAAGAGCAGGATGATCTCATGCCGGAGGCTTCGGAATGGGTGCTCGATACGAAGCGTGCTTCTGTCTCCGCTCTCCAGCGCCGATTCCGCATCGGGTATACCCGAGCCGGCCGTCTCATGGATACCATGGAGCGCCTCGGTATCGTAGGCCCTGCGGAAGGGGCAAAGCCAAGAGACATTCTTGTCGATAAGGAGCAGCTTTCTGATATTCTTGCAGGCGGGAAGAAGGAGGAGCCGTCGGACTAGAGAATCGGTCTTCACCGGTATGATATTTTCTGAAAAGAGCGCCATACTTGTGACTGCGGATCGGGGACCAGCTGCACATTTCCTCCGCTTCTCTGATAGAGCCTGTATCGAAATGAGGTGATCCATTTTGAAACGTCTATGCTCCGTCTTACTGTTTCTCCTGCTGGCAGGCGGTGCTTTTTGGGGGATTCTTTGCTATGCGAAGAATCTGGAAGCAGAGCGGCGCCAGGAACAGCATCCTGTGAGCAAGGTCGTCGTGCTGACAGATCTTTCACCGGACGTGCTTGATCCGGTGAAAGATGCTTTTTATAAAGAACAGGGGCTTGCTGTAGAGATCTCCTATGTATCTGGCGCAGATCTATTAAAGAAGACCTCCGCTGAGGAAAAGGCATCGGATGTGGTGATCACCAGTCAGGATATCCTGATGCGGATGAAAGAGAACGGACAGCTCGCCGCTTATTCATCCTCGCGTACGGATACAGCGCTGAATCTTTTCAAGGATGAAGAGGCGTATTGGACAGGTCTTTGGGTGGATCCCATCGTGTTTGCTGTGAATCCGGATTTTCTTAAGAAGCAGAAGCCATTTTCCTATACGTGGGCAGAGGTCTTCACGAGGGAAGAGGCACAGCTTTCGATGACGGACTTCATCGCTGCCGAGATGTCGAAGGATCTCCTGATGTGTCTCATCGAGCACTTCGGGCCAGACTATGCGATGGAACTCTTGGGCAGGGCGCAACAGCATCTTGTACAATATGGGAAGTATCTCTCTACGCCGTCCCGTATGGCGGCGATGGGGAAGTGCGACATCGGGATCTCCGGGCTGAATGAAGTCCTTCGCACGAAGCGGGAGAAAATGCCTGTCATGATCATTTATCCGGAGGATGGCGCTCCCTGGTACCTCTATGGGACAGGGCTTCTGGCAGAAAGCGCACATCCTGAGCGGGGCGAGCGACTGATAGACTGGCTTCTGGACTCGGTGAAATATAAAAGCATCATGGAAAAGAACGGGAACTACTTCATCTATGTGAATGATGATGCGGCAGAGCCCGATGCGGCCGGCAATGAACTCGTTTTTTGGGAATTAGAAAAAAGATATCTGGATGAAGGCAGAAAGGATCTGCTGAATCTATGGGGAGAAAAAGTACGATTTGGAGGAACAAAGAAGTGACGAAGAAATTAGGATTTATCAGCCTTGGCTGCTCGAAGAACCTGGTCGATACGGAAATGATGGTGGGCATCATGGAGAAGGCCGGCTATGAACTGACCGAAGATCTGGCAGAAGCGCATGTCATCATTATCAATACCTGCACATTCATCGATCCGGCTAAGGAAGAGTCGATCCAGACGATTTTGGAAACGGCGGAATACAAGAAAACAGGTGTCTGTGAACGTCTTGTGGCTGCCGGTTGCCTCTCACAGCAGTACAAGGAAGCGCTTGCGAAGGAGATCCCGGAAGTCGATATTTTCATCGGTACAGACTCCTGGCAGGATATTCTGGATGCCGTGAATGAATCCTATGCCAATGGCGGAGAAAAGGTGTTTAAATTCGGCACCATTCCCTGCGCGAATGAAGAGCTCATCCCGCGTGCCTCGCTGACGCCGAAATATACCGCCTATGTGAAGATCGCTGAAGGCTGCAGCAATGGCTGCACCTTCTGCTATATTCCCTATGTGCGCGGGCCGATGAGAAGCCGCCCGATCTCTTCCATTGTCCATGAAGTGAGACGTTTGGCGGCTGAAGGGGTGCGTGAATTCAACCTCATCGCGCAGGATCTTTCCTGCTACGGACGCGACCTCGGGACGAATCTCGCAAGCCTCCTTCGTGAGCTCGTCAAGATCGAGGGTGTGAAGTGGATCCGTCTTTTCTATCTCTATCCGACCTACTTTGATGATGAACTCTTGGACGTCATCCTGCACGAAGATAAGATCTGCAAGTACGTGGATATCCCGCTCCAGCATATCAGCAATGCCGTGCTCACTCGTATGCACCGCCGCGATTCCTCGGAGAGCATCTATGCTCTTCTTCGGAAGCTCCGCGCTGCCAGACCGCGCATGACCATCCGCACGACGCTCATGGTCGGATTCCCGGGAGAGACAGAGGCTGATTTTCAGGAGCTCTGTGACTTCATTCGAGAGATCAAATTCGACGATATGGGGGCCTTTACATTCTCCCCGCAGGATGGTACGCCTGCGGCGCGCATGACAGATCAGATCGATGAAGAGGTGAAGGAAGACCGCTACCATCAACTGATGGCGATCCAGGCCGGGATTTCGGAAGAAAACAATGAACGCCTCATTGATACCGACGCGGAAGTCCTCGTCGAGGAAATCATCGAGGATGGCGAGGGACATAGACAAGCCAAGGGCCGTACGTCCTATCAGGCGCCCGAAGTCGATGGGAATGTGTATATCGACAACCCGGGAGATCTCAAGCCGGGCGATTTCGTGAATGTCCATATCATCGACGGATATGCGTATGATCTGATCGCAGAAGTGAAGGAATAAAAGATTCAAGGTTCAGGTGGATGGGTTCAAGGCTCTCGTGGCGGCTTCGCCGCCAATAGTTAGGTAGGGCGATGCCCGAAAATAGCATTCAGGCCACCAGTCACTTTTTTACCCCGATCCCTTTTCTTCCTACAGCCCATCAAGGAGAACATGCATGATCACTGAAATCATTACCACTGGCACCGAGCTCCTGCTAGGGGAGATCGATAACGAAAACAGCCGTTATCTGGCGGAGCTCATGAATGAACATGGATTCACTGTTGCCTTTATGACGACGGTGGGGGATAATCCGGAGCGGATGAGAGCGGCCTTTGCTACGGCACTCTCCCGAGCAGATCTTGTCATCACCTCGGGCGGCCTTGGCTCAACGCAGGGAGACATCACGAAAAAGATCGGAGCCGAGGTACTTGGACTTCCCTATGTCCTCTTTCCGGAAGAGGCAGTGCGTCTTGCCGCGTACTACAAAGAAAAGGGACGCCCCTATCTGCCTTCTTTATCGCGCCAGGCGTGGTTTGCTGAAGGCGCGGAGCTCCTCAGGAATGAAGCCGGCTCTGCCAGTGGCTGCCTCCTTTCGCATCACGGGAAACTTCTGGTACACCTTCCCGGACCTCCTTTTGAGATGAAGCGGATGGCAGAAAAACACATGCTCCCCTCACTCAAAAAACGGTTGGGAGAGATGGGGACGATCCGCTCCATGATCCTGCCGATCCCCGGCAGGACGGAGGCGGAGATCGAAGAGATCATCATGGACCTCATCCTGGCGCAGGAAAATCCCACCATCGCCCTTCTTGCACGACCGGGGTATATCGCCCTTCGTGTGACGGCGAAAGCGGAAACGGCAGAGGCGGCCTATGCGCTGATGTCGCCGCTGGTGACAGAGCTCAGGAAGCGACTCCCCGTAGCTGACTATCACATCGAGCAGCATGTGCGGGAAGACCTCGTGGCTCTTCTGGAGAAGACGCATCTTTCCATAAGCGCTGCCGAGTCCTGCACTGGCGGTCTCATCGGAAAGCTGATGACGGATCTTCCGGGTAGCTCTGCTTATTTCAAAGGAAGTGCGGTCACATACTGGAATGAGGCCAAAGAAAATGTGCTGGGGGTCTCTTCGGAGACACTTTCCCGCTATACGGCAGTCAGCGGAGAAACGGCAAAAGAGATGGCAGAGGGCAGCCGCCGTCTGTATGCATCAGACATTGCAGTCTCGACGACAGGCTACGCGGGTCCCGGAAGGGGGGAACGCGGCGAGCCTTCCGGCACCGTCTTCCTCGCTGTCTCCAGCGCATATGGTACAGAGGTATATGAAGAACATTTCCTAGGCTCCCGGAAGAGTGTCCGCTATGCTGCCGCAGAGAAAGCGATGTACTATGTGATGGAGTACATCAGGAAACGGATGGGGAAGTAAGCAGCAGGTGCTTTCCCCGCGCAGCATTTTCCGTGCATCAAAAAAGACACACTCGCTTTTTGATCAGCCCCTGTCAAGTTTATAAAGGAGAATATGGATGAAGCTGTTTTTATGTTCGCACTTTTCAAGTGTAGGAAGTTTGATAAAAGAAGAAATTGATAACAAAAAAGTTGCATTTATTCCAACAGCATCGCTGCGTGAAGGCTACACCGGTTATGTCGGCTCGGCTCGAAAGCTATTTAATAAACTGGGAGCAGCCGTAACTGAAATTGATATTTCAACGGAGGCTTATTCAACGATACAATCTGTTTTTGAAGATGCGGACGTGATATATTTTACTGGTGGAAATTCTTTCTTCCTTATGGACCAGCTCCGTAAAACGGGA
>DLZS01000115.1:0-3232 GCA_003447275.1 Dialister sp.
GCTAGTTTCAAATCTCCGCGGTTTTATGCGCCGCACCACCATTTCGCATTTCTCATTTCTAGTTTCTCATTCAATCGAGGCTTTCAAACGTAATCAAGGGGGGCGGGCCGCCCCACAGGCTAAATTATGAAAGCAGGGATGAGTAGCTAGGGATTAGGGATTGGGGATTAGGAGTGACTGGTGGCTGGTGACTGGGATTTCTCCGGCCTCGTCATCCAGAGCGCAGCCGAGGGTCTTTACTGCACTGCGGAAATCAGCGTGTATGCGCCGAGGGAAAACGATGTCCTAGTGCTGCCTCACATCAGGCAATGAACGTTCTGCAATAAAGATCGAGGGCTACGCTCGAAATGACGATGCGCCGCGCGAAGCGCTATCAAAACTCCGCGGCGATTCTAATTTTTATGCGCCGCACCACCACTCCTAACTCCTAACTCCTAACTGGCGAGTAGAGCTTTCGCACGCACTCAAGGGACAACACGCCCCACGGACTACCCCTGAACCCTGAACCCTGAACCCGCAAGCGATTTTATGATTTCTTTAATTCCCGGCGATCCGCCATACACACACTATATTTATACTACTTATATATGTCTGATTATATATATCCCTGAGTGTGCTATAATATAGCGTAGGCTTATGTGCCTTAACGGAGGAATCATGATATCGATTGTAACACCTGTATATAACGAAGATGGCAATGTCGTCTATTTCCATGACGAAGTGACGAAAGTCATGCAGACGCTGGATATGGACTACGAGATCATCTACGTCAATGATGGCTCGAAGGATCGCACCGACGAGCTGATCCACCAGCTGGCAGCCGGCGACCCGCATGTGCGGGCGCTGACCTTTGCACGCAATTTCGGCCACCAGATCGCCATCACCTGCGGCATGGACTTTGCCATCGGAGACGCCGTCATCACGATGGACGGCGACATGCAGCACCCACCGGCGCTCATTCCGAAGCTCATCGAGAAGTGGCAGGAAGGCTACGACATCGTGCAGACCATCCGCACAGCGACTGAAGATGCCGGCCCCATCAAGAAACTGACCTCGGCTGGCTACTACGCAGTGATCAATTCCATTTCCAATTCTCCCGTCGTCCCGGGCGGCTCTGACTTCCGCCTGATGGATCGCAAAGCACTCGACGCCTTTCTGCGTTTCCGTGAACATTCCCGCTTCATCCGCGGCATCGTAGGCGGTCTTGGCTTCAAGCAGTGTACCATCGAATTTGAAGCGCCTGCCCGCCACGCCGGTGTCTCGAAATTTTCCATGAAAAAAATGCTGCACTTCGCGATGGACGGCATCATCACAAATTCCACCCTGCCGCTGCGTGTGGCATTCTATCTGGGTGTCTTCGCGGCCATCGCAGGCATCCTTCTCATCCTTCATGTCCTCTACTGCGTCATGATGGACGAAGCCGTCCCCGGCTGGGCGACCATGACCATCCTCATCTCCATCTTCGGCAGCTTGAATCTCATGGGTCTCGGTATCATCGGCGAATACCTCGGGCGTATGTTTGAAGAGACCAGAAACCGCCCCCTCTACTGGCTCTCCGACGACACCGCCGCCCATCTCGATAATCCCTATCGCATGAGTCATAAAAAAGAGTGACTGGAGACTAGTGACTAGTGACTGGGGACTAGTAGCTAGGGATTAGGGTCTAGGGATTAGACGTTACGTCAGACATCAGACGTCTGCCCTTCGGGCATCGCCATCATTTATACTCCGCGGCGCTCCGGATGACGAAATGCGCCGCACCACCCCCTTTGAACCTCTTGAACCTATAGAACCCGCTCCCCCTCTTTCCTGCGAAATCAAGGGGGCAGCACGCCCCGCGAGCTGCCCCTTCCCATTCCATTTTTCCGAAAGGAGACCTCCTCTTGTCCAATACATCCTTTTTTGAAAGTGAATTGTTTTCCGAACTGACAGAAGACCTGCACCAGTCTTCGCGTTTTACTGCGACGTACCGCATCGCAGCTCCCACCTATGAAGAGGCGAAGAAGATCGCCTTCGCCATCGCCGTCGAGCAGACGATCGAGTGTCCTTACGAGCTGGTAGACGGCACTCCGATCGCTGACACCATCGTCGGCCAGATCGAAGATCTGAAAAAGGCGGAAGCCGGCGCATACTATGCGACGATCTCCTATGAGCCGGAGGCTGTCGGTGATGAGATGGCCGAGCTCCTCAATATGCTTTTCGGAAATACGAGCCTGCAGCCCGGCGTCCGCCTCATGTCCTTCGAACTGCCCGAGACCATGTACAACAATTACCCGGGCCCGCGTTTCGGCAGAAGCGGTCTTCGTGACCTCTGCGGTGTGCCGCGCGGTCCGATCTTCATGTCAGCCATCAAACCGCTCGGCAGATCTCCGAAGGAGCTCGCGCAAATGGTCTATGACCTCGCACTCGGCGGCTGCCCCATCATCAAGGATGACCACAGCCTCATGGACCAGCGCTATGCGCCTTTTAAAGAACGTGTCCTCCAGTGCGTCATGGCGCTTGCGGATGCCAAAGAGAAAACGGGCAGGAAAAGCATGTACATCGCCAACTGTACCACAGATGGTCTTGGCTTCTTGGAGCGTGCCTATCAGGCCAAGGAGATCGGGGCTGACGGCATCATGGCCGCCCCTGCCATCACCGGCTTCACCATGATCCGTGACCTCGCACGGGATCCGGACTTCGGCCTGCCGATCTTCCTGCACCCCTGCTTCTCCGGTCCGCTGGTCCTCTCGCAGGATGCGGGCATTTCCCCCTTCTGCTACTATGGCCAGCTCTCCCGACTTGCAGGTGCGGATGCGGTCATCTTCACCAGCTTCGGCGGTCGCTTCTCCTTCTCGCAGGATACCTGCCAGAAGATCGCGGAAGGCACCGAGTCGAAGATGGCAGACCTTCGGGCAAACTTCCCTGTCCCCTCCGGCGGCATGCGCTGGCAGCTCTTCAAGGAAATGGTCCGCATCTACGGTCCCGATACCATCTTCCTCGTAGGCGGCGCTCTTCAGACAGAAGGCCCCGACCTCACCGCAAATACCCGCTTCTTCCTTGAAAAACTCGCGGAAGCAGTGGGAGAGAAGTGACTAGTGACTAGTGACTGGTAGCTAGGGATTAGGGATTAAGATCCCCCCAACTGAGGAATGCTATTAACTTAAGCGGCAGAACGTTCTTGGCTCCCCATCGGGGGAGCTGCGCGAAGGGCTGAGGGGGCTACGTAGCGGTATTGCATGAAAGTGTTGGA
>DLZS01000002.1:0-1812 GCA_003447275.1 Dialister sp.
TTAACTTAATAGCATTACCCGCAAGGAAGGCTGCGATACGAGAATACCCTATATTCTAAAACTCTGCGGCGCTTTTGATTTTTATGCGCCGCACCACCCCCTCTGAACCCTCTTGAACCCATAGAACCCGTTCCCCCTCTTTCGCACGCCTCACGGGCTCACCCTGAACCTGACAGCATACTTTCATAGCAAAGGACATCCTTATGATCATAGAAACGGCGCATGCCAAAATCAATTTCACACTTTCCGTCGGAAGCAAGCGTGCTGACGGGTATCACTCCATCGACAGCCTCATGCACAGCATTTCTCTCTCGGACCGCATCACACTGACGAAGGCGGAGGCTATCATGCTCTCCGTCACGGAGGGCGTAGCTCCGCTGGGGCGGGAGAATCTCATGGTGCGCGCCGCGGAGCGTTTCTTCGAAGAGACCGGTCTTTCCGGCGGCGTCTCCATGACGCTGGCGAAGCGGATCCCCTCTGAGGCGGGGATGGGCGGCGGTTCGTCCGATGCGGCTGCCGTGCTGCGCGGACTGGCACGGCTCTATGAGACGGATATTTCTCTGGCGACGCTCGCCCGCTGGGGGGCATCGCTCGGCGCGGATATCCCCTTCTGTGTGGCGGCGGGGGCCGCGCGCTGTCAGGGCATTGGCGAGAAGCTGACACCGCTCACACCATGGGCGCATCTGCCGCTCGTCATCCTGCGTCCGCCGGTCTCGGTCTCAACGGGGAAGGCGTACCAGCTTCTCGATCACATGGGGAAGCGTCCCATGGATACGACGCCCCTTGCCATCGAAGCGCTCAGCGGCAGAGATAAGGGCGCACTGGCCTGCGCGCTCTCGAATGATTTCGAGGCGGGGCTGTTTCCTGTGGAGCCGATCCTTTGGGAAACGTCTGCGTATCTCAAGACACTGGGCCGGCCTGCGCTCATGACCGGTTCAGGCTCCGCTTTCTTCGTGCTGGCGAAGGATACGAAGGAACAGGCTGTGCTGGCCGGTCGGATCCGCGCCGAGCAGCCGTCATGGTTTGTGGAGATGGCGGAGACCGTCGGAAGGGATGGGGAGGCTTAGGCGCTTTTTCATTCGTATGCGCCGTACCTTGCCGGGCAAAGTTTTTTAGAAGGAGGATCCTGATGCACGATATCATTGCCGGAAGGCGGAGCGTCCGCTTTTTCAAGAAAGACCCGATCGCAGAGAGCGATATGAAGGAGATCCTTCGCGCGGGGCAGTGGGCGCCCTCGCCGAAGAACCGACAGCCTTGGAAATTCATCGTCGTGAAGGGCATGAGCCGGGATATGATGATCCGACTGATGGAGAAGGGCATCGAGCGTTCCGAAGCCGGAGAGGGCGTCCTTCCGGGAGACAGCGGGCTCATCGCCAATGCACGCTTCACGATGGAGTGCATGAAAAAAGCACCGGTGACGGTGCTGGTGGTGAATCCGACGGGGCGCTCGGTGTATGAGGACTGGAGCGCTGCCGAGAAGATCCATGAGATGAGCGATGTGCAGGCCATCGGGGCCGCGGCGGAGAATATGGCTCTCGAAGCTGCGGCGCGCGGCATCGGAAGCCTCTGGGTGGGCAATGTATTCTTCGCCTATGATGAGCTTACGGAATGGATCGGCAAGGGCGAGATGATCCTCGCCATGTCCTTCGGCTATGCAGAAAAGGAAGGCTACCCGCTGCCGAGGAAAAAGGATGCGGATGTGATTGAAATAAGGGACTGAAGGGTGCAGGGTGAGCCCAAGGGGCGGCTCGCCCCTTGATTGGGGATGAAAGCCCCGTTTAAATGAGAAATTAGAAATGAGAAATGCGAAAT
>DLZS01000002.1:2108-4783 GCA_003447275.1 Dialister sp.
GACGAAATGCGCCGCGAAGTATAGATCGTGGCGCTTCCATGAGCTGGCATTTCAGTCACTCACCAGTCACTCCTATGATACGAGTAGGCCCTTGGAGACGGAAGTCCCGCAGAGGGACTTCCGTCTCCAAGGGCCTACTCCAAAGAGGCGCCTAGCCTGCCCATTAAGGCGCCTTCCTGTGAGGCCAAACGGCCCGCGCCAAAGGCGCAGGATAGAGTGCCTCGGAGAGGCACAACTCTATGCAGCGGTAAGAAAGAGGATGTGAGACGATCCATCTTTCTTGCGTGTCATGAGGGCCGAAGCGGAGGGATCCTTCTTGCAGACCGGTAAACCGTGGGTGAGAGAAAGACGAAAAAGGAAGCACCAAGGTGTCGTTTGCGTGCGAGCGCATGCATGCAAATTGCGGCAGTGCAATAAAGATCCCTCGGCTTCGCTCGGGATGACGATACGGGGGAGCGTATGGGCTCAAATGGGTGGCGCGCCGTCTTTTTTATTGGGCGATGCCCAAAAGTGGCTTTCAGTCACCAGTCACTAGCCACCAGTCGCCAGTCACTCCTACTCCCTTTTCAAGTATACTTCCTTCATGACATACATATATCCGCCATTGGCGAAGGTGACCTTCTCGGCTTTGATCTCACTGGTCTTTCCATCGGTGAAATGGATCTTCGACAGCTCACCGGCGAGGTCGAGGTAGGTCCAGTAAGCGCCGCCGTTTTCGATCTCAAACAGGACGAAAAGGTAAGGGGTGAGGCTTGAGAGCTGGCTCTTTCCTGTAGAAATCGCTTTCACAATTTCATCATGATTGAGTGACGCGCCGCCCGAAAGGGCGGTGTTTTCGATTTGGCCCAACTGATGGGTGAATTCCTTCGGTACGGTGACGATGCTGAAGTAGCGGATGGGGTAGGTGGTAGTGGGGGACATGGGAACTCCTTATAAAAATGAGAAATTAGAAATGCGAAATGAGAAATGGTGGAGCGGCGCATCAAATATAGAAGCGCCGCGGCGTTTTTAGATGGCGCGTATCGCTCCCTCCTTCCTTTGGAAGGAGGTGCCCGTAGGGCGGAGGTTAGACGATGCGAAGCATCGCAAAATCGACTTTGCCGATTTGAATTGGAATGAGCGGTATCTGATTTCTAATCCCTAGCCCCTAATCCCTATTTCTCACCATCCGCTTCGTTTCCAGAAGGAAGGGATGAAGATGCACATCAGAGTGATGGATTCGAGGCGGCCGAAGAGCATGGAGAGGCAGACGACCATCTTGGAGAGGGTGGGGAGTGCGGCGTAGGTCTGTGTCGCGCCGAATTGGCCGAATGCAGGGCCGACGCTGCCCATGGTGGAGAAGGAGACGCCGAGAGCGTCCAGGAAGGCGAGCCCGTCAAACATCATGATCGCGGCCCACAAGAAGGCGAGCATGATGTAGAGAAAGAAGAAGCAGAGCACGCGGTAAAGGACGTCGGACGAGTAGCGGTTTTCTCCGGCTGAGACGGCCTGAACGGCACGGGGGTGGAGGTGGAGCTTCAGCAGGGAAAAGATGCTTTTCCCGAGAAGGATGAAGCGGATGACTTTCATCCCGCCGGCGGTGGAGCCGCCGCAGCCGCCGACAAGGATCAGAAGGAGGAGGAGGAAGCGGCAGAAGTCGGGCCACCGGTCAAAGTCAGCGGCGACAAAGCCGGTGGTGGAGGAGATCGATGCGGCGTGAAAGAAGGTTTCTCTCAGCGCTGGCAGGAGGGAGGCGCCGCCCTGCAGGACGAGGGAGAGCGTCATGAGGGCCGTGGCGATGGCGACGATGGCGAGGTACGTGCGGAATTCCGTATCCTTCCAGATGACGGAGATGCCGCGTTTCCATGCTTCGACATAGATGCCGAAGTTCGCAGAGGAAATGATCATGAAGAAAGCGATGACCATTTCCAGCCGCGCGTCGTGGTAGTAGGCGATGCTTTCATTTCTTGTCGAAAAGCCGCCGGTCGCAATGGTGGAGAAGGCGTGATTCAGTGCGTCCAAGGGAGAAAGGCCGCAGAGAAGGTAGGAAAGGAAGCAGACAGAGGTGAAGACGGCGTACACGGCAAAGAGAGCGCGTGCTGTCTCGCGGATGCGGGGAAGCGCTTTCGACGAGGTGGGGCCGGTGCTTTCTGTCTGCATCATACGCACGGTGCCGCGCCCGGCTTGCGGGAAGAGGGCGACAAAGAAGACGATGATGCCAAGGCCGCCCAGCCAGTGGGTGAGCGAGCGGAAGAAGAGAAGGCTTTCGGGGACGCAGGTGAGGTCGGTAAATACGGTCGCGCCTGTCCCGGTGAGGCCTGAGATGCTCTCGACCAGGCTGTCTAAGGGAGAGAGGCTCCCGCTCACCCCGTAGGGGAGCGCATAGAGCAGGGATACGGCGATCCAGGAGAGCGCGGTGATGGCGGTCCCTTCCCGCGGCGTCAGGCTGCTTTCGATCGCCGCCCCTTTTCTTTTCAGAAATAGCGAGAGCGCTGCGGAAAGAAGCATCGGCACGAGAAAGGGAAGGATCGGCCCCCGCTCATAGAGCGAGAGCAGGAGCGGCAGCAGCAATGCCGCTCCGCTGGCCGCAAGGACGCGGGACAGCATAGAGTAGATGATTTGAATATTCATGATTTAAGGGTTCAGGGTTCATGGTTTAAGGGTTCATGGTTTAAAGGTTCAGGGTTCAAGGTTCA
>DLZS01000092.1:0-1116 GCA_003447275.1 Dialister sp.
GCGGCAGATGGAACGCGAAAATGAGATGATCGTTATTTCACATCGCCTTTTTTGCGAGCCTTGCAAAGGAAGAAAGGGCGGCGCGGGCCTCCCTGCGAAGCGGCATAGCAGGAAGGGAAATGGCATGGGGCGGTAAAGAGCCGCATCTTCCCATTGTGGAAAATGGCTGCATGCCCTATACTTACTATGTTGGTGACAGGTGAGGGGGCATCTCCCGCAGCTGTCTCAGAGCCTTTGTGATAGACCCTTTTTTTAGTGCGGATCCCGCATGTCTCGTTTTTATCGCCCGGGAGGCAAATATGCCATTTACTTTGACCTGCCACGTGTGTGGACAGAAGCTCACCCTTTTCGATCTGGATGTGAAGAAAAGGAAGGGGAGCATCCGATGCAATCACTGCGGAGCCAAAATCAATTATGATCTGGACCAGAGAAAGATCCAGCAGTCCGGCTTCTGGGCGGAGCGGGAGCCTGCCTTTGATCCGCGGGCGAGAAACCGCCTCATGAAGCAGATCGAGCGTGAGGAGATGCGCCGGGAAAAGCCGGAGTCAACGGCCGCGACGTCCGCTCCGGCGCACACCTTCGAAGACAGTCCCTTTGCCCAGAAGGCCGGCTTTGCAAAGTTTGATCTAAAGACCGGGACGATCGTGGGAGGCGCAGCGAAGGCAATAGAGCCTAAGGCGGCGGGAAGCGGCAGGAAAGAGAGCCCTTCCCCGATGGATACAAGCCGGCGGACATGTACCATCCGCGCGGCGGAGAGCAGCGCGGCAGCTCTGCATGGAGCCGAGCCGAAGAGCGAGAAGACCTTCACCGCGCCGCCCCGTGTCGTGACGAGAACTGCGCATCGGAATATGACCCTTGTCCGGCAGGTGCAGAAAGCGCAGGCCGTCAAGCAGCCCGTGAAGATCTCCCGCGTCCGCTCCTTCTGGCAGAAGGTGAAGAGCTTCTTCGCATTTGGGAAGAAGTAGCCGGTGACTAGTGACTTGTGACTAGGGATTAGTAGCTAGGGATTAGTGGTGCCGAGTGACTGGTGACTAGTGACTGGAATACTACTTTCAGACATCACCCCATACATATTCGCGGCGAAGCCGCCACAACAACCCTGAACCCTGAACCCTG
>DLZS01000092.1:1360-4186 GCA_003447275.1 Dialister sp.
CTGAACCCTGAACCTTGAACCCTTGAACCTTTAATCCCTTAAACCCTCCCACCGATTGTGCTATAATATCTCCATTGATCAATGGAGGATACCGCTATGTTTACCTATAAAAGAAGAGTGACCTTTTACGAGACTGACGGCATGAAGGTGGTGCATCATGCGAACTACCTCAAGTATTTTGAGGAGGCGCGGGTGGAGTATCTGCGTGCGGGCGGGCTCGACTTGAATGAGCTGATGGAGGAAGGGATCGTATTTCCGATCGTCGAGGTCAGTGTGAAATACCTGAAGTCTGCCTGCTATGACGATACGCTCCTCATCAGGACATACCTTCGCCGCGTCGATCGTGTGCGGCTGGACTTCGATTATGAGGTCGTGCGCGAATCTACGGGCGAGCTTTTGACGACAGGGCATACGGTCAATACGTACACCCATATGAAGACAGGCCGTATCGCGCGTCTTCCGAAGGAAAAGATCGAAGGCCTTGTGAAGCTCTCAGAAGGAGACAGGATATAATGGATAACAGACCGATCGGCATCATGGACTCGGGCATCGGAGGTCTTACGGTAGCCCGCGTGCTGCATGAGACGTACCCGGAAGAAGGCATCGTATTTCTCGGAGATACGAAGAGAAATCCCTACGGCGAACGCAGTCGGGATGACATTGTGCGATTCTCCTTTGCCATCAAGGATTTTCTGAAGGCGCATCAGGTGAAGATGATCCTGATCGCGTGCAATACGATCTCCTTCAATGTGCCGCCTGTTTTTTTTGAAGAAGATATCCCTGTCATCAAGATGAGCATGGAGGTGAATGTGCCGGAGGATGCGAAGCGCTTCGCTGTTTTTGCGACGCCTGCGACGATCGCGACGCATGCACACAAGGCATATTTTCAGAAAAAATACCCGCAGCTGGATTTTGTGGAGGTCCCCTGCGACGGACTGGCGGCGGCGATCGAAAGAAATGCGGACGAAAATACCCTTTCTGCCCTTGTCAAACAGGCGGCAGAGGAGTATCATGCATTAGATGCAGACACTGCGATCTGGTCCTGCACCCATTATCCGCTGATCGCTGATGTATTCAGGAAGGTGCTGCCGAAGGTACGCTTCCTTGACCCGGCGCTCCCGACGGTGGAGACCGGCATGGACATCCTCCGCGCACATGATGCGCTGGCCGGGGCGATGCAGGAGAAGACCTTCTATTTCACAGAGGGCCTTGAAAATTCCGCGCCGCTCGTGAAGAAACTCTTCGGCGACGTGAAGGTGGAAAAGGGAAGTTTGGAATTGTAAAGGGGGCAAGGTGAGCCTCTGGGCGGGGCGCCCCTTGATTACGATTGAAAGCCTCACTTGAATGAGAATGAGAAATGTGAAATGGTGGTGCGGCGCATAAAAATATAGAAGCGCCGCGGAGGTTTGAAACTAGCGGTTTTCTCGTATCGCAAACCTAATCCCTAGCTACTAATTCCTAGTCACAAGTTACTAGCGACTTGAATACTATTTTCGGGCATCGCCTCATATATACTCGCGGCGAAGCCGCCACCACAACCCTGAACCCCGAACCCGACAACTGATTTATCATTTAGGAGTGTGACAAACATGTTACTGATCACGAAAATTCTGGCAGTCATCATCTTATTGATCTGCCTGGGATTCATTGCCTACTGGGCCATCGCCATCATCAAAGGCGACTGTGTGCTGAAGGTGATGAAGTCTAAGCGGACGCCTTTCCATGTGGAGTCCATGGATATGAAGAGCGTGACGCTTTCCTGCACGCTGCCGATCAAGAACGTCGGCAAGCAGCTCGGCACCATCATGGATGCCTTTGTCCGCGTGTATCTGCCTTTTGAGCAGTACGATGAAGCCGTCGTCACGGCGCACCTCACCGATTTCGATATGCCGCGTCCCGATGACTACTGGCAGGCCTTCATCTTAGATCCGGGCAAGACGAAGAAATTCCTCATCACTCTGGAGATCAAGGGCAAGGGCGACAGCATTCTCCATGACTTGGAGACCTTCCCGGAAATGGGAATGGACGTCATTTATCAGGTCGTCGCGAGAAGCGACTACTACTATGCGAAGTCCCGCATCGTTCTTTCGAAAGAAGAGCTCAGAAATGCGCTCTATGAATATAAAACGGAGGTGAGATAAATGGCAGAATTAGAACTCATACCGATCCACACCCGTATCCTGACCCATCACGACAACATCGTCGATGCCATTCTGGAATACGCCGGCGACAAGATCACCGACCATGACATCGTCTGCAGTGCAGAGTCCGTCGTCGCCATCACCCAGAACCGCTACGTCCGTCCGGAAGAGCTGAATGTCTGCTGGCAGGCCCGTCTCATGAACCGCTTCGTCCCGTCCGCCGGTTCCATGGCGAGCATCTACGGCATGCAGGCAGCCATGGATGAAGAAGGGAAATGGAATATGCTCTTCTCCTTCGTTCTCGGCGCTGTCGCAAAGCTCTTCGGCAAGAACGGCGTCTTCTACGCCCGCTGCCGTCAGGCATCTTTGATCGATGATGTCACCGGTACCATGCCGCCTTTCGACAAATGCCTCGTCTATGGTCCGGCGGATACCGACAATGTCTGTGAAAAGATCAAGAAGGCGACCGGCGCCTACGGCGCGGTCATCGCAGATGTCAATGACCTGAAACGCGCTGCCGTCCTCGGAAAGAGCCAGGGCCTTGATCCGAAACAGATCGCCAAGATTCTGATCGATAATCCTTTCGGCAATGACAATCAGAAAACACCGATCGTCATCATCAAGAATTTTACCGATATGATGAAGTGAGAAAAGGGGCTGTAAAGAAATGAATTCTCATTTCTTC
>DLZS01000015.1:0-31755 GCA_003447275.1 Dialister sp.
TTCTTTATCGCACATCAGTAAAAAAGCCGGCGTGCATGTGGGACATGACACGCCAGCTTTTAGGAAACATAGATCATCGTATCTTAAAATTCACCGGCAGATAGATCGTGCAAGCCATAGGCTGGCCATGCGTATCCAAAGCAGGCGAAAAAGTCCAGCGATAGACCGCCTCGACCGCCGCCCGGTCCAAAGCCGCACTGCCGGAACTGCCGGATACAGAGACCGCATCGACCCCGCCGGAAGCATTGACGGTGATCCGCACCTGCACGACCCCGGACGTACCATCCAGCATGGCTCGTCCGGGATAATCCGGCTCCACATAGGATACAACCGACGGAGGCGTGACAGGGACCCCGCTCTGAGAACCAGAGCCTTCTCCATCCCCCTGCCCCTGTCCGCTGCCTTCCCCTTCGCCAGCTCCCTGCCCCGTTGCATCGCCTTCCCCGCTTCCCGATCCACTTCCTGCCCCAGATGGAGAAGCAGCCATTTCAGTGCCCGAATCTGAGGACGAAGCCTTCGTGTCAGGCAAGGTCGCACGCTGAAAGACTTCCTCGACTACAGGATCCTCCTGCTTTTCCATGATAGGGAAATCTTCTGTCACAGCCTCTGCCGTGGGTTCTTCCTCTTGTGTCGATAGAGATGGATGATCCATCTCCGCCGTTTCTTCTACCGGGGAAGGAAGCGCCTTTTGTCCACCGCCAGCCTGCCCTCCCCCCGTATTCAGGACGATTTCTATCGGCTCTTGAGAAACAGGCGGTTTCAGAAATAGAAATCCAGCCATCCCCAGCCATAGAGCCGCCCCCACATGACACAGGACAGTGACAGCCAGACTGATGCCATACCGCTTCGTTTGCTGCTCCAACGCACGCCCCTCCCTTCCTTTTTACCGCCTTGTTTTCACACAACTGTCGTCAGAAAATAGGAATGACCATCCTCTATCGATCAGTAGCCAAAGAAAAGCGAGTCACGCCAGCGCCCTTGCATGCATCCAGCAGATGCATGATGGTATCATAAGACGCTGCTTTCTCTCCGCGGAGCATGACAGAAAAATCCGGGTCATTCGCTGCCGCCTGCCGCATCCGCTCCAGCAGAAGCGGCTCTGTGATCCTCTCATCCGCCAGATACAGCGTCCCATCCGCTTTGACAGTGACAGTCCATCCACTCTTCTTTACATGTTCACTATGTTCCGCCTTGGGAAGGACGACAGGAATCGTTTGTATATTTGACATATACATGGTACTGACGACAAAGAAAACGAGCAGCAGGAAAATGAGATCGATCATCGGGCTCAGCATCAATCCCGGCGCCGTGGAAAGACTTCTTCTTCTCCGTCGCATCATGATCCCCCGCCTTCTTTAAGCCTAGCAGCCAGTACGTCCGCGATGGTATCCAGATTCAGCGAAGCATTCCTGCAGCGATGAGACAGATACGCATGGACACAAGTCCCTGCTATCGCAATGATCAGCCCGAAAATGGTGGTAATCAGCGCTTCAGCCAGCCCCGAAGTGACACCCGCCGTATTCGTCATCTGGCCCGCCATCGAGGCGAAAGTCCCCATCATCCCCGTGATCGTCCCCAAAAGCCCCAGCATCGGCGAAAGACCTATGACCACGCTGAGATAGTCCAGATGACTTTCCAGACGCTCGACAGCACGATCCGCCAATTCATAGGTGACCGATTCCACTGCTTCTCCATAAAGACCTGCATCATCGATGATCCGGCAGGCCAGAGAAGCCGCATCCCCACTCACAACGCCCGCCATATCGCGGGCCTCCTTCCTTTTCCCCGCATTCATCAGCTGACAAAACTGTAAGACAAAGGCCTCTGGAGAAATCGCCTTCCGATAATAGAGAATCCGCTCTGCCGCGATAAAGACCACAGCCATAGAGCAAAGGAGCAAAGGCCACATACACGGCCCGCCTCTCATGAAATATGCTATCGTTGTCTGAAACATAGGCCACCTCCTAGACAAGCCTTCGGGAAAACGCTTAGAGGAAAGGCAGATTAACGATGGGCTGCCTGCTGTTCGCTTTTCTTTCCCACACTTTTCTGGTACTCCACAAACCGCTCCCCGATGCGGTACATAGCCTGAACAAAAGAATTAGATGGAATTTTTTTATATATTGGTTCCCGCTTCGCTTCACTGATCAGCTGATGTTTCTCGTCATAAATCTTCACCTGCGTGATGGCGTATTCCTCCTCGTGCATATGAAAATGCAATTCCATCTCATTACAGATAGGCAGACTCTCCCCTTGCAGCTTGTCTGCATATTGCTTCTTCAATCGTTCCAGTACGTTTCTATCTTTATAAATAGCACGAACGTTCATGACTAACTCATTGGGATCATCCGGATTTAAATGCCCTGTTTTCACATTCAGACTATACTCTGCCAGATCACTGACAAAGACATCCCCCCACTGCATAGCATATTCCTCTTCCGGCGTGAGCTGTTCTTTGGCATTCATCTCATAGATGGGTTGGGGAGTATCCCCCGTAGGGGATTCTTCTGCCTCCACCCCGAAGAGCGGACACAGAAGAAATACTGAAAACACAGGGGCTAGTATCCAACAAGCCTTAGAATGCATAGCGGATGCCTGCATTCAGTTTCCACTGCATCTCATAGTCGCCGCCAAAGCTGCGGGTGATATCTGCATAGAAGAGCGAGGAACCGCCAATCTTCCAGGTACCGCCGAGCGCGAGTTCAGCCCAGGTATCACCGAAGTCCTGTTTAATGGTGATTGGAGTGCCGTTGCTTTCGCTGGTATAAGTCGCGGAGGTATCCCCATCAAATTCATGGAGGACACTTGCCTTCAGGTAATAGGAACTCCGGTCAGTTGTCTTACCAGCCGCAATGCCCAGCCGTCCTATGAAGCTATCCATGCCATCCTGATGAATGAACATTTTTTCGTTGCCCGCAAAATTGCTGCTTCCTGTGTAATCATCGCTTCCCAGCTTGGAATAAGACAGCTGGATCTGCGGTTCCACATAGCCATGGCTGCTTCCAAAGCGTTTTCCATATTCTAAGGAAAGACCATATCCATTGGCACTATACTTCCCATCCAGTTTCTTTCCATCGGCATTGTAGACGGAGTAGTCATTTTGCGTATGGCCAAATTTCCCTACGATGTCCAGATACTGCCCGTCCTCAAAGGTTTTCGTGCCATAAAGACTTCCCAGATACTGCTTTGGATCTCCGCTGCCGCCATAGCGGTAGGAGGCGTCACCATCGTTGTAGTCAAAAGCCGCCCCGATGTGCCAGCCGGAAGCCAGCGCATGATCAGCGCCGACCTGCGCGCCCCAGAAGCTGTTACTGGTGTACGCATGGTCTTTGTCGTACTTCGCTTTCCCTCCATACGTTCTCGCCCAGATACCATCGGATGCACCCATGCGAATATCTCCCATACGCTGCATCATATCCGTCATGCCGCTTCTCCATGCCAGCATAGAGGTGGTCATAGCAGCCTTTGTACCCTGCATCATGGAAGTTTCCCGGCTTCCGATTGTATAGGTATTGCCACTGTCATCTTTAAACGTCGTACTACCATTATCATTATTGACAGCCAGCATCACAGGCATTGCATAGCTTCTTGCCATTGTCCGGAAAGCCGGTGATGTCTGGGTGATATGCCCCAAGCCGCCTTCACCAGTAGCCGCATCGAAGGAAATCGCCCCTGTCCGTGCCACCGACCGCGTCGTCAGCCCTTCATTGACCTTCACCGTGCCCGTCAGATTCCTTTCCCCTTCGGCGTACCCTGTATACGTCAGCTTTTTCGCCAAAGTTTCCATCGCTTCCCTATCGGAAAGACCTGCTCGATCCCCGCTGACGGTCATTGCCGACTGCGGAGCCGCCGCACTGATGGTGACGCCCGCTCCATTTTTCGTCATAGTACCATAGTTCACCGTAGCATGGCCACTATAGTTATCGATGGTGATCGCTTGATCCGACTTCTGGTTGATGATACCCGCATTTGCTGCCGTGCTGCCGCCTACGAACTTAGTGATGTGGCTAGCTCCATTGGAGCCCACATCTTCATTATCTTCTGCATAGCGGGTATTCCGGGCTTCGTTGGTCCATGTCGCGCCATTCTGCAGCCACATATTGACCGTGCCGCCATTGTCCACGATACCATGGAGATAGGAGTCGGATGTCGTCAGAGCCATATTGACATGGGCTCCAGAGAGGGCAAAGACATCCCCATTCAGCTGTACCTTCTGTGTGCCGGGAGCGGTACCTGCCGTGCCGGTATTCACGTTAATGGTGCCCTGGTAAGCTCCCAAAGTGTAGTATCCGTAGTTTCTGCCAGACGGTACATGGATCGTTCCGCCACCGATAGATACTTTGCTTCCTGCTGCATTGACCGTGATGCCATTGCCATAGACATCCATGTTCGCCAGGCCTTTGACCTCGACCTCACTATTCTTGACACTGGTCAGTATCCCCGCATTATTGAAACGGGAATATACATTTTCTGGATTTAAGCCGATACCCCAGGTCGCACTGTCTGCGCCTTTTATATTCAGATTCCCATCCAGTGTGATTTTATTCGTCCCGGCAGCTGCATCACTGGCTTCTCCCCAGCGATCCGTCTTCTGGATAGCGATACCATTGCCGCCATAGCCTCCGGTCATAGCAATGTTCGTCGTCGGTGCATGGATCGTAATGCTGCTTGCCCCGTTGGCCGGCGCGTCGAGCCAGATGCCATTTGTGAGAGAATTGCCACCGGTCATGCCAGATGTGATGATGTTCAGCTTACCTGCCGTGACAGTCACATTTTTATTGTTTCCTGCATAGATACCGGAAGGACTGCCGATCGTATGAGAAGACTGAAGCTGGAGGGTGTTGCTGCCTGCATTGAGAGTCACATCATTGCCAGAATGCGCATCTACCGCAGACAGTACATTGGTGGTCAAATCGCCTGTTGCATAGTTGGTTTTCTCAATGGAAATAACGGTATCCTTATCGAAAGTATAGGTAGAATAATCATCTGTATTGTCCATATAGTCATCTTCATCTGCATCAGTACCCGTTATTTGTTTCGTGAAATTAACATCGTTACCAGTTTTCATGACAGCATCAGAATTAATAGCAGCCGTGACAGAAACAGATGGCGTCGTCAATCCTTCTGCCTTGACCGCAGTCAAAGTCGCTTCATCCCCGTAAACGGTATCTGGCTGGAGCATGGCCATGAAGTTGTACTGTGACATGCTGCTTTTACCAAAATCCTTAGCCGCCCAGGAATACTTCGGAGAAGTATCTCCGTCCGTATAAACCAGAAGATTCTGTCCCGCTTCCACCCACAGTCTATGGGTATACATTTCGGCATTGAGCTTGCCGAACCAGCCATCATAGGTCCCCGAATGGACTACGGTCCAGTCCTTCGGATTTGTTGCATACAAATTGGATACCGTCGTCTGATAAATTGTAGTATCAATGCCGCCAGCACTTCCCAGGTTATAAGTCATCACGTAAGCGGTCCCATTCGGTAAGATTTTCAAATCTCTGAAGTCCTGACCAGTTGCTTTTACGCGGGTAGGCACCGTAATACTTTTTGTTTTTTCTTTACTCACTGCCCCGTTTGTTAATGTGGCTGCTGTAATGGAAGTTTCAGCATTTCCGGCCCCATAGTTCTGCATGCCACCGATCGCAGAGACGAAAATATGGTCATTGTACATATTCACTCTGGATTCATCTGTGTTTTTGCCGATGCGAGTATAGTCTTTATAATCCAATGTACCGTCTGATTTGATGGTATAATGCATCAAGTAACCATCATCATAATTGGAATAACCACCGTTTTTATTTACACTGGCAATCACATATAAATCATTACCGCGAACAGCAGCCCCTTCCCCATGTGCTGCTGCATTGGTAGTATAGTCTCCAATAGACGCATCATTTGTTGCCTTAATATCTTTTAAAAGGTTGTGTACATTTGTATCTGTCGTAATTTCTGTAAGTAAAGCCCCATCAATTTTGCCTATAGCAATATTTCCTAAATCATAACCAACAGAATATACATAATTTTTCCAAGTAGCTACGCCATGAGGATTAGCGGTTTTGGTCAATTTACCTGAGGCTGTGGGAGTATTGAAATCTCCATCGGAATCTAAAATTTCATTGGGTATAAGGGAGCCTGCACTTGTGCTGTAATTATATTGACGCATAAATACTTTACTTTGACCATTCACGTTAATGTTAAATACCCCTGGATCACCATTTAATTTTTCTCGAACAGTTTTAGCCGTCCCGTCAACAGTAGTAGTCACACGGGAACCTGTTATAGTTCCCATAATGCTACTAGAATAGTTGGATGGAATTGTTACCATTAAATTTGCAGCATCTGTTGGTAACTGCACACCAATGACTGCACCAGTTAAAATACCAGCCACTAAAATTGCTTTCTGAAGTTTTTCAGATTTTACATTCGACATAATTATTCTTCCTTTCTATGTTAGATACAAAATTAAAAACTATGTAAAAACAAAAAATTCATAGAACATCCTTCATCAAGATATTTTTGATTCTGTCAGAACTCATAACGAACACTAGCATAATATGTTCGTCCTTGGAGTGGGTATGCTGGATTACAATATTCACCATTTCCTAACGGAATCTTTAATGTAGGATTCTTGTTAAATAAATCATTTACGCCGAAAGTAATTTGCCAGTTACTATTCGGTTTTAGTTTTATCCCTGTGTTAATTATCGTGGCACAAGGGACTGGATATCCAGGATCAACATCCTTTGAACCAGGCACCGCTTTAGCCTCTTTCTCATCTGCAGCTGTGTAATACGAACCCGTATAATGGGCTTCCCCAAACCATGTAAACTTAGAGTTCGGGAACCAAGAAAATCTCACATTTCCTTCCCATTCTGGCTGATAGGTAACATAGGTAGCAAAAAACTGATCGTCACCAAATGCTCTCTTCGTGACCTTTTCCAGGCGATTAATCTTAGTCAATGTACCTTCAAAATCTATGCTAAATTTTTTCCACTTCACCCCACCTTGCAATTCAATACCATGAACACGTCCACTCAAATCATTACTATAACACCAAAAATCTTTTGCCACTCGCCTCAATGTTAACATGCGATTAGTATCTCTCCAAAAATAAGTCAACGTGGCATAGGCATCGGATTTACCAAGTTTTCCATTCCATAAGGTACTGAAATCATACTGTTTCCCATATTCTGGTCGTGGAAATTCTGCTTTGCTCCAATCTTGTGTAGGCATCGGCAGAATACCTGCTCCATCGCCAGCAATTTCATACATATTGAGTAAACGATAGTAAGTACCGCCAGTCATACGGAAAGTCAGGTTATCATTGACATTCTTCTTTAATGCCAGCTGCCAGGTTCCTTTTCGATCCCGTTGACTATCACGTGGATGAAAAAAATACTTAGTGGCTTGCGAGAAACCATTTGGCTTATGAGCAAAGTTGATGGAATCACTATGACCAACAATGGTCGATGAATTAAACCGCCAGGATGGAGTTAAAAACCAAGTCGCTTTCTTATCCAAAGTAATAGTGTCTTGCACTTGCAAATTGATAATCTTTTGCTCGTATCGATTTCGTACTTGCCAATTAACCCAAATACCTTGAGATTTATCCAGTGTACTCAAGGCCGTATTCATATTAGAGCCATCAATCTTTAACTTTTCATAGGAATAGTTAGCTTGAAACTCTAGCATTTGTCTATCAGATAATTTATAACTTCCATCTATCTGCATATTGTATTTATTAGATGTATATTCGCTCCAGGCACGTAATACAGAATAAAGCCAAAAGTTATTATAGGCGTCATTGCCATAATTTAGTTCTTTCCCACTTGCATCCAAAGGATAATACAATTTATTTTCCGCTATATATTTTTTCTTTTGATGTTGATAATCTGCAAACCATCCCCATTCTAAACGGCCATTTTGCTGTCGATTCTGTATCATCAAGTCTGTCGTATCTAATTTTTGCTTCTTACTATCTGCCAAAAGGGTATCATATACATCGGCACCTATTCCTAGCTTAGCCCCAGTAAAAGCTAATGCTTTATCATTCCACAGGGAATCTGGCAAATGTCTGTCAATGTGATTATATGAAGCCTTTACCATCCAGTTATCATTTTGCCATTTAATTAAACTACTGATATTTTTTCTATCATTGTATTTTCGATGTCTTTCATCCTGCTGTTCTTTCGCTCGTTTCATACCTTCAAGCTGTTTTTCGTTAAGTGCTAAATTATCCTTTATTTGCTTATAGAATATTGATGTTTCTGGATCGATAGTCTTCTTCGTTTCATCAGCCATATCTTTTATATGGTCAATTTCTGCAGCAGCTTTTTTATCAACTTCCTCGTAGATTTTATTATCTACTTGAGATTTGGCCTCAGGGTTATTTTTGAAATACCCATCAGGACCATTTGCATTTTCCCAATCCGTCTTTAGATACAAGTCTAAAAGATCTTTTTTTAATGATTCATCCTGCCTCTTAATCTTATCGGCTAATTTTGTTGGATCATCTTTATATCTTTTCCCCAATTTTTCAACGTTCCTGTGATACCTAGCTACCCGATCAGCAAAGTTGGCATTATTTTTCATATACCAGTTTGCTGCATCCTTTAAAAAGGCTTCATTACCTTCTACATACTTATTATCCCAAGACGTAGAACCCGTAAATTCTGCTCTCGCTTTTTCTTTTACATATTCGATTTCCGCCTGTATCAGCCCGCCGTTTCGCACAAAGTCTAACCAGCCTTCACTATTGACTTGACCGTTACTGTCAATATATTGCTTCCTAACATTATCAGGTATTTCATTTCTATTACATAAACCATTAATTTCTTTTTTATTCCAGTTATCAATATTGAGCATTTCTTTGGCGGAATCCACTTGTTTTTGCTGTATTACTAAATCATTTTCACTATCAGCTCGTATACGGGGACTATCATAAGTATAGTTTTTATACGGGAAATCCCCTTTCGCTGCTTCATAGTTCAAGCCCACGAGCAAGCTGCCAGAAGCGAGGGGACTCACCACTTCCAGGCTGGCGCTCTTTCCCCCGAAAGAGGCTTTGCCGAGTTCTGCCGAGATATTCGCCTTTGTCGGTTTCTTTGTTACCACGTTAATGACACCGCCGATGAAGGTCCCGCCAAAACGAGCCGGGATATATCCGCGGTAAACTTCGATGCGTTCTACATTTTTGACCGGAATGGTGGAGATATCGACAGCTGCATCACCGCCGAGGTTCGTCATGACACCATCGACAAAGACGCCGACCTGTGCTGCGGTAGAACCACGAACAGTGACGACGGTATACTGTCCCTTGCCATTCACTTCACGCACATGCACGCCTGGGACCATTTTCAGTAAATCAGGAAGATCCTTCTGCTCACCCTTATATTCTTCAGGACGAATGACCGTGACGGTACCTGGAGAGAGTTTGGATTCCCAATCCGGGCGTTTCGCTTCGACAGTGATTCCTGCCAGTTCAAATTCCGGAGCATCGGAAGCAGACAACGCCTCTGCTGCACCTACCCCCCCGAAAAATTGTTTGCGATGCTGCACAGCGTCGCCACCACGGCCGTACCTAAGATGTGTAAATAGTGTTTCCTATTCATCATATGTACCTCTCTTCCCTGAAGAAACGGTGCTTTCTCCTCATCACCGTCTCTCCGACCGATACAAAAAAGCCGCAGAAAAGCAGGCTGTGCTGTGTACTCATTTCATGGCACCACAAAGCACGCTCTGTATCTGCGGCTATTCATTCGATAGCTTTTCGATTTTCAGGAAAATCATAGGTCTGATCTCGCAAAGAGGCGCTGCTGCGTGGTTTCTCCCAGGCAGTGCTCTTTTATAACCGTACATTCTTTTCATTTCTTTGTGAGGCGCTGCGCCTTTTCACACTTTTTGCAAGCACGGCTTCGAGCAGTCAACCCATGTCCCTGACTTTGAACGAGCCAGGTTTCCTGCAGTAGAAACAGGCAGGCACTCTGACTGAGTTCCTCGCTTCTCATGTCCTCGTGACGGACTTGCCATGAGAGAGCTCCCCATACAGTTGCGGAACAGTGCCGGATTCTCACCAGCTTCCCCTGTCCTGTTTCATATGTAGTTGTCGATTTTTGTATCAGAAAATATAAGTGTGAGCTTTATCGCATCTTATGAAACACAAGTCAGCTCTTTCATCATTATAATGATATGACTGATAAAACGCAAGCAATCTCCAATAACTAAATAATAAATTATGTTTATAGCATTAATTTTAAGCGTGCTTTGTCTCTCTTTTATATCATCGCACAAACCTGACGCATAGGTCGATGAAGACGCAACATAAAAAACATCCGCACTTCCATGAAAGAGGTGCGGGTGCATCGTATGGACAGCAGTTTTTTATTTTTTCCCATACACGACGCCGGAGACGACGGAGAGCTTTTTCCCGAGATCTTTATATTTTTCCTCGTCATACTCAGCATAGCAGATCTCCTCGCCCTCGCCCGCCTCAGCGAGGACATGCCCCAGGGGATCGATGAAGCGGGAGTGTCCACCGAGGACGACATCCTTATAGGTACCTGCCATATTGACGGCGCAGATGCAGATGCCGTTCTCGATGGCACGGGCAGCGGAAAGGACACGCCACTGGAAGATATGCTCCTTCGGCCAGGAAGCGGGCGCGAGGACGAGGGTCGTCCCGGCCTTTGCCATTTTCCTCCACATCTTCGGGAAATAGAACTCATAGCAGACAGCCATCCCCGTCTGGATGCCATGGATCCTCGTCTGCATGAGCGCATCCCCCGGACGAAAGAGCTTGGCTTCGAGGTACCCTTGGAAAAGATGCCGCTTGCTATACTCTGCGATGCACTTTCCATCCGGTGCAAAAAGGAAGCCTGTATTCCGTATGATAGCACCGTGACGGATCGGAAGTGTCCCAGGAGAGAGCGTCACACGGTGCGACCTTGCAAAGTCAGAGAGCTTTTCGAGAAGCAGAGCATGGCGGGAAAGGATATGCTCTTCGAAGTGATGAAAATTATAGCCGATCGTCCACAGCTCGGGGAGTACAAGGAGATCACTCTTTTCTGCCGCTTCTTCCATCATGGAAAAAGCACGACCGATATTTCTCTCCACGTCACCGGAAGCAGACGCCATCTGGATCATTGCGATACGCATGGAATACTCCTTAAAAACGAAAGAGGAGGCAGAGAATAAGCCCTGCCGTATCAAAAAGGCTGTGAAGCCATCCTTCACAGCCTTTTGTAAGTCAAATGTAAGGGAAATGCCCACCGATCACAGCACGCGATTGGCTCCCATGTAGCGATCATGCCAATAACCGCTCTTCATGGTCGCGACCGCGACGCCCTGGCTGCTCGTGGCACTGATGAAGTAACCGTCACCGAGATAGAGTCCGGAATGAGAGATACCTTCGGCATAGGTTTGGAAATAGACAAGATCACCGGGCTTCAGTGCATTGACAGATACCTTGCGGCCTGCACTATACTGTTCATCCGCTCCGCGGGGAAGGACGATGCCCTTCCGGTTGAATACGTACTGGATGAAGCCGGAGCAGTCGAAGCCTCTGGGGGTCGTGCCGCCAAACTGGTACGGTACGCCGACATATTTCTTTGCTTCTTCCATGATGGCTTTCACTGTCGAAGACATCGCGTTTTCATGGTGCCACTCAACGGTCGCATCATCGATGCCCATAAAAGTCTTGTGATTCGCCTCGTGTCCAGCCTTGCGTGTCGATTTCTCCGGCGCCCAGCTCATTGCCTTTCCCATCAGGGCTTTGTATGTCGCAGGACCCACGATCCCATCGACGTCCAAATGCTTTTTGAACTGGAATTTCTTGACCGCAGCTGAGGTCTGGCTGTTATAGTTACCGTCCGCTTTCAGGCGGTAGCCATTGGAGATCAGCCGACGCTGAATGTTCTGCACTTCCGGTCCTCTGGAACCCACCATGTAGTCTGCCATCGAAATCTGCCCCGCCCCGAAAGCAAGAAATCCTGCCAGGAGCAGTGCGCTGCACTTTTTCTTCATACGCTGCACTTCCTTCATCCTATTTTCTTCTATCGCTATCCGTCTATTCGATTGTCAGTCTCAATTTCCTTTCTATTGTAACATAATTGTAAGAAATCGCAAAGGGGAAAAAGGCGGCTCCTGATTTTCCAAAGGAAACGCTGAGCAAGCCTAAGTTTGAAAGCAGGGATGAGTGGCTAGGGAGTAGGGATTAGAAGCAAGCGGTGATCGAAATAGCGCAAATGGTGAGCTGACCGTTCTGCAAGAGAGATCTCTCGGCTACGCTCGAGATGACGACGGCGCGAAGCGCTATCAAAACTCTGCGGCGCTTCATTATTTTTTGCGCCGCACCACCATTTCACATTTCTCATTTCTAATTTCTCATTCAAGCGAAGTTTTCAAAAGGAATCAGTGGGCACGCCCGCCCGCGGGTGTGCCCTATATGAGTCACTAGTCACTTAGTCACTTTCCCTTCTTCATTCCCGAAAAGATCATCGCGGCTTTCTCCGTACACTTTCCCACTGATGAAGTTCCGATCCACCATCATCTCGATGTGATAATGCGGATCGATCGAGAGGAGCTCTTTCTGGAGTGCCTGGTAGATTTCCTGATCTGTCTTTCGGCATGCGCCCTTGAGCTGGACTTCGAAGGAGATATGAATCGTATCTCCCTGTTCTTCGGCGAAGAAATCATGGTAGGACAAGGGCAGGCCGGAGCGGTAAATGGCTGCTTCCAGATCACGCTGGTACTCGCCTTCCTTCGGATTTGATACAGCTTTCGGGTCAGCATGAATGGTCGCCTGCACCTTGAGCTTCTCACGAAGGGTGGTCATGACATTTTCAGCCAGCTCATGGCTCTCGACAAGACTCAGATCGCTGTCGAGCTCGACATGGGCCGTAGCAAAATGGTTCTCCGGCCCATAGTCATGGACAATCAGGTCATGGACACCATAAACGCCCGGACACTGAAGGATCGTATCCTTGATCTCCTTGTACAGCTCTGCATCCGGTGTCGACCCTAAGATATCGTTCACCGCCTGCTTCATGATGCCATAGCCGGTCCAAAGGATGAAGAGGGACATGATGACGCCCATCACACCATCGATGTGCCAGCCGAAGAAATACTCCACGAGCGTCGCGACAAGGACACCTGCCGTGGAGAGCATATCCGAGAGCGAGTCGGCGCTGTAGGCCAGAAACGAATCCGAGGAAAGCCTTTGGCTGGCTCTTTTATACCACCATGCCAGGAAGAGCTTCCCGAAGAGACCGAAGACCAGAATGCCGGCGACAAGCGGCGTAAAGTGGGTATCTTCCGGATGCAGGATCTTCTCGATGGATTCCCTTCCGAGTGTGATCCCTACATAGAGGATGACCGCTGCCATCACGGTCGAATTGATATACTCCAGACGCCCGTGTCCGAAAGGATGCTCTGTGTCGGATGGTTTTGCGGCATAGTAGAAGGTCATCATGAGCAGTAGCACCGAGCCCATATCAGTGATGTTATTGAAGCCATCCCCCATGACAGAGAGGAAACCGCTCTGCCAGCCGATGAATACCTTCACACCGCCAAGGACAAAGTTCACGGCCAGACCGACAAGCCCGACAAGGATCGCCTGCTGTGTACGCGATGCCTTGCCATCAGTAGAAAGGATTTGCATAGATCGTAATCTCCTGTAAAAAAACAAATGTGACATACCAAGCTGTGAAGTCAGCAAAAACAACAGGAATGGAGCGCGTAATGCCTAAGAGGATATCGGCATCCCTCGCTTTCGCTTGAAATGACAGAAGCGGGGAAAGCGGCATTCTCATCGAGTTGCTAGCTGCTTTCATTCGTGTATTTTCCATGTCCGATTCTAATATAAATGAAAAGCCCCCTCATATATGCCGATGCATGTACTCCTACCCCCTATTCGACGGACTGCCTAAAAATCCCCCATATACGCCAAAAGGCTCTCCATAGGGAGAGCCTTTTTCCATTCTGGAAAAGCGGGAGGACGGATCCTCATGAGTTATATTTGTCGAAGTCAATGTCATTCAGGATGTCGCGAAGCTTCATCAGTTCATCCTTTGTCAGCGTCAGACCTTTGGTCATTGCGGTGTGTTCTTCATTCCAAGAACGCAGATCGAACTTTTCGCCTCTATTATTCCAGCTGGTATAGGTCAGCTGTTTTTTCCATCCATTGGAAGCCGTGGAGAGATCCCCAAGCTCTTCCTGAATCGTATACGTAATCTTTGCAGCCATTTTTTCACCTCATCAATCATGATCAAGGAAGTCATTCTTCCACACTAGCGCTATGGTAACATAATGAGACGAGCGTTGCAAGGGGAAACACAGAGGATGAGAAAGACCGTGAAAAAAACACTCTGTACATCGGTATCTGATGTCAAAAAAATCAACAAAAAAGAGCCGGAGGGCCGGCTCTTTTTCTTATTCACACTGTTTGCTTTCGACCCAGTTCTGGAAATCATACTTGCCATCTCTGGAAACATAGGCGAGCTGTACAGGAAGAGAGACAAGTCCGCCCTCTTCTCTGCCGCCGATATACAAATGATTCCATCGGCTCGAGACGCCTGCCACATCCTTGTACGCCACCGGCATATAGAGCGCACGAAACGTGATGTAGTAGTCAAACGTGAAAAAGGACCAAGGGACTGCCACGAGCAGCTTCTTTTCGCAAATGAGCGCGACCGGGTGATGCACGCGGTTGATCCGCCACAGGCAGAAGAAAATCACGGCCACCGCCAGAACGTAGAAAAGGAATTGATCCTCATTCATCGCCCAGATCACTGCAGCGGCTCCGAGCAGCACATACATCAGTGAAAGCGTGACGATGTAAACTTTCGAGCGATAACATTCCCACAGTACTTTCCCGTAAATCTCTTCATTAAACCTATCCATCGTCTCACCTTCCTTCTAAAACCTATTCTTTTATCTCCACGGAATATGCCTAATTGTACCGAAACAAAGGACAAAATGCAAACTCATCGCCTTCCAATCGGCTGCCATGGCGACCTCGATCGAGGGGATCCAAAGATCGCATCATAGCGCACCCATTCTCTGGCATCCTTTTCCGTCCATTCTCTGGCAGAAAGCACGGACTTTTCTTCCGCCGGAAGCGTCCCTTCTCGATGTTCACACTTCTCTTTCACCGGCACCGGTTTCTCTCTGACATAGGCCTGCATTTGTTCCAGGCGTGCTCTTTCCTGCATCGAGAGATCCTGCGCTTCCGTCACTTTCTTCTTCTTTATTGTAGCAGAAAGAGGGGGCTTCGGTAAAGGTTTTTCATGATAGACCGGCTTTTCCATTTCGTCCGGCAGATCCAGTTCTTTTCCCTCTTCCTGCTTGCCCCAGGTGGTGAGTATCTTCTTGCGAAGCGCTTGGTAGTCATACTCGCCATCCGTATCAGCAGCAGAAGGCGGCACGCTTTTCCCCTCCTGTGGGATATCCGGCGGCATATTCACCGGCGGCCTCTTTCGCCTTCTAAAGAGTGCCTTATAGAGGAAGAACCCCCAGATCAGGAAAAAAATAAGATGGAAAGGCTCGAAAGACATACCATCACCTCCCTGAAAAAAACGGAGGAAGCCCTTTCTGCGACTTCCTCCTTATACGGTCTCTCTGAAGAGAGATCCCCGATCAGCGTTTCTTTAAAGCCTCGATCGCTGCTTTGCGATCCGGCTTTCCGAAGACGGATGAGCCTGCGACAGAAATGGTGACACCGGCTTCTCCGAGCGCGAGGATATTATCCGGTGTGACACCGCCATCGACTTCGATATCGAGCTCATCCCGATGCATGGCCTTCGCCATGTCCTTCAATCTGCGGATCTTATCGAGTGAGTAGGAAATGAATTTCTGTCCGCCAAAGCCGGGATTGACAGACATGATAAGGACGAAGTCCAGAATAGGCAGCAGCTCTTCGATCATAGAGAGCGGCGTCCCCGGATTCAGCGCGATGCCGGCCTTCATCCCCTTTTCCTGAATGGCATGGACGAGGCGGTCATGATGGACAGCCGCTTCCGCATGGAAGGAGACCATCGCTGCACCCGCCGTTGCAAGATCATCGAAGTAGACTTCCGGATGCTCTGTCATGAGATGCACATCGAAGGGAAGTGTCGTATGCTTTCGGAGTGCTTTGATGATGGGGCATCCGAAAGTCAGATTCGGCACGAAATGACCGTCCATGACGTCCAGATGGACAAGATCGGCGCCGGCCTTTTCGATATCCTTCAGTTCGGACGCAAGATTGGCAAAATCAGCGGATAAAAGAGATGGTGCGATTTTCATAGAAACCTCCTCGCTTCAGATTCTTTGATTTCTTCTAACAGATGGAGATAGGACAGATACCGTTTTTCCTGGATATCGCCGCGTTTGACGGCATCCCGGACGGCACAGTCTGGTTCCTTCGCATGCATACAATCGCGGAAACGGCATTTCCCGAGAAAAGGACGAAATTCGCGGTAGAGATAAGCAAGATCGTCCGCTTTGACATGAAGCACATCGAGAAGCGTATAGCCCGGGGTATCCATCAGGAAATGTCCTTTCTCAGTCCGGACGAGCTCAGCGTGACGGGTCGTAGTGCGGCCGCGGCCGGTGTGCCGGCTGACAGCACCTGCCTCGAAATGGGTACGAGCCAGAAAGTGATTCAGTAGACTGGATTTCCCGACGCCCGAAGGCCCTGAGAAGGCAATGATGGGCCCCTGAAAGGCAGCCTTGAGCGTCTCAAGCCCCTCACCGTTCACCAGCGATGTCAGGATGCAGGTATAGCCCGCTTTTTCATAAAGAGCCTGCACCTCTTTGGCGGCGTCCCTGGCCAGATCGCATTTATTGATCACGAGCAGCGGCTCGATGTCCTCATTTTCTGCCATGAGGATCATTTTGTCTAAGATGCCAAGCGAGAGATCCGGCGTACGGATGGCACTCACCAGCACAAGCTGATCGACGTTGGCGACGGGCGGACGATGCAGGGTATTTTTTCGGGGATACACCTTCGTGATGACGCCTTCGCTGCCTAGCCCTGTCTCATATTCGACAGCGTCCCCTACGAGGATATCGGTTTTCCGTTTCAGCCTTCCCCGCGAACGGCAAAGGGTAAGCTGCTCCCCCTCTCCCGCGATCGAGAAATAGCCGTTTTGGTTCTTAAGAATGATTCCTTTCATCAAAGCTCCCTGTCCTGTACGACGGAGCCGTCGATAACGACCTGTACGCGCACGCTGCCGCTACCGGAGACGTCCTTGCTGACGGTGCTCCCCGGATTTGCCTTGGCGCTGTATACCGTATGGCGGCCATTGTCATCGGTCACAAGGATGTCGACCTGCCGCGGATTTCCGCCTTTCGGGATGGAAATATTCACCGTCCCGTTCTTCTTCGCCTTCTGCTTGGCGGCGACAGTCAGGTTCACGACCGTATCAGACTTTGTCTCACCGGCCGCCGGGTCCTGCGAGACGACCACCGCATTCGCATCATCGATCGAGCCGCCATCACTCGACGTGATGGTGCCGACAGCCAGTTTCAGAGAAGAAAGTGTATTCTTCGCATCTGAAAGCGTCATGCCGACGACACTTGGAATGCTGACCTTCTGCTTCATATTGATGACGATATTGACACGCGTCCCCTTCGTCGTCTTGCTGCCCGGCTCCGGACTCTGGGAAATGATGATCTCCGACGGCTTATCAGGATCATTGCCATTTTCGACAGCTCCGATCATGAGTCCGAGCTTATCAAGACGCTCCTTTGCCTGAGAAAGAGTGAGTCCCTTGAGATCAGGGATCAGCATCGTAGAACCGCCCTTGCTGACCGTAAGGTGGATGATGCGCTTTGCCTTGACATTTGTCCCTGCGATCGGCGTCTGGGAAATGACCTCCCCCGCAGGGACGTCATCACTGGCGATCTCATCGACAGATACCTTGAGATCGAGCTTCTTGAGCGTCGTCTGTGCGACCTCGACCGGCTTGCCTACGACATTGGGCACGGTGACATTCTGGCTGCTCCAGAAGCTGCCGAAGGAGAAGAAGGCCCATGCAAAGCAGCAGACGAAAAGGAGCGCCATGCTGATCCAGATGTATTTCTGCGGCATGTTGCCGATGTAGTTCAGAATCTTGCTTTCTTTGGATATTTTTTTCGGCTTCCGTTCCGCCTTGTGGATCGGGCGCGTCATCGCTGTAAAGTCATGCGAAGCCGGCTTGTAGATGGTCGTGGTGAAGCCCTGCGCGATTTTCAGCTCGGAAATAAAATCCCCCACCGTATCATAGCGTTTGTTCGGGTCTTTCTGCAGCGCCGTCAGAAGGCACTCTTCGAGCATGGGAGAGATCGCCGGATTGTACTTCGTCGGACGCGGCACATCCCCCTGCATATGCTTAAGCGCGATGGAGACAGCGGTTTCTCCTTCGAAGGGCAGATGATGTGTCAGCATTTCATAGAGTACGATACCAAGAGAGTAAATATCCGTCTTTTCCGTGATCTTATCTCCGGCCGCCTGCTCCGGAGAGAGGTAGTGTACCGAGCCTAAGATGGACTGCTTGTCGATGACGGTCGAAGAATTGATGGCGCGTGCGATGCCGAAGTCAGTGACCTTCACCTTGCCATCTCCCGTGAGAAGGATATTGTGCGGCTTGATATCACAGTGGATGATGCCATTATCATGCGCTTCTTCGAGCGCATTTCCGATGTCGATCGCGATACGGACTGCCGTATCGATCGGAATGCTCGGATGTGACTGGATGTACTGCTTCAGGGTCTGCCCTTCCACGTACTCCATGACGATATAGTGGATATCGCCATCACAGCCGACATCATAGATGCCGACGATATTCGGATGCGTGAGCTTGCCTGCGGACTGTGCTTCATGGCGGAAACGCAGGACGAAGTCTTCGTCTTCTGCAAAATTGCCGTGCAGGATCTTCACCGCTACGACACGATCCAAAAGGATGTCCTTGGCCATATAGACATCAGCCATACCGCCGGAGCCGATCTTTTTGATCAGCTCATATCGTTCGTCAAGAATCTTTCCTATCATTGTTTGCTCCGTCTCTTGCTTATTGTTATTGGTCACGGAAATCTGAGAAATCGCCGATTCCATTGTGGGATCAGTATTTCCCTGAAGGGAGCAGCCCAGAAAAAACATGGCCGCTTTGCATCCGTTCCTCAGTTCTCATTCAAAAAGTGCCAGAATGACCGACACATTATCCCTTGCACCGGCGGCATAGACAAGCTCCATCAGCCTATGGCCCAGCGCGTCTATGTCCGTCTGCTCTTTACGGGGGCTCTCTCCGATCACACGAGAGAGGGTATCATCCTCGACCATGCCGGAAAGCCCGTCGCTGCAGAGGAGGATCAGCGTTCCTTTGCTCACCGGAAAGCATCCCGTATCCACGGAAAGCGGCCGCTCGATACCGACCGCACGTGTGATCTCATTCTTTCTTGGATGCAGACGCATTTCCTCTTTAGAGATCTTACCTTCTGCTACCAGCTGCATCACGAAGGAGTGATCCACCGTCACTTGGGAGAGACTGCCATCCTGCCAGACATAAAGACGGCTGTCTCCCACATGCGCCCAGAAGACCTGTCCCTCCGAAAAGGCGCACACGACCATCGTCGTCCCCATCGAAGAGAGGGCTGGCGTCTTCATCTTTTCAGAGAGAATCGCATCATTCGCCGCCAGTACGGCTTCTTTCATGAGCGCTTCCGATACCGGTTCTTCGCATTTTCTCCGGAAAAAATCCTCTGCAGCAGAGACAGCAAGACGGCTGGCAAGCTGCCCGCCATCATAACCGCCCATGCCATCGGCCAGAAGATATACATCTGGTACAGAGAGCGAGATCGCATCCTCATTGATCTTCCGCACCAGACCGACTTTTGATTCCCCGTAAGTAAGTATCATACCCTGCCTGTCTTATCCAGGGAATGCCGATCGCGATCGGCATTGATCCGATCGTATTCCCCTTGGAAGGCACAGCGTGATGAAGAGCTCCATCCCTGTGTCTTCCTTGAAATCCTCTTTCATGCTTCCAAAGACGCAACAAAGAGAGTGAAATAAGATTTGTACTAATACTAGCATTTTGCAGGAACATAGTCAATTTGGATTGATGGCCAAGTGGGAAAATCATG
Organism: Dialister sp.; assembly: GCA_003447275.1. Lineage (GTDB taxonomy): Bacteria > Bacillota > Negativicutes > Veillonellales > Dialisteraceae > Dialister. Next base: position 20,104 of record DLZS01000015.1, read on the forward strand.
GCGGCTTTTCCGCACAGACAGCGCACCGGTGGGAATTTTCACATGGCAGAACACGCCGGGTGGGAATACAGAGAAAAAGGAAGCGGTATCCATATCCCGATGCCCGTGCTCTTCTTCTGATGGCTCCGGTATGGATCCCCCAAATATTTGCTCCCCGAATTTCTAATCTGGTGTTCTCTTGTTCGCCTCTTTTTCATGAAGTAATATAATTTCAGAGATGAGAGCGACGAAAAGACCGATGGAATGGAGGATTGATGTCCATGAGAAAAGCCGTAATGATTCTGATCGCAGCCATTCTTTTATGTGGCTGGAATGTCAGTGCAGACAGCATGGCCGGCGAAGAGACGTATGAGATCGTGACTGTACAGGACAATGATACACTCTGGGATATAGCAGCAAAGAAAGTCGATGATCGAATGGATGTACGAAAATACATCTACGAGGTGCAGCAGCTGAATCATCTGGGCGATGCATGCATACTGACGCCGGGAAGCAAGCTGAAGCTCCCTGCCGTCAAAGAGTGATTCGCCAGACAATCAAAAAGCCAGTGGGTGTGAAAAAGTATTCACACCCACTGGCTTTTTGCGCGGCACAGAAAAATCAGCCGACAGAAAAGAGCTCGATCTTGAAATTCAGCTCCTTGCCTGCCATTTCATGATTCGCATCAAAGGTGATGGTCGTATCGGTCTTGGCAGTGACCTTGACAGGGAAACGCTGTCCCATCGGGCCGGAAAGGTACACTTTTTCTCCGACTTCCAGCTCTTCGGATCCCGGCATCTGCTTCTGTTCGATGGTCAGGATGTTGTCCGGATCCGGCATGCCGTAGGCTTCCTCCGGCATCAGGTGGATATTCTTGATCTCTCCGACTGCCATATCCTTGACTGCTTCGTCGAAGCCTTTGATCATCTGACCAGCACCGCAAAGAAATTCGATCGGATCTCCTCTGTCATACGAGGAATCAAACTTGGTGCCGTCGTTAAAGGTACCTTCGTAGTGGACTTTGACTTTTTTGTTCGTGTTGCTCATGATGATTCTCCTTTTTATAGATAAATACATATAAAGACATGACAGATGAACTGCGCAGCGCCCTTCCCTGCCGCCTCCACAGGAGGGGCGCGGAAAGGTGCTGTCTCATTTCTTATTTTACCGTCCTGCTCGTTTTAGAAATTCGTCTTCATCGATGACAGGGATGCCTTTGGCTCTGGCTTTTTCCAGCTTACTGCCGGCATCCTCTCCGGCAACGACAAGCGTGGTCTTATTCGTGACAGAGCTCTGGGTATCACCGCCTTGCTGCTTGATGAGATCCGAAGCTTCACGGCGGCCCATGCGGGTAAGCTTGCCGGTCAGTACGACCATCTCGCCCTCGAAAGCGCCGCCCGTATGTTCTTCTTCGATTTCCTCCATGGAGACGCCGGCATTGCGAAGCTTGTCGATGATCATGAGATGCTTCATGTCATGAAGATAGTCGAAAAGGCTGCCGGCGATGACTTTGCCGATGCCTTCCGTCTCCTGTATATCACTCACATCGGCCTCCATGAGTGCACTCATGGTATGGTAGCGCTTCGCAATGAGCTCGGCCCCCTTTTCACCGAGGAAACGGACACCCAGTCCGAAGAGGAGCTTTGCAAGGCCACGCCCCTTGCTGTCCGCGATGGCAGCGATAAGATTCTGTGCGCTCTTTTCCCCCATACGCTCGATCTGTTCGATATCTTCCTGCTTCAGGGTATAGAAATCGGAGGGATCATTCACGAGATGGTAGGCGATCAGGCTGTCCACAACGGATGGTCCCATGCCGTCGATATTCATCGCATCACGCGAAGCAAAGTGAATGAGCTTCTCACGGACAACGCCGCCGCATTCGGGATTCGTGCAGCGGAAAGCCGCTTCGCCTTCGATGCGACTGACCGCGCCGCCGCAGACAGGACATACCGCAGGCATTTCGAATGGCACCTCTGTGCCGTTTCGCTTCTCCTTCAGGACCTTTGCGACCTCCGGTATGATTTCACCGGCCTTGTAAATGAGGACATAGTCTCCCTCACGGATGTCTTTCTCCCGGATGAAGTCCAGATTGTGCAGCGTCGCGCGCTTCACAGTCGTCCCCGCAAGATGCACCGGCGTAAGGTCAGCCGATGGTGTCAGCACGCCTGTCCGCCCCATCGTGACGACGATCTTCTCTATGCGCGTCTCGGCTTCTTCCGGCGGATATTTATAAGCCATCGCCCACTTCGGATCTTTGACGGTCGCTCCCAGCGCACGCTGCTCGCTGAAATCATTCACCTTGATGACCATGCCGTCGGTATCATAGCCGAGGTCATGTCGCTTTACTTCCCACTCATTCACACCTTCGATGACTCCTTCGATGGAGCTCCATTTCCGATAGTTCGGATTCACCTGAAAGTGGAAATCGGAAAGCTTCTTCAGCAGTTCCTCCTGACTTTTGATCTCCATGCCTTCGATGTCCCCGAGCGCATAGGCAAAAAAGGCGAGATTCCTTGACGCCGTCACATGGGGATCGAGCTGACGCAGAGAGCCTGCCGCCGCATTGCGGCAATTCGCAAAGGGCATGATGCCCGCCTCATCGCGCGCTTCATTCAGTGCGATGAAGGATCTGCGCGGCATGTACACCTCGCCGCGCACCTCCAGATAGGGCGGCGCATTCTCGATATAGAGAGGAATGGTGTGAATGGTCTTTACATTCGCCGTCACATCTTCCCCCACGCGGCCATCCCCTCGTGTCAGACCCTGGATGAGACTGCCGTTCTCATAGATGAGATTCATGGAAAGTCCGTCGATCTTCAGCTCCGTGATGTACTCCACATGGTCTGCGCCAAGCCCTGCCTTCACGCGGCGGTCAAAGTCCCGAAGCTCGTCCGCATTGAATGCATTTGCCAGCGAGAGCATGGACTTTCTGAAGCGCACTTTCCGGAAATCATCGGACGCTTTCCCGCCGACACGCTGCGTCGGGGAGTCCGGTGTCACCAGCTCAGGATATGCTTTTTCCAGATCCACCAGCTGCCGGTACATATGGTCGAATTCAAAATCCGAGATCTCCGGTCGGTCCAGCACATAGTACAGGTAGCTGTGATGGCGGAGCTCTTTTTTTAGTTTCTCTGCTTGTTTTTTGATGTCTTCCGGTACCATAGATATTTCCTCATATACAAATACAGCACAAAAGTTGTCGGGGTCAGGTTTAGCCTTCGGGGCGTATCGCCATTTGATTGCGCCCGAAAGAGGTTCAGCAGGTTCAATGGGTTCAATGGGTGATGTGGCGGCTTCGCCGCAAGTATATATGGGGCAATGCCCGAAAGTGAAATTCAAGTCACTAATCACTCAAGATTCCTAATCCCTAGCTTACTAGCAACCAGTCACTCATTTCCCTTCGTGATCGGTGCAAAAGCGACCATGAGGCTTCTCATCTTATTTCCCGGGAATTCGATTTTCAGGATCATATTTTTCCCGCTGCCCGTGACAGAGACGACCTTGCCTTTGCCCCACATGGTATGGACAGCGGTATCACCGACCTGCCAGTCATAGCGCGCGCTCACTGCCTTTGGCTTCTTCACGGGAGAGGCGGCTTCCGAGAGAGCGAAGCGGCTCGCTCTTTCATTGCGGCTTCTTTCCTGGAAATGCACGCGTTCACGTTCTTCCTCCGTGATGACCTGATCCACGAGATCCGGCGGGATTTCCTCGATGAAACGGCTCGGCATGTACGAATTGATCTTGCCGTACATGGTACGCATATGTGCATTGGACATATAGAGCTCTTCCTTCGCGCGCGTGATCGCCACGTAGCAGAGGCGGCGCTCTTCTTCAAGAGCCGCAGGCTCCATGAAGGAACGGACCCCCGGGAAAATGCCTTCATCCATACCCGGCAGGAAGACGAGCGGGAATTCCAGCCCCTTCGCACTATGGATGGTCATCAGCGTGACGCGGTCGTCTTCCCCTTCATAGGAGTCGACATCGTTTACGAGAGCGACTTTTTCAAGGAATTCCGCGAGTCCGCCTTCCGGCTGCTCGGTGATGAAGTCTTTCGCCACAGAAAGCAGCTCGCCCAGATTTTCCTCACGGCTTTGCGCCTGCGGATCCTTGCTCTCCTGCAGCTGCGCGAGATACTTCGTATCTGTCATGACCTTCTGGATCAGTTCGAAAACATTCATTTCCGTGGACGCATTCAGAAAATCAAAAATCATCGCAGAGAAATTCGTAAGCTTGCGCTGCGTAGCAGAAGAAAGCCCACTGCCCTCGATGCCCATGATGCCCTCGAACATCGACATGCCGCCGGCATTCGCATAGTCCAAGAGCTTCTCGACCGTCGTCCCTCCGATGCCGCGCTTGGGTGTATTGATGATGCGAGCCAGGCTGATATTATCCTTGAAATTATTGATGACCTTCAGATAAGCCAGCATGTCGCGGATTTCCGCGCGATCATAGAAGCGTGTCCCGCCGACCATCGTATAGCCGATGCCGCGTCTGACGAGCGCTTCTTCGATGACACGCGACTGCGCATTCATGCGGTAGAGGACAGCCATATCGCCATAGGGGCGATGCTTTTCCAAATGCTCTTTCTGCATCGTTTCGATGATGAAATTTGCTTCCGCATGTTCATCAATCGCGGTGTAATGCTTGAGATGCGTACCGGCATTATTCTCTGTCCACAGGCGCTTCGACGGGCGATCCGGATTGTTCTGTATCACTGCATTTGCCGCGTCCAGGATCGTCTGCGTCGAGCGGTAGTTTTGCTCGAGCTTGATGAGCTTCGCCTTCGGATAGTCCTTCTGGAAATCCATGATATTCCGTAGGTCCGCGCCGCGCCAGGAATAAATGCTCTGGTCCGCATCACCGACCGCACAGATATTCTGCGTATTCCCTGCGATGTACTTCGCCATCAGGTATTGCGCATGGTTCGTATCTTGATATTCATCGATCAGGATATAGTGGAATCTGTCCTGCCAGCGCTTGCGGATGGTCTCGATGGAGAGCAGCTTCGTCGTGATATATAAGAGATCATCGAAATCGAGCGCATTGTTCTCCTTCATGTGCTTGTCATAGAGCTCATATACATCCGCCGCTTTCTGGTTGAAGAAATTGCTCCCTGCCAGCTCTCTGTACTTCTTCGGATCGATCAGCTGGTTCTTCGCAGAGGAGATCCGGTTCTGCATCGCATTCGGCTGATACTGCTTATCATCCAGATTCAGCTCCTTCAGGCAGTTTTTCACCAGCGTCTTCGAGTCATCCGAGTCATAAATGGTAAACCTGTCCGTATAAGGCGGATAGGAAGCTATCTCACGCCGAAGGAAGCGCGCACCAAAGGAGTGAAAGGTATACATCCAGATGCGGTCCGCAGCAGGTCCCACCAGATTGTGTACACGTTCTCTCATTTCCTGCGCCGCCTTGTTCGTGAAGGTGATCGCGAGGATTTCATTCGGATAGATCCCCTGCTCAAGCATGTATGCGATGCGGCAGGTCAGAGCTTTCGTCTTGCCGGATCCGGCGCCTGCCATGATGAGTACAGGCCCTTTCACCGTCTCGACCGCCTCCCGCTGCCGGGGATTTAATGTATTTAAATAGTTGTTCATGAGTCGTCCTTTTCATAGTATCAAGGGATTTGGGAATAAGGTTCAGCGAGTTCTATAGGTTCTGTGATTTTGAGCAGGATATGTTTGTCTGGCAGAAAGCGCAAACCAGCCTCCTTCCAAAGGAAAGAGGGAGAACCACACCTTCATCCTCATTAAGAAAAGCCCATATGACTTCCGTCGTATGGGCTTTTATGCACTCGATCTCCTTATTCAGCGTAAGCCTTCAGAAGGAACGGAGCGACCTGTTTCTTACGGGACATGACTTTCGGCAGATATACAGCGCCGTCTTCTGCTTTTTTGCCGAATGCCTTTTCTGCGGCCTCTTCTGCGCCGGAGGTGAACCACAGATAGGTATCTTCTGCGAGGATATCCGTCACCATGAGGTAGGAAGCAGCATAGCCTTTGGCAGCCTTGGTGGCTTCCAGAGCGGCCATGATGTCCGCCTTCTTCGCATTGATCGGAGCGAGATCCATGACGGAGATCTGTCCGCAGCTGAAGGTCTTACCAGCCGATTCGAATTCCTTGGTATCGTTGCCGGCGAGTTTTTCCGCCGAGTAGTCAGAAATGTCTGCGCCTGCTTTCAGCATATCCATGCCGTACTTTTCATAGTCGACACCGGCGATTTCTGCAAGTTCTCTAACTGCGGCCTTATCTTCTTCGGTCGTTGTCGGGGAACGGAAGAGAACGGTATCGGAGATGATCGCAGAAAGCATCATGCCGGCGACAGCCTGAGAAGGTTTTACGCCAGCAGACTTGTAGAGCCCCCAGATGACGGTATTCACGCAGCCTACCGGACGGACGAGGATGAAGATCGGATTTGTCGTTTCGAAGTCACCGATGCGGTGATGGTCGATGAGTTCCAGTACATCGGCATCTTTCGCCCCATCGACGCACTGCTTGGATTCATTGTGATCGACGAGGATGAGCTTCGTGCCCGCTTCGACTTTTTCGAGGTATTCCGGTGCTTCTACCTTGAAATAGTCCAGTGCGTAGCAGGTTTCCTTATTCGGTTCGCCCGCTCTGGCAGCGACGGCTTCCACGCCCTGCTGCTGCTTCAGGTAGGAATAAGAAATCGCAGCCGCGATGCTGTCGGTATCTGGGGATTTATGTCCGATGACGTAAACTTTGCTCATGATTGAAATGCTCCTTTACCATGCAAAATGCAATAAAATTCCATCCCATTATAGCATGGTTGGACATCTTCGTATAGAAGAAAACGCTGATTAAATCGCAGAGTCAAATTCAAGAGTAAAATCTGACATCGATTGAATCAGTGTTTCCAGAAAAATCTTAAGGTAACATTTTCATCGCTGCTTCCCATTGACAATCGGGTTCCTCATGCTATAATGATGGTACTAGAGAAAATATAGGAGTACCAAACGTATCATGAAAGACATCATCATCCATGCAGCCATGGAAGAAATCAGAATGCGCGGCCTGCGCTTCACGATGCAGGATCTCGCGACCAGGCTGAAAGTGAGCAAACGCTCGCTTTACGAAAATTTTTCTTCCAAAGAAAACCTGATCGATGAAATGGTCGATATCATTTTATCGGATATGACAGAGGAAGAGCATGCCATCTTTGCCAGGGATATCCCCATCCCGGAGAAAGTAGAGGCCCTCTTGACCATCCACCCCTACGATGCGGAAATGTTCAATACGAATGTCTATGAAGACTTGAAACGCATGTATCCCCAGCAATGGCAGAAAATCGAAAACTCACGGCTGGAACGGCAGCGACATGTGGAAGTCCTTCTCACGCAAGGCATCGAAGAAGGTACGCTTCGTCCTTTTCAGGTCAGTCTGATCGGGCATATTTTGAAAGATGCCTTTGAGAGCTTTACCTCCTATAGTTTTCTGGCAGGAAATGGCTTGACCTACGAAAAAGCCATGCACAATTTGCTGGATATCCTGTTCAAAGGTATGTTAAGGAAACGCTGATTCAATGGGTAAAGCAGCGGTTTCTTCGAAGTGACGCCATACATATAGTAAAAATGCAGCAGACTGTTGCATTTTTATTTTTCCTTAACGGTACTTAAAATAATTATGCAGTACCAAAGGTTTCAAGGAGGCCTTTTATGAAGCATTGGAAGCGTTTTTTTCTAAGCAGTGCGATTGCACTTTCTTTCATGGTCACAGCAGGCTGCGGTCAGAGTGAGCTCCGGGACAGCAACGCTCTCTGGGGGCAGGCCGACGCGACAGAAGTGGACATCAATACCAAGGTACCCGGACGTCTTATCAAGCTGTACGTCAAGGAAGGCAGTGAAGTGAAAAAGGGTGAAAAGCTGGCGGAAATCGACCAGCGTGAACAAAACGCGCTGGAGTCCGCCGCCCAGGCGAAAGTGGAAGCCGCTAAAGCAGCCTGCCTGCAGGCCGAGGCCAATTACGACCAAGCTCTCCGTGACATCCAGCGCTATGAAATGCTCTACCAGAATGGTGCTGTATCCAAAGCGGTGTATGAATCGTACAGCAACAAACGTGACGTCATGTCCGCTGTCTATGAACAATCCAAAGCAAGCCTGGCAGCCAGCGAAGAAGCATGGAAACAGTCAAGCATCAATCAGGGCGAAACCACCCTTGTGGCTCCCTTCGACGGGATCGTGACCACGAAGTACTCCGATATCGGTGCCATGATTTCCAGTGGTATGCCCATCGTCGCAGTGCAGGATCCCGTGGACAACTGGGTGGATTTCAAAGTCAAGGAAACCGAACTGGACAAGTACCCGCTTCATGCGCGTGTGCATATGGAGGGACGCAATCCACAGCTAAAAATCGATGGCGTCATCGTAGACATCTCAAAGAAGCCGAATTTTGCCACCTATCGCGCCACCAGCGAGCGAGGAAATGATGATGATATCATCACATTCAATGTCAAAGTCCAGACAAATGACCCCCGCATTCGCCCCGGCATGCGTTTCAAGGTGGTTTCCGTCGAAGGAAATAGCGACTAGTCAATGGTATTACGATTGATCTGCCAAATAAGGCATCCACAGGAAAGGAGCATGCATGTTTAGAAAAGATCCTCTGTTTATTCCGGGATGGATTTATTTTTTCCTCATGTTTCCATTGGCCTCCAGGTTACCGGAGTCTTTCGGCTGCGAGAATGGCATCATCGAGAATCTGCAAATGTTTTGGCTCTTTGGCGGGCTCATCCTGTGCTCTGCCGCCCTTGACCATCGTTTTCAGGATTGGGGAGGACGGCCTTACACTCTTTGGAAAGCGGGCATTCTTTACTACTTCCTTCTCATCATGAGAGAAATCAGCTGGGGCCGCACCTTCTTCCCCACCGCGAGTGGAGGCTTTATTTCCTATAGCGAAATGGGGCTCTATGGCAAGATGGTCCATCCTATGGTAGGCATCCTTCTCGCTGTGCTTCTTGTCCTTTTATACCGAGCCAAAGTGTGGCAGGCACTCAAAATCACAAAGATCCCCATCACCTCCTCGATCCTGCTTCTCCTCTTTATCGGGTTCTCCTGGGTCGGAGAGCGCACCGCCTTCTTTCTTTTCAGCGGAGAGCTGGCTGAGGAATTGGCCGAATTTGGTGCCTACATGATGATGTTTATGATGACGAAAGAGGCGGAGCAGCGACTCCGTCAGCATACATAAAAGGAGTGACTCCATGATAACAAGCTGGTATGCAGAATGGAAAGCCGCTTTTCTCTCTGAATTTAGAAGGGAAGGCCGTTGGAATACAAGCGCCTTCCTGCTTTTGCTCTGCCTTCCTCTCATATATACACTTCTGCTAGGGGCCGCTTACAGCGCCAATGTGCTGAATCATATCCCGGTCGTGGTCTGTGACCACCAGCAAACCAAGATTTCCCGGCTACTGATCTCGAATTACCATACATCTGACCGATTCACTGTCACAAAACAGGTTGCCACCCATGAAGAAATGCTCGCTGCTATAGAAAATGGGGAAGCCAAAGTCGGCATTGAGATCGAGCCGCAGCTGGATAGGCACATCAAAACCGCCGTTCCTGCCGATGTCGGCATCTACATCGATGCCTCCAATATGGTCTATGGGAGTGCCTCCCTTGTCGCATCCGAAGAAATCAATATGAACCTTCTGGTTTCCGGTAGCCAGCGCATTCTGGAACGGATGACTTATTATCCGGATCACGCGCTGAAGACTGCCTATCCGGCGGCCATGAGCGTCCGCATCCTGAATAACCCCACCAACGGCTACTGCAATTTCATGCTGCTTGGGCTGGTCTGCAATGGCGTGCAGATTTCCATCTTCCTCTATGCTGTGGATTTCTTTGAAAAGGATCGAAAGCGTCACTGGAAGTACAAGAGCGCTCTCATCACAGGAAAGATGGTAGCAATGGAAATCCTGTCTCCTTTGGCTTTCACGGTGAGCTTGTGGCTCTCCCACATCCTTTTTGCCGTCCCGCTTCGCGGCGCGTGGTACGAATTTCTCCTTTTGGAAATGACCTTTGTCTTTTTCTTCACAGGACTTGGCATGGTGCTGGCTCTTGCATTTCCAAGCCCTGTACTTGCGCTGCAGGAAATGCTTCTTTTCATCATGCCGGGGATGCTTTACAGCGGCCTCAGCTGGCCGAATGAGTGGCTGGATCAGCTCCCCACCCTTATCCGCATGATATTCCCCATCACGTACCTGGCCATGCCGATGCGCGATCTCTCCCTCGCCGGCCGCTCCGAATTGCTTATGCATAGTGCAGCACTCTTCGCGTCGGTCGGCCTTCTCCTCTACGGCATCAGCTACTTGCTGCTTTTGAAAAAATCCCGGCAGGAGGTGCAGCTATGAAAGGCATCCTGTCTATTCTATGGAATGAGATCCACCTGATCTTCTTTCGAGATATAAGGCGAGGCATTCTTCTCATCTGCGCGGCTTCCGCCTATCTTTTGCTCTTCTCGTGGCTCTATACCTGGGGTATCGTGAATCATATCCCTCTCCTCATTGTTGATCAGGACCAAAGCTCCTACAGCAGAAATCTATCCGAAAAATTTGCGACCAGCGATGCCTTTGATGGCAAGTACTGGGGAAGCGAACTGACAGACGTCGAAGATTTCTTCCAGACAGAAGGACGGCACAGCGCTGCCCTCGTGATCCCGAAAGGATTTGCGAAGAATATACAGCACGAGCGTCAAAGTCAGGTGCTCGTGATCGCTGATGGCAGCAATATCATCATCAGCAGTAATACCAATATCGCTGCCTTTGATATCATACAGGCCTTTAATCAGGAAATCGGTGAAAAACTGATCGCCCGCGATGTCAGTCAGGTGCCATACCTTGCCGAGAGACGCCTCTCTCCCGTTCGCTTTTCCTACCGCGTCCTTGGAAATCCGGAGCTGGATTACATGCGATTCTTTGTCTTCGGGCTGGCTCTGATCGCGATGCAGCAGGGCATCCTTCTCGCCGTATCCGCCTCCATTCTTTGGCCGAAGAACCACGTGACAGAGGCAGAGTGGGCGCTCTCCCCGTGGAAACGCTGGCTCGTAAAAAGCTTCGTGTACTGGTTCTTTGGCATGATGTCCTATATCCTCTTCTTGGAAATAGGGAAACATTTTTTCTACCTGCCGGTGAATGGCACTTGGAGAGAGCACCTGCTTTTGGCAGGCAGTTTCATCTTCTGCCTTGTACAGCTGGGCGCACTCCTTGCCTGTGTCGTAAAAGACGAGCTGCTCTTCTCTCGTCTTTCTGTCAGCTATACCGTTCCCGCTTTCATTCTCTCCGGCTTCACCTGGCCACTCCCCCCGATGCCAGACTGGGTGCAGTTTCTTGCTCACCTTTCCCCTTACACTTATGTAGCAGAAGCCGCGAGGAATCTATATATTTATGGCAGCTATTACCAGCTGGAAAGAAACTCTGCGCTCCTTCTTGCTGTAGGGCTTCTCGCCTTCCCTCTCGCGAGCCATCTCTACAGCAAGCGACTTGCGCTGAAAAAAGAGGTGATCAACAAAATATAGCATGCGAAAAGCCATGCCGTCTTTTTGATGGCATGGCTTTTTCTTGTAACTTGTGACTTGAATACTGCCTTCGGGCATCGCCCCATATATACTCGCGGCGAAGCCGCCACCTTCATTCCTAATTCCTCATTCCTAATTCCTCATT
>DLZS01000015.1:31989-35589 GCA_003447275.1 Dialister sp.
CCTCATTCCTAATTCCTCATTTGCGCAAAGCTTTCATTTGCAGTCAAAAAGCGGCACGCCCCACGGGCTAACCCTGAACCCATCACTTTCTCAGCTTCGCATTCCACAGCTGTTCGTAGAGATACCCTGCCCCGCGAAGGCCACACTGCGGAAGATCGGAAAAATGAACCTCGTCATGCGACGGAAGTGCGATATGGAAGCCGGTGAACGATCTTCCCATACGCCGTAAGAGGTGCGTCTCGTGGGAAGATGAGAGGACAAGTCCTCCCTGCCAGTCTTCGTAATCCTTGGCGATCTCCTTTTCATTTTTCATGACGACACGGATCGCATCTGCTGCCGGCGTTGATTTCTCTGTCTCACACTGGGCATGGATGCAAAGACGCGCGGTATCGATCCATTCGCTGCGGATCGCTTCAGCGATGCCAAGTGCTTCCGACGGCGGCGCTGAAATGAGGACGGCATCAAACCAGAGCGGTCCCCAGAGAGACTCCAGATTATTGCCTTTTCGAAGTAAAAATTCTTTCAGCTTCGCCGCCTCATGCGAGGCGCGTGTCAATTCGCCCGCTCCCAGCTTTTCGATGATTTCCGAGAGCCAGGTCATCGTACCGTCCGTCCCGTAAGGAAGGCCGCTGGACATATACGGCGTCCCGAAATCCCGCTCCATCTGTTTGGCGAGCGAGAGCCCCAGTTCATCTCTCACGACGATATTGAGAGATGCCGAAGGAGCATCCATGATGTCGTCCCAATTGCTTCCGCCGCCCGGCATAGAAATCACGCGGATGCCGCACAGAGAAAGCAGCCGCCGGATTTCTTCCGCATCCTCCCGTCCCTTCATATGAACGGTAGAGAGGCCAAGCACATTGACGGATGCAGGGATCTTCTCCTTCGTTTTCATTTCCTTTTCGATGCGAAGAGAGGCTGCGAAATACCCCGCCTCAAAGCTTCCTTTCATGCCGCCGCTGTCCATCGCATAGACCGGCCATGGGAGATCCATCTGGTCGGCGATGCCCTGCACATCGTCACCGACAAGACTGACGCTGCAGTTATTCTCTACAAAGACACGTTCGGGCTTCGCATAGGTCTCTATACTGGAAAGCCCCTTACGCAGATCATCCTCCGTCCCGTAGACAAGAGAATTCGGGCCCACCTGTGTACAGGAAAAGCGCATGGACGCCATCGGATTCTCATTATCCACATATTTCATCGCATAAAAATAGCACCAGAGCGGGCCATTCACCACCGTGAAGCTCCCCGGGATGGAGTCAAAGAATGCCGCTGATCCCGTCAGCGCACAGGTACTGCCGTGGTGGCAGGCCGCTTCCCACTCAGACCGTGACATAGGCGACGCCCCCTTTCTTCCCATAGCGGCAAAGTAGCCGATACATCGCGCGAAGCTCTGCGATCTCACCCTCTGTGCCGGTTAATGGCACCATCGGGATGAAGAGCTGCCGCGCTTTCGTATTGTAGATCTCATTCGTTGTAAGGAGGATGTCACAGGCATCCATCACCGCCTGTCCCTCGCGGCTGTCATAGATCGGGATGTCTCCCACGGCAGCGATTTCCTCCCGCAGGGTCTTTTTGTCATCCTCCGTCAGATTATCGAAGAAGACGATCCCCGAGCAGGCAAGGTGCAGGCGCTCGATGCGGGCGATGGTCTCTTGCGGATGATACCAGCGCGGGCCGCGGCCGATCCCGATGACTGCGTTTTTTCCCTCTGTGACAGGCAGGAAAGACGAGGCCGCATGATCGATGCGTGCCTCTTCTTCTTTGATGATCGCCTCCCCCCGTTCCTTTTCATGAAGGAGGTCAGCCAGTGCGCGGATCCAGTCCTTCGTTCGCTCCCAGCCGACCGGGTATACGTCTCCGAGTGTCGGCACATCATAGGTATCCTCTAAGAGGCGTGCGATCTTCATCATGCCGCCCGGCTGCCCCACCGTTCCCAAAAGGATGGAAAAGTCAGCCGAGGGAATATCCTTCCACGCCTCGAAAGGCACATGCCCGGGAAACTGCCACTTCACCGTGAGACCGAAGCGGGAGAGCAGCCGCTTCACTTCACGTACATACTGCCCTTCCGGACCCATCTGATCTCCAAGAAGCAGCACGCGCCCTTTTATGTGCTTCTGCTTTCGGAAGAACCGACGAATCATCATCTCTGTGGTCTGATAGTAGCCATCGGAATACTCCCCACCCAAAAATCCTGCAAACGGCATGGGAATGACAGGAATCCCATAAGAGGCCTCTGCCGCTTTCGCTTCCTGTTCGATATCATCTCCGATGACCCCTGCAACGCAGGAGGAAACGATCCATACGCACTTCGGGTGATAGGTATCCATCACATAGGAAATACAATCAGAGAGGCGGTCGATCCCACCGAAAATGCCATCTTTTTCCCTCAAATGAGAAGACACGAGCGGGATCGTCTCGCGGTTTTCCTTTCCCCCATCCGCCATGACACGGAAGCTGGCCCCCAGATCCATGGTGGAAGCCACATGCGCACAGCCGATCGGACCATGAAGAATGACAACCACGCCGGGGCAGAAGGCGAGCGAGCGGTAGACGCCGACCAGCGTGCAACTGCACGATTTTGATTTCGACAAAAGCCATTTAGTCTTGAGTGCCATAGGTACCTGCCAGTTTCTCCAGCTCATCAAATGTCATCGGAGTCGGGATGGAAAGCTCCGTGTTCTCCCAAATGGTCTTCGCAAGAGCTCTATATACATCCGCCTGCGAAGATTCCGGAGCATACGATAGCACCGTCTGCTTATGATTTTCCGCCAGATTCACGATCTTATCCCGCGGAATGAAAGCGACGAGGCGGGTATTCAGCTTCTTGCAGAATTCGGTCAGAAGTTCCTTTTCGCCGGGCACATTGCGACTGTTTCCGATGATACCTGCGAGACGCACCTCTCCCCTTGCCGCAAAGCGGCGAATACCCTTGGCGATGTTATTCGCCGCATAGAGAGACATCAGCTCGCCGGAGGAAACGATATAGATCTCCTTCGCGTATCCTTCACGGATCGGCATGGAAAAACCTCCGCAGACGACATCCCCGAGGACATCATACAGCGTCACATCCATATCAGGGATGGCTTTCATTTTGTCCAGAAGCTGCAATGCGACGATGATGCCACGTCCCGCGCAGCCCACCCCCGGCTCAGGTCCACCTGCTTCGACACAGGTGATACCATGAAATCCTGTATGTACGATATCCTCTATGCAGATCTCATCAGAATCCTTTCTCCGCACCTGATCCAGCACGGTCTCTTTACAAATATGTCCTAATAGAAGACGCGTCGAGTCATTCTTCGGGTCGCACCCGATCTGGCAGACCTTCTTCCCCATGAGGGAGAGCGCCGCTGACACATTGGAAGCCGTCGTGGACTTTCCGATACCACCTTTTCCGTAAAAAGCAATTTTTTTCATAGGATTCACTCTCTTTAGTCAGGAAACACGGTTCCGATCTCTGGCAGAAAAAGCCGCATTCCCATAAAACCAGCCGGCACAAGGCCAGCTCCTATCACCTTTATATTATTATAGCAACATTAAGCAAGATTAAGCAAGGTGGAGAACATAAGAAGTAAGTGTCAAGTTTTCCTCGGT
>DLZS01000101.1:0-1467 GCA_003447275.1 Dialister sp.
TCGTTATTTCACATCGCCTTTTGTCGGCGGGAAGCTACAGGCTGATCCGGCTCATGAGAAGGTATCCGGCGAAGACGGCAAGAAGTCCGATGAGGAGCTGGGAGAGCAGGTAGGTGCATCCTTCGAGAAGGTGACCGGCAAGGAAAAACTGCATGATCTCATTCATCATGGAGGAGAAGGTCGTGAGGCCGCCTAGGAATCCCGTCACCAGAAATGCAGAGGCAAGGGGGGAGGGGAAGTGCTGGGTGAAGAAGAAGGCGAGGAGACCGATCAGGAAAGAGCCGGTTCCATTGACGAGGAGCGTGCCATAGGGGAAGCTGCTTCCCAGAAAGGAGGCGGCAAGTAGTGTGACGGTGTATCGCGTGAGTGCGCCCAGTGCGCCGCCTAAAGCGACAAGAAGCGGTGTGAGATAGGAGGACATAGGGATCCTTTCTGCTGACAGAGAGCAAAGGCGGATGAGATATTTCCTTGACGGGGGGCGGGGAGGCTCTCTGCCTTGAATAAAAAATATATTTTCTATTATAATATGAGAAGCAAGAGAGGAGGAGTGGCGATGCTTCTGGCAGGGATTATCAGTCACAGCGAAGAGACGGCCGGACTCATCCGGCGTTTTCTGGGAGAGATGACGCGCTCTAGGGGGCTGTCGCTCTCCTGCGTGTCGTATGACAACAGCTACGCCTTTCTGGGCGACTGGCGACGCGGGGAGGAGCGCTTCGACCTGCTCTTTTGGGATCTGTCCTTTTTGCCCGAAGGGGCGATGCAGACGGCAGCCGATGTGCGGGAGCGGTGGAGTGATACGGAAATGGTCTTTCTTGCAGAGGATGACAGCCGTGCGCTCGCTGCCTTCCGTCTGGGGGCGCAGCACTATCTGCTCCTTCCGGCGACGGAGGCGGAGGTGAGAGAGGCCATCGATCGCTGCCTTTCCGCACTGGAGGGGAGCTGGCGGCGGAAGGTGCTTCTCAAGACGGCCGATGGCTGGCGCTCGGTCGCGCTGGCAGACATAGAAGCGGTGATCTCCGAAGACCATGTGCAGCGCCTGTATCTTTCCGGCGGCGAGGAGCTCTGCCTTTCATCGACGCTCTCTTCCCTGACGGAAAGGCTCAGGGGACGGAGTGCTTTCCATTTCCTTTCGCCGGGGCGCGGCATACTCGTCAATGCGGAGCGGGTGAAGGCGATCGGGCAGGATACACTGACGCTCGAAGGCGGCCGCGAGCTTCCCTTGGTGAAGCGGAAGGCGGGTATCTTCCGCAGGGAATGGGAGAAGGCACTCTGCCGGGTATGAGAGCGGGAAGGGGCAGCTGGTGAGAGACAAGAGACTAGGAGACTAGGAGACTGGGAGACATCAGATATCAGACGCCAGATATCTGACTTCTATCCTCCAGCCTTCGGGCATCGCCCCATAAATATTTGCGGCGTAGCCGCTACTAATTTGCCTTCCCCATCGGGGAAGGGGGACCGCGTCAGCGG
>DLZS01000101.1:1672-5962 GCA_003447275.1 Dialister sp.
TAAATCGTCGACTTGAGACGCTCCTTCCCACTCTCTTTCATACCGCCACTACCTCCGTAGAACCTGTTGAACCCTTGAACCCTTAAAATGAAAGGAGACGCCATGGCATCCCGATTTCTGCATGATCCGAAGTATGCACTGATGTATGGGCTTTTGGCGCTGCTGCTCCTTTTGTCCGGCGGTCTTCTTTTCCGGGAGGCGGGGCAGCTGCGGGAGAGGGCGGAAGGGATGGCCACAGAGAATCAGCTCCTGCTGTCGTATCGGCACGCAGAGCGGGATGCGGCGCATCTGGATCTCCTTTCGTCGCTCTTTCAAAAGACACCGGCTTCGGCCTATGGGAAGCTGCTCGAGGAGGCAGGCGTCTCCGTGGAAGAGATCTCAGAGGACAAGAATGGAAATTTTAATAAAATTCATGTAGTTGGCACTGGCAGTTTTTCACAAATTGTCCGCGGCTTTGATATAATAAAAAGCAAAGAAGTGTGGAATGCGGTGAAGCTCGTCCGATTGAAACGGGAAGGGACGGTCTTGTCCTTTGCGATCGAGATCACTGCATTTCAAAGCCGAGGTACCTATGAAGAAGAGAAATATCGTACTGATCGGTCCGATGGGGACCGGTAAAAGCAGAGCGGCGAAGATTCTGGCCGATGGACTGGATTGGCAGCTCGCGGACACAGACCGCATGATGGAGCGGGATACGGGGATGAAGATCGCCGATTTCTATCGCGATGCGGGGGCAGAGGCCTTCGCGGAAAAGGAAATGCAGGTGATCAGCCGCGTCCGTTACTATCATGAAGCGGTGATCGCGATGGGGGGCAATTACCCCATGACGGAAGAGAAATTTCACCTCCTTGCGGAGCATGGCGTGATGGTGCTGCTCTATGCGAAGCCGTACCGCCTCGCAGAGCGGGTGCGCCGCCGCATCGGCAAGCGTCCGACCATGGACTATTCCGACGTGGATGGCTACGTGCGGCAGATGCTGCGGAAATGGGCGAAGTGGCGCGACCGTGTGGATGTGGTCATCAATACGACCAACTGCCACCCGGAGCAGACCGCGATCCTGATCGCCCGCTATCTGGACCAACATCATGTGGAGTTCGCTGAGCGGAGATTGTGATAAAGGGCGCAGCTTCCATTCCTGATTTCTTATCTATGAGGAGGCAACTATTATGAAACGACTGGCTGTACTGACCAGCGGTGGTGATGCACAGGGCATGAATGCAGCTGTGAGAAGCGTTGTCCGGACGGCACTTGCCATGGACGCCGAGATATATGGCATTGAGCGTGGCTATGCAGGACTTCTGGATGAAGACATCACGCCGATGACTTCGGCGTCTGTGGGCGGGATCGTGCTGCGCGGCGGGACGATGCTGCGCACAGCGCGCTGTCAGGCTTTCTTTGAACGGAAGAATCAGATCCAAGCGGCGGATATTTTAAGGAAGCACGGCATCGACGGGCTCGTTGTCATTGGCGGCGACGGTTCTGTGCAGGGGGCAGAGGTTTTGACGCACCTCGGCATCCCGACAGTGACGGTACCGGGTACCATTGATAACGACATGCATGGGACGGATGAGACCATCGGTCATGATACGGCGGTGAACGTGGTCGTTTCTGCCGTGAGCCGCATCCGCGACAGCGCGTCTGCCCACGAACGTGCCGCCATTGTGGAGGTCATGGGACGTTTCGCGGGACACATCGCACTCGATGCGGGCCTTGCCTGCGGAGCAGAGTACATCCTGGTGCCGGAGGTACCCTTTGAACGGGAGACGCTGGCACGGAGCCTCGAGGCGCAGATGAAGCTGGGACGGACGAACAGCATCATCATCTGTGCGGAAGGCGCGGACGATGCCCGCTCGCTGGGGGAGTGGCTGAAAGAGCATACAAAGATCGACGTCTGTACGACCACGCTCGGCTTCATCCAGCGCGGCGGTCAGCCGACGGCCAGAGACTGCCAGCTCGGCTCCGTCCTGGGCGCGTGCGCGGTGACTGCACTCCTCCGGGGAGAGACCGGAGCGCTCATCGGTATGCACAGAGGCCGCGTGCGCATTCTTTCCTACGAAGAGGCAAAAAAAGAGAAAGAACCATTCCGCAGAGATCTCTACGATCTCGCCGTCATGCTGGGAGCGACGGGGATGGAATGAAGCAAAGCGGCGCACGGCTTCACGCGCCGCTTTTTTATGACTGGTAGCTAGGGATTGGGGACTAAGAGACCAGGAGACTAGGAGACATCAGACGTTCTCGTATCGTCATTTCGAGCGAAGCGAGAAATCTTTCTTGCAGTCCGATAAACGACGCACCTCTCTGCATTTCCTCGCTCTCTTTCATACCGCCAGTGCCCTATCCGCCCCTTCGGGGCTGGGGATACGAGAATACCATGATCTCAAATGGCAGCGAAGTTGCCACTAGAACCCGTTGAACCCATGGAACCCATAGAATCTGTTTACCAAAGGAGTCTTTATGAAGAAGATCATCGTCAGCGCCTGCCTTTTGGGGCGAAACTGCAAGTACAGCGGCGGAAACAATCGGAATGAAGCTGTACTCTCCTATGTGAAGGGGCGAGAGGTGATCCCTGTCTGCCCGGAGGTCGCCGCCGGCATGCCGGTCCCGCGGCCGCCGGTGGAGCTTCGCGAAGGACGCGTGATCTCCTGCGAAGGGAAGGATCTGGATGCCGTGTATCGCGCCGGTGTCGCACGGACACTGGAATCGCTTGCGGGGGAAGAGATCGAGTGTGCGATCCTCAAGGCGAAAAGTCCCACCTGCGGGGTTCATGAGATCTATGACGGCACATTCAGCGGGAAAAAGATCAAGGGTCAAGGGCTCCTTGCGAAGGCGCTGCGTCGGGCGGGCGTGCGTGTGATCGACGAGGAGGATGTGGAATCAGGAGTGGCTGGTGACTAGTGGCTAGGGATTGGGGATTAGGAGTGATTGGGATTCTCCGTCATCGTCATCCCGAGCGCAGCCCTCGATCTCTACTGCATTGCAGAAATCAGCATGTATGCGCCGAGGTAAAACGATGTTCTGGTGCTGCCTTATATGCGACAATGAGTGTTCTGCAATAAAGATTTCTCGGCTACGCTCGAAATGACGAAGGCGCGAAGCGCTATCAAAACTTCGCGGCGCTTAGATCCTTCGACTCAGTTCTCCTATTTCAGATAAGCCGTTTTTTAACATACGACGTTTTTCTCCGCCCAGGATGACGAAATGCGCCGTACCACCATTTCTCATTTCTAATTTCTCATTCAAGCGAAGCTTTCATCCGCAATCAAAGGGCGATACGCCCCAGGGACGAACCCTGAACCCGTTCCCTTCCATTTGACAAACTTGGTTTCTTTCCCTATAATAAAGAAAATGACCGTTAGTCAATTTTAAAGGAGGAAGACCTATGCAGAAGAAATGGATCGCCATCGCAGCAGCCGGGATGCTGCTTTTCTCGTCTATGTCAGTTCAGGCCGAGGAGCTGCCGCGCAGGAGCCTCACCGTATCGGGGAGCGCAGAGGTCACAGCAAAGAGTGACACCGCTGCCATCTACCTTTCTGTGGAGACAGAGTCGGCGCAGGTGAAGAATGCGGCTCGTGAGAATGCCCAGATCATGACCGATGTGCGGAATGCCGTCATTGCCGCCGGTGCAGATGCGTCAAGGATCGAGACGCAGAATTACAATGTGTATCCGCAGAATATCTATGATGATAAGGGCCGCGTGAAGTCGAAGAAATATAAATGCACGAATTCCATGAAGGTCGTGGTGAGCCGTCTGGATAAAACGGCCGCCGTCATGGATGCCGCCGTAGAAGCCGGAGCGAACCGCATCGACTCCGTGGATTTCTCCGTGAGCAAGACGCAGGAGTACAAGGAGGAAGCCCTGCGACAGGCGACTGCCGCTGCGCTTCGCAAGGCACAGATCATGGCAGGCACGCTGGGCCGCTCGGTCGTGAATGTGATCTCTGTCAATGAAGACAGTGCCGATGTCACCCCGTACCGCGCGATGAATGTACGCATGATGGCAGGTGCGGCAGCAGATGCCAAAGAATCGACCCCGCTTTCCCCCGGAGACACGAAGCTCCAGAGCCGTGTCACCGTGGTGTTTGAGATCGGATAAGTAAATAGTAGCTGGTGACTAGTGACTGGTAGCTGGGGATGAGTGGCTAGGAGACTGAAAGACCAAGAGACTGGGAGACTAGTGTGGCGATTTGTTAACTTCTGGGCTTAGTGAGAAGTGGTGGAATGCCCCCTCCCCATCGGGTAATGCTATTAAGTTAAGCGGAAGAACGTTCTTGGCTCCCCATCGGGGGAGCT
>DLZS01000101.1:6209-7065 GCA_003447275.1 Dialister sp.
ACGCTATACCGCTAGCATGCCCCATCTCGCTACGCTCGAAATGGCGTCTCACTGGATTTTAGCGTCGCTACGCTCCTAAAAATCCAGTTCGCTTGCACATATTGTCTTCGCCGCTATTGAACCCATTGCACCTTCTTGCTCCCCACACAAAAAAGCCTGCCCCTGTCGGGCAGGCTTTTTGCGTGCATCATTTCTTGATACAAATATCAGACAGCTGACGCTTTGGTACGCAGTAGTCCTTTTTCTCATCGAGGAAGTACTTGGTCGAGCCGTTTTCAGGCACGTCCACGATATGGCTCTCGCATCCTGGATAGCCGAGGGCGATGAGAAGGCGCGGATTCCAGTTTTCAGGAAGCACAAGAAGCTCTTTCACCTTCGGGAATTCCACTGCGCCCAGCATGGCTGAGCCGATGCCGTGTGCATACGCATTCAGCGTGATCGTCCGTGCAGCGATGCCCACGTCGATGTCGTCCCACGGATTTCCGCGGCCCTCTTTGCAGATGAGGACAAAAGCCACGGGCGTTTCGCCTGCCTTCGGTGTGCCGAGCTCCGGCGGGAGCGCTCCCGCCCAGTGGATCAAGGGCTGCATGGCGGCGGTGAGAGCGGTATCCTTGACCAGCACGTAGCGCAGCACCTGTGCATTCATCGCGCTATTTGCGATGCGGACATTTTCCATGAGTTCATCCAGAATGTTCGCGTCGATCTCTTTCGGCTGGAACCTGCGGTACGTCCGGCAGCCGATGCATAGTTCATTGAAATCCATTTGATGTGCTCCTTTGCGTAGTGACTGGTGACTGGTGACTAGGGTCTAGGGACTAGGGACTAGGGACTAGGGATTAGGGATTAGGGATTAGGG
>DLZS01000088.1:0-5390 GCA_003447275.1 Dialister sp.
TGAAAGCCTCGATTGAATGAGAAATTAGAAATGAGAAATGCGAAATGGTGGTGCGGCGCATAAAAATATGGAAGCGCCGCGAAGTATAAATCATGGCGATGCCATGAGCTGGCATTCCAGTCACTAGTCACCAGTCACAAGTCACTCAAGGCCCCTAATCCCTAATCCCCTAATCCCTGATTTATAACCTATTACCTATGGAGTCATGCATAGGCGGCTATGCTGCTCTATTTTATATTTCTACTAATACAACTCACGTAGGAGAAACACATGAGAGGAAGAATTTATAAAAGCCTGCTCTTTATGGGCATCATATCCGTGGTCGTGACATTCATACTCTCGGCCATCTTATATTATCAGGGCATGCAGGAGCAGATCAGTGCAGAGCTCGGGCGCACGGCGCGTGTCGTTTCCGGCGCGGTCTCCAAGGACAAGGAAGAGAGCAGCATCGAGTATCTGGACTGGGTCTTCAAAGACAATGAACGTGCCATTCACATCGTCTGGCTCGATACCGATGGCTCTGTCATCTATGACAGTGACCACAAAGAGGAGGATTACAAGGCAAGCGGCGAAGTGAAGGCGGCATTTGCGACGGGCAGTGGACACGAAGTGCATAAAGACTCCTTTGACAAGCCGAAGAGTTATTATGCCGTCAGAGCAGATGACGGCACGGTACTCCGGCTTTCCAGCGGACGCATGGTGAATTACAAAGGCTACTCCTCCTACTTGCCGGAGATCTTCATCTTCCTCCTGGTCTTTACCGTGGGCTGTCTGGCTGCTGCGGAACGGGAGACAGAAAGCATTTTGAAGCCCTTCCATCTCTTGGGAGACCTCGTGCAGCGTATCATGAAGGGGGAGAAGGTGGACGAGCTGCCACCGGAATATAAGGAACTGCGTCCTCTCATCCGCAAGGTCGAAGAGCAGCACAATGATATCGAAAACTATATGGAGGATATCGAAGAGGAAAGAAATACGATCCGCATCGTGGTCGATACCATCACAGACGGCATCATCCTTCTGAACGGCAGCCGGGAGATCATCGATTACAATAAGACGATCGAAGATATTTTCCATCCGAACGAAAACAAGCGCTTCCGCCGTATTGCGAGCCTTTATCATGATGAGGACTGGCTTCGCGTCATCGGCAAAGCCTACCACAGTGAGGGGAAGCAGGAGTACACCATGTACCTTTTTGATAAGCCCTTCCGTATGGTCATGAATCGGATCGTACTCACCGACGGAGAATCCGGTCTTCTCATCGTACTTCGTGATATGACGGCTTCTTATATGGCTGAAAAAATGCGCCGCGAATTCTCTGCCAATGTTTCGCATGAGCTGAAGACACCGCTGACCTCTATCAGCGGGTTCGCAGAAATGATTGCCAATGGTATGTACCAGAAGCCCGAGGAGGTGCGGCTCTTCGGCAGCCGCATCGTGAATGAATCCCAGCGAATGATGACACTGATCGATACCATCATGCATCTTTCTAAGATCGAGGAGACAGAGACCACCATCACATGGAAGACCGTCTCTGTGGACAGCTTGGTGCGGTATGCAGCTGATCTCATTTCTCCACAGGCAGATGCCAAGCATGTCAAGGTGCACGTGGATACAGACCCGCTTTATACCTATGGCAATGCAGCACTTCTCTCTGAGCTTATCATGAATCTCCTGGATAATGCGGTGAAATACAACCATGAAGGCGGGGATGTATACGCACGCCTTTCACCGGAGGGGGCAGACAAGATGATCCTTACGGTATCGGATACAGGCATCGGCATCCCGAAGGATAAGCAGGGACGCGTCTTTGAGCGCTTCTACCGTGCCGAAGAGAGCCGGAACAAAGCGACCGGCGGCAGCGGACTGGGACTTGCGATCTGCAAGCATATCGTAGAAAAGCACAAAGGCATGCTCTCTATCGAAAGTACCGAAGGGGAAGGCACGACCGTCACTGTCGTCCTGCCGAGAATGAGCGAAGGCGACGTGGATCGGGAGCAGGCTGAAGCGATGACGGCCAAGCAGGAAGCAGCAGATGCAGAGTCTGGTCGCCTCGCCGCCAAAGAAGCCGAAGAAGACAGAAAGGCCAGCGAAGCCGCGGGTGATGCCAAAGGCGAAAAGGCGGGAAAAGACGTACACCATAAGGTCAAGAAGCCGAAGAAAGAAAAGAAAGAGAAGGGACGAAAGAAGGACGAGAAGAAGAAGAAATAATGGATCCGGGCAGCTCCATCGAGAGAGCCGTGAATTTCACCGTGAAAGAAGCGCAGCAGTTTCAGCAGGTGCTATGGGGCAAAGAGGGGCGTGTGATAAGCACCTGAGAGGCTTTGATCCCGCATGCCCTCTTCCTCTTCTGCATTTTTCCTCTTGACTTGGATCGATTTCTGTAGTATCATATCCCTTGTAATTGATTGCAAGCAGAAGTCATCCGCTTCTCACCTTACATGGCGCAGGCTACTAAGGTTTACGTATGAACTCAAGGCGGACGGCAGATGCTGTCCGCCTTTACACTTGCAATGATTTCTATTTCGGAGGTGAAAAGAATAGGTAAGGAACTTCGCATCAATGAACAGATCCGCGCCAGAGAGTTGCGTGTTGTCAGCGATGCAAATGAACAATTGGGGATCATGACGCTCCATGAAGCGATTCGCATGGCGGAAGAAAAAGGACTTGATCTCGTCGAGGTGGCACCCAATGGCCGTCCACCCGTATGCCGTATCATGAACTATGGCAAATACAGATATGAACAGCAGAAACGTGATAAAGAAGCCAAGAAGAAACAGAAGGTATTCCAGATCAAAGAAGTCAAGCTTCGTCCAAATATCGAAGACCATGATTTCTTCGTCAAACTGAAGAATGCGCAGCGTTTCTTAGGTGATGGAAACAAAGTCAAAGTGACCATCATGTTCCGTGGCAGAGAAATGACCCATCCAGAACTTGGACAGGATGTTCTCGACCGTTTCGCTAAAGAACTGGGTGATACCGTTGTTCGCGAAAAGCCACCGAAATTAGAAGGGCGCAACATGACAATGATCGTTGCCCCAAAAGCATAACAAAGGAGAGTACAAAATGCCGAAAATGAAAACCCGTCGCGCTGCGGCAAAACGTTTTACTGAAACCGGATCCGGTCAGTTCAAGAGAAACAAAGCATTCAAGAGCCACATTCTCGAAAAGAAGTCCCCGAAGAGAAAGAGAAACTTCAGAAAAGCAGCACTGGTTTCCAAGTCTGATTACAAACGTGTAGCAAGATTGCTTCCAAACGGCTAATAAGGAGGATATAAGAGAATGGCAAGAGTAAAAAGCGGCGTTACCGCTCATGCAAGACATAAGAAGATTCTGAAACTGGCTAAGGGCTACAGAGGTGCTCGTCACACCCAGTTCAGAAAAGCAAACGAACTGGTCATGAAGGCTCTCTACTATGCTAGAAGAGACCGTAGATCCAAGAAGAGAGAATTCCGTAAGCTCTGGATTGTCCGTATCAATGCAGCAGCTCGTCAGAACGGCCTGACCTACAGCAAGCTCATCGCTGGCCTGACCCGCGCTGGTATCGAAGTGAACCGTAAGATGCTCTCCGAACTCGCTATCAGCGATCCGGCTGGCTTCACCCAGATCTGCGAAGCAGCTAAAAACGCTTAATCCATAAAAATCCGTCTATGACGATCTGTCACGGACGGATTTTTATTTTGGGTGAAGGGCGCTTGACCGGAAAAAGTGACGGGATCCCTGTGAAGCCTTTTTCCGTGAGCCATTAAAATAGAGCCGATCATTTTATGCTATAATGACAGCAAAGATCTAAGCGAGGTGATGCCAATGACTATACAACAAATACTCACGTTCCTTTCTGCGAAGGGGCTGCTTCATGAGGATGAAGCGTTCACCATAGCAGGCGGGGAAGAGGCCGCATCGATCTCTCTTACGCTGCCGCATCTTCTCATCTTAAAGGATGTGACAGAAGAGGAGAAGGCCATTCTGTCATCGAGGCTTTCTATGCTCTATGAGAAGGAGAGCGCACTCATCCTCCTCTCTTCGGAAGGCCGTATTCGCAGGCTTACCATGGATGAATTCCGGCATGACCTTGGGAAGGAGCCATTCCTCTTCCTTTTCGACAGCCGCAAAGCAAGAGTAAAGGGGCCTGCGCCGTTCACACTGTCTCCGCTCGAGGAGACGATGGATAGGCTGCTGGCACCCGGCGGCTGCCCATGGGATCGCGCGCAGGATCATAGATCGCTTCGTACCTATTTCCTGCAGGAGGTCTATGAAGTGATCGATGCGATCGACAAGGATGATATGGTGAACCTGAAAGAGGAGCTGGGTGATGTGCTGCTGCAGATCGTCTTTCATGCGCGCCTCGCGGAGAAGGAAGGCTTCTTCACCATGCAGGATGTCGTGGACGGCATCAATGAGAAAATGATCCGCCGGCATCCCTTCGTTTTCGAGAAAATCATGGTTGAGGAGACGAAAAAGCTCCTTGGAGATTGGGAAACACGGAAAAGATTGGAAAAAAACCGAAAATATCTGCTTTCCGGCGTCTCAAAAGACTTGCCAAGTCTGCTTTTAGCATGTATAATTCAAAGGAAAGTTGGTTCCCATGGACTGACAGAAGCCCTCGAGGATGGCGCACTTTCTGCGTCTTGTGCTGAAGAGATCAAGGCAGCCATAGACGGGAAGGGAGCTATTGATAAAGAGCTTTCGGTGGGGCGTTTCCTTTTTGCGTTAGACCGTGTAATAAATGCAGAAGGGGTAGAACCTGAACTGGCTCTCCATCGCTACGCCAGATATGTCATGGATCAGCTGAGAGCCTTTGAAAAGGGCCTTTTCCAGAGAGGGAAGAGCCTGATGGACATCTCGCCCGAGGAGGCTCAGGTCTTGTGGCAGGATTTCTGCCGAAAGACGGATACATCAGTGCTCCCCTAGCCCATTGGAGCTGAGAAGCGGTGTGCCCTGTGCACCACTCTTCTTTGTTGGCAAAAGCCATCATTATTAAAGGAGGATGTTTAGTTATGAACAAAACAGAACTCATCACTGCTGTCGCTCAGGAAGCAGAAATGACCAAGAAAGATGCCGAAAAAGCAGTCAAGGCTGTCATCGATGTCGTATCCGGTGCTCTTGCCAAAGGTGAAAAGGTCCAGCTGATCGGCTTTGGTACTTTCGAAGTCCGTGAACGTAAAGCTCGTGAGGGCCATAATCCGTCCACACAGGAAGTCATCAAGATCCCGGCTTCCAAGACTCCGGCTTTCCGCGTTTCCAAACAGCTGAAAGAAAAAGTCAATGTAAAACCGGCTAAAAAGACCAGAGCTAAGAAAGCAGCTAAGAAATAAGATGGTACAGAAAAAGGAGCTGTGAAGAAATGAATCCTCGTTTCTTCACAGCCCTTTTTTACTTTGCTTTCATTTGGT
>DLZS01000060.1:0-9925 GCA_003447275.1 Dialister sp.
CCAATTTTTGTTGACAAGTGCAGATGCAGATGGAAAAACGTTTTTGCACAAATCACTGTTAACGAGAGTACCCTATCCGCCCCTACGGGGCACTGGCGGTATGAAAGAGAGTGGGAAGGAGCGTCTCAAGCAGGCAATTTATGAAAGCACCCGAGCGGCGCAGTATACATAGTGGCGATACCCGAAAGCAGCATGCAAGTCACTGATGCACGCTGACCACGCCGACGGCAGCGATGATGAGTGCCATCCCGAGAAGCTCAAAGGATCCGAAGTCCTGCCCGAAGACGGCAAAGGCGAGAAGAATGGATGAGAGCGGCTCCAGGGCTGCGATGATGCTGGCGTCTGCCGGAGAAATATACTTCGTGCTTCCGAGATAGAGGACGAAGGAACAGATCGTACCCACGATGACCACGAAAAGGAAGGCCAGACCGACAGAAAGATCCACCGCACCGGTGAAGGGGAATAGCCCCATGAAGGGCAGGAAGGAAAGCCCTGCGATGACCATGCCCCAGCCCACGACGATGGGCGCGCCGTATCTCTTGATCATGCCGACCGGCTCTACCGTATAGAGCGCGCATGCCACGGCGGCCAGAAGTCCCCAGAAGAGAGCCTTTTCAGACAGCGCGAGACTGCCAAAATTTCCATGTGTCGCGATGAGCACGGTCCCCACAAAGGCAAAGACCGTGCAGAAAATTTCCACCAGATGCGGCAGCCGCCGCTCCGAAAGGCAGTACCAGAAGATGATGAGAATCGGCATCAGATACTCCAGGACCGTTGCCGTCGGCGCATTGCTGTACTTGATGGCCGCAAAATATCCGTACTGCGTCCAGATCATTCCCAGCATGCCGAAGACCAGGATCCGTATTCGGTCTTTTTTATGTTGCCAGATCGGCCAAATGCCCGTTTGTCCCGTCAATGAAAAAATAAAAAGGAGCAGCACACCGGCCGACAGCAGTCGGCAGAAGGTCAGCCACTCCGGGGAGATGTCGCGGTTCAGGAGCAGGTACTGCCCCGCGATCCCGCTCGCCCCCCAGCAAAGCGCGCCCAGCGCGCACTGCAGGATGCCTTTGATCCGAGTATTCAATGGTTTCCTCCGATGGGAAAACGGTATAAAGAAAAACGATCTCGCTGGCGCTCGAAATGACGATACGAGAGAGTCCCTAATCCCTAGCCACTAGCTACCAGTCACCAGTCACTAGTCACTAGTCACCAACTATTTCAGATCCCTGTAATTCACGACCTTCACGGCTTTATCCGCGATCATCCGTCTCACCTTCGGCGAGACGATCGCCTGCATCTCCGCCTCGAAGTCATGCTCCCAGTCGCAGGCGGGAATGAGCTTTTCATTATCCGTACCGGGATGCATCATGACCTCCGTCGTGCCGGGGCGCAGATCCTTCAGGATATGCAGGAAATGCCCTTCATGCACCGCCTCGCCTGCCACGATGCCCTCGAAATGATCCGGCACGCGGAAATGACGGCGCTTCGCCTTCCACAAGGAGAGCTCCGATAGCGTGAAGAGCCCGAGGCGGCCGATGAGCTGCCCCATACCGGCAAAGGCCGTGAAGAGCGGCGTCCGGGAGATACGCACGGCGTCCAGATGCAGCGACGCGGCGACATCGAGCGAGATATCGATCACCCCCGGCAGCATGTGCATGTGCTGGTGACTGTCGACATGCGTCAGGGGAAGACCGGTTTTCTCCATTTTCGCCGCCTGCGCCATGAGCTCACGCCGTACATCCTCCATGGCGATCTGCCCCTTGAGGAAATGCTTCACAAATTCGACGTGGTTATCAAAAAAGACACCCTCTTTGGTCACGAGCGAGGGAATATCCTTCGCTTCGCATACAGGAAATCCGTTCACGAGCGTCAGATGGATGCCGACGCCCAGCTCGGGGTGACATCTGGCCACCTCGACGGCATCATCAAAGGCCTTGCCGCCCGGCATGAGCGTCGCAGAGCGCAGACAGCCCTCCTCCACGCAGCGCTTGACGGCCTGATCGATAAGAACATGCCGACCAAAGTCGTCGGCATTGACAAGAAGTTGATAGTTTGGCATAAAAGTCCTTTATAAATATGAGTTCAGGGTTCAGGGTTCAGGGTTGTGGTGGCGGCTTCGCCGCAGTATAAATAGTAACGATGCCTGAAGGTCTCTTGCTGGCAGGCTTCCCGTTTGGGGTCTCCTGCCATCGACCGCCTGACTGCGGATGACAAAGATTTCTCGCTTCGCTCAAAATGACGATACGGGAGTCTAATGTCTACCAGTCACCAGTCACTAGTCACTAGCATACTACCCGATTATACCATTTTCACGCAAGAAAAACCCTCGAAGCGCTCACTCCGGGGGTTTCGTGTATTTCAGATTCAGAGCATATCCTTCCGCCACAGAATGAAGGTGACGACAAGTGTCAAAAGGATACCGATCAGGATGACGCCGACAAAGCCGAAGGGCGACTCCTCGAAGGGGACAGGGACATTAATGCCCCAGAGGCTGTAGATCAAGGTCGGGATCGCCAAGATAATGGTGACAGACGTCAGGAATTTCATGATCTGCGAAAGACGGTTCGAGATGATGGAGGAGAAAGAGTCCATCATGCTCATCAAAATGTTGGTATAGATCTCCGCCATTTCGAGCGCCTGCTTATTTTCGATGATGACATCTTCCAGCAGGTCCTCATCCTCTTCATACATTTTGAGGAGCGAGTGCAGCGGACTGTTTCGAAGCCGCATCAGACGCTCCATCACGTTTTCATTCGCATGCAGGGCGAAGTTGAAGTACGTCAGAGATTTCTGCAGCTCGAGCATACGGAAGAGCTCCTTGTTCTGCAAGGACTTTCTGACCTGCGTCTCGATGACATCGGTCTGCTTGTAGATCTGCTGCAGGAAATACAGGAAGGAAGAGGAGGCTTGCGAAAGGATCTGGAAAAGGAAGCGCGTCTTCTTGTACGTCTGGAAAGAAGTGAATGAGTTATTCAAGAATTTCTGAATGACTGTATTCGGCTCCAGACAGACCGTGATGAAGTACTGGCGCGTGATGAAGATGCCAAGCGGCAGTGCATCATACGCATCCGTCTCAAGGACGACCGGGGTATTCACGACGACGAAGATATAGTCGTCTTCAAGCTCGACATGAGAACGTTCTTCTCTATCGAGGGCGGTTTGGAGGGAATCAACGGGAATGCCCGTCAGCTCATTGATCCTGACCAGTTCCTCCAATGTCGGTGCCGCGGCATTGATCCAGGACCCTTTTTCCAGCTGTTCCAGCGGAACGGCGGACAGAACATGATTTTCATTGTGTTTGTATGCCTGTATCATGGCGACCCCCCTTCTATCCGGAAGCATCCGGTGACCGATCCTTGCTGCCCACGGTCTGCTGTGGGCTATCCTTACTAAATATAGTCAGAAAATCTTCCCCTGTCAATGAGAATCAATGGCAATCGGCAAATTTTACGTGGAATTGACGGGGGATAGCGAATTCAGAGAATGAGTGGCTGGGATGAGTGGTTTCGAGTGGCTGGTGACTACTTACCACCTTCGGGCATCGCCGTTTACAAAAATCGGCGCAAAGCGCCGCACCTCTTAGCCTTCCCCCTTGGGGAAGGGGGACCGCGTCAGCGGTGGATAGGGTGCTTTCGTTAGCAGCGCACTTGAGACGCTTTTCCCCCACTCTCTTTCATACCGCCTGTGCCCTATCCGCCCCTTCGGGGCACCTTCCCCTCGAGGGGAAGGCTGACGATACGGGAATACCCTCATCTAAAATGCGGCGAAGCCGCCACCTGAACCCGTTGAACCCTTAGAACCTTCTGAACCCGTTGAACCCCGTAGCTTGAAAGCAGGGATGAGTGGTTTCGAATAGCTGGTGGCTGGTGACTACTTTCGGACATCGCCCTTTATAAAAATCGACGCGAAGCGTCGCACCTCTTAGCCTTCTCCATCGGGGAAGGGAGACCGCGTCAGCGGTGGATAGGGTGCTTTCGTTAGCAGCGCACTTGAGACGCTTTTCCCCCCGCTCTCTTTCATACCGCTTGTGCCCTATCCGCCCCTTCGGGGCACCTTCCCCTCGAGGGGAAGGCTGACGATACGGGAATACCGTCAGCCAAAATGGCGGCGAAGCCGCCACTGGAACCCGTTGAACCCTTTGAACCTTCTGAACCCGTTGAACCCCGTAGCTTGAAAGCCGGGATGAGTGGTTTCGAGTAGCTGGTGACTGCTTACCACCTTCGGACATCGCCCTTTATAAAAATCGACGCGAAGCTATGCATAAAAATTCTTGCAAACGCTGATCCTGCGATTGAATCAGCGTTTCCTTAATACAGCACCGGTATCCAGTACGCTTCATTTCCTGCGATGCGTTCATCGCTGAAGCGGGCGTAGAGTGCGGAGGGCGTATCGCCTAACATGAAACAGGAGAGGGTCACATAGCCTTCCATGATGCCGACATCCGTTTTCGTGATGATCTTCTGCTGCGGGACGCAGCGCTGTACAAGATTCGAATCACTGTCCCGTGCCACCACATAGTCATCGCTGTCTATTTTCTTCCGGTAGATCTTCTCCCCGCGGCCATTGATGATCTCGATCCCGCGCCCTTCACGGCCCCAGATGGGCTTTCGGATCCAAAGAGAATCCTCAGGCATATCTCCGAGCTTGAAATCACGCTGGAAATAGCTCTCCGGAAGGTAGGTGCGGATGATCTCCTTCTCCTTCTCCGTGAAGAAGGAGGGGCTCTTTTCCATCAGCGCATAGATGAGCGCCTGAAATCCCTTCGACTGCATGATGAGCGACTCCGGCGGATTCATCATATGGAATTTTCCCGCCTTGTATCCATCCATCAAAAGCTCTCCCAGAGAGGACGCATCCTGATCCGCTGTCTCTTCGATGAGGATCTCCATCGGATGCATGCGATAGAGGAAGGAGACGGTCCGCCCGTCAGGAAGCGCGAGGCTTCCGTCCTCCATCACCGCCAGATGGTAGAAGGACTCGAAGACGATGGTGTCTCTCATCGAGGGATCGATCGCATCCTGCATCGCCTGCATGAGGAAGCGCGTCGTCCCGAGGTCCTCCACGTAGTCATCGAAGCACGAAAACAGCACCGGATGCGCGAGCAGCTCCTCGCGGCTCTTTCCGCCTGTGCAGCGAAGGAAAATATCCTTCATCCAGCTCCGCAAGCGATCCCACTCGCCTTCATTCGGATCCTCTTTGAAGAAATACCGCGCCGCGACACCATTCGCATAGTAGGCCTCGATCTCCGCGCATGGCGTGTCCGCATTGATCTCCACCATCTGGATCCGCCCCGACTGATCCATCACGTAGTCAAAGCGCGAGAGCCAGCTCGGAAGATCCTTCATCGCATTGCCTTCGTGAAGGTACCTTCGCATCTTCTTCGGGATCTCCATCTCATCGAAAAATTCATCGCTCTGCGACTGAAAACGCCGGACAGCCTTTGCGAAGATCGCATAGAGCGCCGCGCTCACCCGCCGGAGGAGATCCGCCTGTTTCTTCTCGATCACGAGCGGCAGATGCGTCGGATAGCGGAAGGGATAGCCCGGATACTCGACATAGGGAAATATCGTCCGATCAATGTCATCCATGTACGTTTTTTCCATCAGGAGGCACCTCCGCTTCTCACACCCGCACCGCCAAAGCCGGTCTTGCCGCCGGCCGGCGCACTGACAGAGGTCTTGCCCGAAGACGGCTGCCCCTGCTTCACTGCCGTCCCCGCCGCCGTCCCAGCGGCCGTCCCCGGCTGCTGGGTCTGCGTGTACGCCGGACGCTTGTCATTTAATACATTGCCCGTATTCCTGTCATAATGCCCCTGATAGCCGCCGATGCCATGAAAGAGGAAGTAGCTCATCAGCATCATCGGAAGGAGCGCGGACATCCCGGAAACGTAGTTCAAGTTATCATTCTCGTCACGGCGGAATGTGACTTCGTCCCCATTATCATACTTCGCCGTCTCTGTGCCATCCTCATTCTTGATGAGATGGTACGTGCGGCCATTCTCATCCGTCAGCGCCTCCCCCTTCGGCGCCTCCTGTCCGCAGCCCGCCAGCATGAGCGGCGCGCTGACTGCCGTAAAAGCCGCAAGGATCGCAGCCGTCTTCGAACTGATATGGATCATGATGGATTCTCCTTCTTTGGGTACAATCATTTATTTATATTATAGCATAAAAACAGCACGCCTCAGCCAGCTTCGCCGATCTGCCAAGCACCGTCGCCGCCAGTCTCCGCCCCTTTGATCCCACGCAAAAAAGAGCCGTGATCTCTCACGACTCTTTCTCTTATACCGGCCGCTTATTCATCGGCAAGTTCACTGGTGACGACGCGGCGCAGGCCCTGAAGGGCGTGGGACTGCAGTCCCGCTGCCGCATGACCGGCATCCAAGAGCTGCTGATCCGTGGCATCCAGCTTCAGCTGGTTGAAATTGATATTTTTCACGGCCGCCTTGCCGTCAGCTTTGGTTCCGTTTTCGACACGGACCTGAAGTACGAGATCGGTCATTTTTGCTTTTGCAGTCATAGAGATAGTTTCCTTTCTTCCTTTTTCAAATAGTTACATGCAATATCCCAGAGAAGGCTGATGGGTTCGGGCGTTACCGCGAGAAGTTTGAAAGCAGGGATGAGTAGCCAGGGATTAGTGGCTAGGGATCAGGGGTGCCGAGTGACTAGTGACTTGAATACTACCTTCGGGCATCGCCCCGTTTCGTCATCCTGAGCGGCGAGAAACGTCGTATGTGAGATAACGAATGCCAGAACAGCTGCGACCTGAGCCCTCGATCTCGGCGAAGCCACCACCTTCATTCCTAATTCCTCATTTCTCATTATTCCTCATTCCTCACTCGAGCAAAACTTTCATTCACGCCTCACGGGCCAGCCCTTCCCCTAGCCCCTCATGGTATAATGAAAAGGAATCTATGATTCAAAAAGATCGGCGTTTATGATACAATAATTAATATAGAATTAGGAGGAAACATGGGCTTATTAGATGATACGCTGGATCGGATCCAGCCGCTCAGCCAGGAAGCCATGGAGGAGGCCGGGAAGCGCTGGCATGATCTGTACCTCGGTATGGGAAACCTTGGCAAGATGGAGGATATGGTGACGCGCTACATCGGTGTCACCGGCAATGCCATGCCGGATGTCCCGAAGGGGTGTATGGTGATCGCATGCAGTGACCACGGGGTATACAAAGAGGGCGTGTCTGCTTACCCGCAGGAGACGACGGTCGGTATGACGAAGGCCTATGTGGTCGCGAAGGGCGCCTCCTGCAATGCGATGGCGTACTATGCGGGCATGGACATGGTGGTGGTCGATGTGGGCATCCATCATGATATGACAGGAGTCCCGGGACTCTTGGATCGCAAGATCGCCTGGGGGACGAAGAACATCGCGGAAGGACCGGCGATGACGCGTGAGCAGGCGATCCGCTCCATCGAGATCGGCATCGAGATCGCAGAAGAAAATGTAAGAAAGGGATACAAGGTCTTTTCGATCGGGGAAATGGGGATCTCCAATACCACCTCTTCGGCCTGCATCCTGGGGGCCTTCAATCACTGGAATGCCATCGAAGTCACGGGGCGCGGGACAAATATTTCTGACGAACGCCTCGTCCATAAGGTAGAGGTCGTGCAGAAGGCGATGGATGTGAACCATCCGGACCCAAAGGACGGCCTCGATGTGCTTGCCAAAGTCGGCGGATTTGAATTCGGATGTCTCACGGGTGTCATCCTAGGGGCGGCCGCCAATCACGCGATGACCATCATCGACGGGTTCAATACGACGGCGAGCGCCTTCATTGCGAAGGCACTCGCGCCGCAGGTGACGGATTACCTCATGGCTTCGCACCTGTCGCTTGAGCAGGCGCACAAAAAGTCGCTGGCTGCGCTGGGACTTTCCGAATATATTGATCTGGATTTCCGCCTGGGTGAATCCATCGGTGCGGGCATTCAGAAGAAAATGCTGGATATGGCGATCTCCGTCTATCGGGAATGTGTCACCAAAGAAGAAGCGGGGGTGGAAGCATGAGCGAGATCCCGAAACTGAATCAGGAGATCATGGAGGCTTGCCAGCTCTATGTGGATAATCTCATCAAGCCGATCCATTCACTGGGAAAGCTGGAGGATATGGCTGTCCGTATGGCCGGCATTTTAGGCGAAGTGAAGCCGACATACCTCAATAAGGCGGTCGTCATTTTCGGCGGGGATACGGCCGTCGATGGCGAGAACAAGACGAAGGGGCAGCTCTCGCACGCAGAGATGAAGCTGGTCGCGCAGGGCGCGGGACCGGTGAATGTCCTCGCGCGCCAGATGGAGATGCCGGTCTACCTTGTCGATGTCGGTCTTGAAAAGGATACCTCCGATATCGAAGGCATATTGGCAAAGAAGGTGATCCATGGTACGCATCAGGGGCATCCCGCCATGGATGATGATGTCGCCAAAGCGGCGATCTCTCTGGGCATGTCGGTCGGGAAAGCCCTCGCGGGAGAGGGCATCCAGGCCGTCGGCCTCGGCAATATCGGAGAGCGCTCCATGCTGTCGGCGCTCGCGGTGACGACAGCCGTCATGAAGGAGGATCTCAAGAAGGCATCGGCGAGAAGCGGCTTCTCTATCCAACTTTCTGATGTCGGCGACTTCGCCAAGGATCCCGTTGGTACGCTCGCCATGGTCGGCTCGGCAGAGATCGCAGCCCTCTTCGGCCTTACCGTAGAAGCGGCGCGCCGCGGCATCATGGTCGTCTTTGATAATGCTGTCACAGGTGTTGCCGTGCTTGCCGCACAAGCCGTGTATCCTGAGATCAAAAACTATATTTTCCCATCTGTCTATTATGAAGAACCGGTTCATCAGATGCAGATGCAGAAGATGGGCATGAAGTCATTCCTGCACTATGATTTCACAGAAGCGGAAGGTTACGGCTCAGCCCTCGGGCTCTCGCTTCTGGACGCAGCGATCGATATGCTGAACCAGATGAAGACCTTCGGCAGCGCTGACGTAGCCGTCGCAGAGGATGGTCCGGGCAAGGGTCGTCAAAGAGAGGACGTGAAGTGATGAAAGCACTTTTTGTACGCTGTTATGGGAAGCTGACCGCAGATATGATGATCGGCGGGCTCATCGATATGGGGGTGCCGCCGGTCTATCTGAAATCGAAGCTGGAGGATGCCGGCCTTTCTGCCCCATTCATTGAAAAGGCGAATCCGAAAGCACAGATCTCTGCCCACTATTTCCATATCCCGGAGACAGGCGAAAAGCCGATGCTCCTGAAGGAGCAGGATATTTTCAAGATGTGGAGGGATATCTGCGAGAAAGGCGCTCCGGACTGGGAAGACACCGGCTGGAAGGTCTTCTCTGCTTTGACGAGCGGTGCATCAGATGCCATCGACGAGATCGCAGGAAATATCATCGACCTGCGCCGCATCGGTGTCAGTGAAGAGAATCTGATCTCGCTCTACCTCTTTCTGGCCTGCCTCGATTATCTGGAGGTAGAGAGCCTCTTCGTCGTACCTTTTTCTTTAAAAGAAGGAAGATCGGAACGCGCAAGAGCGACTCTCCACATTCTGACCGATGCCGGCTCCACGGTGGGCAAGCCCATCGACGCAGAGGACATTCATCCATTCGCAGCAGCCATGCTCGAAGGGCTGGCGGCCAAATTCATGCCCATGGACGGCCGCTTTCTGGCAGACAAGACTGCCTATGGCAGCGCCAGTGCCGAGAAGCCGACCGGCGAGAGCACCGTCGCCGAGTATCTGGGCTACTTCCAGGACCGCGGCGACTCCATCTTCAGCCGTCATCTCAAGGTCTTCGGCATGGCTGGGGATCTGATATAAGAAATAAAAAAGGGGCTGTGAAGAAATGAATCCTCATTTCTTTACAGCCCCTTTTTACTTTGCTTTGATTTGGTTCAGGGTTCAGGGTTCAAGGTTCAGGGCTCTCGTG
>DLZS01000040.1:0-2810 GCA_003447275.1 Dialister sp.
CTGCTTTAGGGGGATCATATCAGATCGGCTGAGCGTTTTTTACTTGATGGGTTCAGGGTTCAGGTTGGCGGGTTCAGGGTTTTGGTGCGGTGTATCATAATAGGTAGCGCCGCGGAGTATGGAGGATGACAGGCTTCCCGTTTCCGGTTTCGCGCACAGGAACCGTTTCACCGCGAACGAAAAAGATTCCTCGGCTTCGCTCGGAATGACGATACGGGGAAGACGCTTAGTGCGAATAGTATGAAAACGTTTCGGTGAGTTGCGCCTCTGCCAGGCACTCTATCCTGCGTCTTCGGCGTGCCCCTTCTTCAAGGGGCTTCTCAGTTGAGGAGATTGATGCAAACCTTAAACCATAAACCCTAGTCACTAGTCACCCGTCCATCCTTTCTTTCAGATAGTCGGTAAAATTCAGGATGCGTGTCGCGGTCCAAAGGCCGTTTACGTCTTTTTCCAGCTGCACCTGCCAGATGAAGTCGCGGGAAAGGTCCTTGTCTTCCAGCTGCACATAGGCGATGGCTTTGCCGTCCGCTTCTTCGATCTTGAAGATGTCGGTGAGAGAGAGGGCGGAAGAGCCGGCGTAGGCAGTGAGGGTCTTGACAGGCTTGTCCAAGAGAGACTTGGAGGCCGGGGCGCCATCCTTGAATCGGATCTCTGTCTGTCGGATGAGTTCCTTCACGACTTCTTTCTTGATGCTTTTCACGAGGGAGGCAGTGATGGCGTGTTCGGGAAGACCGTCGGCCTTGAGCTCGGCGAGCATGTCGTCCAAGGCATAGCTGTAGACTTTGGCGACATCGACGCGTTTGCAGAAGAGATCCCAGTCCTTTTTCTGCACGGCCTGCTGGATCTCTCCCGCCGCAAAGGCGGGCGTATTCTGCCAGTACAGGAAATACCAGCCGCCGGCAGCGGCAAGGAGGATCATGAGGGTGATGAGGAGCTTTTTGAAGATCGACATGAAAATGACCTTTCATTAAATAACGGAGGAAGGTACGGATCCCTAGTCACCCGTATCGAAGAGGGCTTTCTGCTGGGTGAATTCGAGCATGCCGTAGATGCCGCCTTCGCGGCCAAGGCCGCTTTCCTTATAGCCGCCGAAGGGGGCCGCTGTGTCACGCGGGCTGGCATTGATGTAGACATTGCCGGCCATGATACGATGGGCGAGGGCGATAGCTTCTTCTTTCGGCCCATAGACACCCGCATTCAGACCGTATCGGGTGTCATTGGCGATCCTGACCGCATCGTCAGCGTCTTTGTAGGTGATGACACAGAGGACCGGACCGAAGATCTCATCCTGCGCGATGGTCATATCATTCGTGACATTCGTGAAGATCGTGGGGTGGATGTAATAGCCGTGATCGGGGCTTTCCGGCAGGCCGCCCGTGAGGAGGCTGGCCCCTTCGGAAAGACCTTTGTCGATGTATTCGCTGATCTTCTGGTACTGTGCCATGGAGGACACCGGCCCCAGCTTCACGTCGTGGTCTGTCGGGTCGCCGACCGTATATTCTTTGGCGATGGCGGAAAGCTCTTTTTCGATGAGGGCTTTCTCGCTTTCCGGGATGAGCAGGCGGGAGAAGGCGGTGCAGGTCTGGCCGGAGTTCAGAAAGATGCTGTTGAAGCAAAGGCGGATCGGTGCGCTGTAGTCATGGTCCTTTGATGGAAGGATCACGTAGGGCGATTTCCCGCCAAGCTCAAGGCTGATATGCTTCACGCTTTCCAGCGCACGCTTGCCGACGGTGACGCCGCCTGAGGTGGATCCGGTGAAGGAGATCATGGAGACGAGCGGATGGGAAGAGAGCGCATCGCCCACTTCGCCGCCGCGGCCGGTCACGAGGTTGAAGACGCCTTTCGGAAAGCCTGCTTGTTCAAAGGCATCGGCGAGAAAGTAGGAGGAGAGCGGCGTGTGCTGGCTCGGCTTTAGGATGACGGTATTGCCCATCAGCATCGCAGGTATGATCTTCTGTATGACCTGTCCCAAGGGGTAGTTCCATGGAGTGATACATCCGATGACGCCGATCGGCTCACGATAGGTGGTGGAAGCCGCCATTTTTTCGACCATGGGGACGTCCGGCGCAAGGTCGATGTAGGACATGGTACGGACGTACTGGTACTCGACCTGCGAGGCTTTGGTGAAGGTATATGGCGAGCCGAGCTCTCGGATGGTGATGTCGATGAGGTCATCCTCCTGAGATTTGAAAATGGCGAGGAATCGCTCCATCAAAGTGATGCGTTCGGCGAGCGGCTTTTTCGCCCAGGCAGGGAAAGCGGCATAAGCGGCTTTGGCGGCTTTGTCTACGTCATCGCCGTTTCCCGCCGGAACGCGGGCGAAGATCTCCCTTGTAGCCGGGTTTTCTACCTCGATGAACTCCCCGGATGCGCCCGGGATCCATTCGCCATTGATATAGAGCTTTTCATAATCCATAGCAAACACCTTCCTTTAGACAAAAGAGAGCCCCCCTTGCGAGCGCTCTCCCCCCTTGAGATGATGATATTGAATCTAGATTTATTATAGCATGAGGAAAGGGGAAGACAAGGGGAGGGGAAGGGACTGGTGACTAGAAATTAGTAGCTGGGGATTAGGTTTGCGATACGAGAAAACCGCTAGTTTCAAACTTCGGGCATCGCCCAGACCATCCTCTCGCCCCTTTCTCTGGAAGGAGGGAGAAGTCAGCCTTCGGGCATCGCCCCGTTTCGTCATCCTGAGCGGCGAGAAACGTCGTATGTGAGATAACGAATGCCAGAACAGCTGCGACCTCAGCCATCGATCTCGGCGAAGCCGCCACTAATTTGCCTTCCCCATCGGGGAAGGAGGACCG
>DLZS01000038.1:0-1300 GCA_003447275.1 Dialister sp.
AATGGTTTATCGGTGTCACGTTCTGGGGTCGGGATGTAGTCATCTACCGCCTGCATCAGATCGCGGATCTTCTGTTCATCTTCTGGGTTGCCGTTGAGAGCGCCGAGAGCGGAGCCAACGATAATCGGGGTGTCATCGCCTGGATAGTCATAGGAAGAGAGGAGGTCTCTGATTTCCATTTCTACGAGGTCGATCAGTTCCGGATCGTCGACCTGGTCAGCTTT
Organism: Dialister sp.; assembly: GCA_003447275.1. Classification (GTDB taxonomy): domain Bacteria; phylum Bacillota; class Negativicutes; order Veillonellales; family Dialisteraceae; genus Dialister. Next base: position 225 of record DLZS01000038.1, read on the forward strand.
GTTCAGGAATACAACGATAGCCGGTACGCCGACCTGTTTAGCCAGGAGGATGTGTTCGCGGGTCTGCGGCATCGGGCCATCAGCTGCGGATACGACGAGAATAGCGCCGTCCATCTGTGCTGCGCCGGTGATCATGTTCTTGACATAGTCAGCATGCCCTGGGCAGTCTACGTGTGCGTAGTGACGGGTAGCGGTTTCATATTCTACAGTGGAGGTGTTGATGGTAATACCACGTGCTCTTTCTTCCGGTGCTTTATCGATGGAAGCATAGTCGAGGAAGTTAGCGCCGCCCTGTTCAGACAGTACTTTGGTGATAGCAGCGGTCAGGGTCGTTTTACCATGATCGACATGGCCGATGGTGCCAATGTTAACATGCGGTTTAGTTCTTTCGTAATGTGCTTTTGCCATTTCTTTTCTTCTCCTTTTACAAAAAAGAATATGCAAAATATTTTTGCGCTTTATTTATTATACATGCAAAGTCAATGAGATACAAGGAAAATGTAGGGGGAAAGGATGGCTTGGTCAGGGGAAAATAGGGGGCAGGGTACAGGGTTAGCCCTTGGGGCGGCGTGACCCTTGATTACACTTAAAAAACTCGCTTGAATGAGAAATTAGAAATGAGAAATGCGAAATGGTGGTGCAGCGCATAAAAATATAGAAGCGCCGCGAAGTATAAATACTGGCGATGCAATGATCTGGCATGCCAGTCACTAGTCACGAGTCACCAGTCACTTGAGACTCCCAATCCCTAGCTACAAGCCACCAGTCACTAATCCCCATCTACACATGAAAAAAAGAGCTCTCTTTCGAGAACTCTTATTTTCGTGGTTTGGTGGCGGCTCAGAGATTTGAACTCCGGACACAGCGGGTATGAACCGCTTGCTCTAGCCAACTGAGCTAAGCCGCCATATGGAGCTGATAACCAGGATTGAACTGGTGACCTTATCCTTACCAAGGATACGCTCTACCGACTGAGCTATATCAGCATATATAACGATATATGGGAAATAATAAACATGGTTGCGGGGGCAGGACTTGAACCTGCGGCCTTCGGGTTATGAGCCCGACGAGCTACC
>DLZS01000038.1:1524-2315 GCA_003447275.1 Dialister sp.
GCCCGACGAGCTACCAACTGCTCCACCCCGCGATAGTGATGGTGGGCGGAATAGGATTCGAACCTATGAAGGCAAAGCCGGCAGATTTACAGTCTGCTCCCTTTAACCACTCGGGAATCCGCCCATATGGAGCTGGCAATAGGACTTGAACCTACGACCTACTGATTACAAATCAGTTGCTCTACCAACTGAGCTACGCCAGCACGTAAGCGACTTGATTATCATATCATCGATTTAGGTTTTTGTCAAGGACTTTTTTCAAACTTTTTTCGAACCTCGCGGCTCGTTTTGAAGTTTCGTAGGAGTGTCCTCATCACGGTTATAGATTATAGCATGGACGCGCGTATCTGTCTAGTACTTTTTTTGAAAAAGTTTTGCAAGGAGATCACGGGGCGCAGGATCCGCTCCCAGGTCGTCCTGCCGATCGCTTGGGGGAAGGCTCTTCCCCCTTGAAGACCGCTCTCCCGTCCTCTCCTACTCGCCTTCAAACTCCGAAGTGCGCTCAGCCAACGGGGTATCCTGTGTGATGTCACGATTCAGGACTTTTTTCGCCCCCTTCAAAAATTTGGGGCGAGGGATCAAAACGATATGTCCGCAGCCGCAGCACTTGATGCGCATGTCGCTGCCCAGCTGCAGGACTTCCCACTCCTGGCTGCCGCAGGGATGTTTCTTTTTCATCTGTACGATGTCGCCGATGCGGAACTGGATGAATTTCATAGTGAGTCTCCTTGTCTATGGTTTTTATCTATTATATAAGGAAAGTGAATCAGGTTCAAGGTTCAAGGTTCAAG
>DLZS01000038.1:2574-7179 GCA_003447275.1 Dialister sp.
GGTTCAGGGTTCAGGGTTAGCCCGTGGAGCGGTGCCTTCTTGATTACGGTTGAAAGCGTCGCATGAATGAGAAATGAGGAATGGTGGTGCGGCGCATAAAAAGTATAGAAGCGCCGAGAAGTATAGATAGTGGCAATGCCCGAAGGTAGTACTCCAGTCCCTAGTCACCAGCCACTAGTCACTAGTCACTAATCCCCAGCCACCAGCAGAAAACGGAGCGGCAGGTATGCGGCGCCGGCAGGTATGAAACGGATGTAGAGATCCTTTCCGGCATGCCATGTGCCCGCCGGAAGGCAGCTCTCCATCGTACCATCACCGAACCATGCCTTTCCCACTGTCCCGTCTGTGCGATAGGTGCGGAGGAGCTTTTCATTCTGTCCGATCTCGAAGGTCCCCATGTAGACGCCGCCCATGGGATTGATATAGAGCTTGTAGTTCCCGCTCCCTTTGGTCTTTACGGTGATATGGTAGCGGATGCCGTAGTCGCCTGTATTCTCACGGTTGACACCGCTCACCTCGTCCTTCCCCTGCTGAAAGGGGTAGGATGAACCGATGGTGATCTCCGCATTTCCTTGGGAAAAGTCCCATGGCTCGCCGGAAAGGTAAATATCTGCGGCGAAAGTGCCGCGCATTTCATGGGAATCTGGAGGAAGCGCCGCGGCGGTATCGAGAGCCGCTTGGAGCGATTTGTCATCACTCATCGGCAAAATGGCAGCCCCGAGCTTCACCGGGTGCTTCGTTTTGATCTCTACGATGCCGCTCACGAGGTCTTCTTCGGAAATCCCTTTCGGATCGTCTTCAAAGAGGATGGTACGCTCGCCGGGCGCAAGCCGGAAGGTCTTTTCTTCCTGCTTCGCATCGATGGCTTCCCGGAAAGAGAGCGAGCTTCCTGTCGGAATGTAGCTGCTCGATGCATCCCCGCGGATGGCACGCTTCATCGTGAGGGGCTGTTTCTTGTCCGCTTTGGCATAGACGACGAGCCGCGCAGGCGCACCGGTCTCATTCACGTGGTAATAGTAGAGGCGCCCTTCCCCCTTTTCGACAGTGCCTTCATAGAGGATCCCCGTCGTATCTGCGTACTCGGGGCAGTCGGAAAAGATGAGCGTCCCTTCCTCCTTCTTCAGGGAAAGAGGGATCTGTGTGTAGTCCTCATACGCCAGCGAATCAGCGAACGCAGAAGTAGAAATACAAATGGTCGCTGCCGCGACCATGGTGGATAAAAACGTTTGATAGTTGTTCATGATGACATCTTCTTTGATGAAAAATATAGGGCTATGGGCCCGCCGGAAGGTGCTGCGCCAAAGGAGGCGAGAGCCCTGCCGTGGATATCCCCTAGTCAGCCGTCCCCACCATCGCTTCGATCTTTTTGAAGCGGTGGGCGAGACCGGATTTTGTGATACCGCAGATCTCCGCAAGCTCGGAGAGGCTGGCATTGGGGTGGGCAAGGCGGAGGTCGCAGGCTTCGCGAATCTTGGGGGAGAGCGAGGAACGGCTCTCTTTGGCAAGAAGCTTTTGCACAAGGTGGGTCTGGCGGACGGCGGCATCGACAGTTTTCTGGAGATTCGCCGTCTCGCAGTTCACCTGCCGGTTCACGCGGTTCCGCATATCCTTCACGACGCGGACGCTCTCGAAGTCCATGTAGCTTTGGGCAGCCCCTACGATCTGGAGAAATTCGGAGACTTCATCCCCGTCTTTGATATAGACGATGTAGTCATTCTTGCGGTCGGTCAGGCGTGCATTCAGTCTGAAGCTCTTCATGGCTTTCACGATCTCTTCGGCGAAGCGGGCGGACTGCGTCACCATCTCGAGGTGGTAGTCGCTCTGGGGACGGCTGACGGAGCCGCCGCCCAGGAAGGCGCCGGCCAGGTAGGCGCGGCGTTCTTCGGCGGTCACGAGCTTCTCCATATCCTCTGCGCCGGACAGCGGGGAGAGGCCCATGGTATCTAAGAAATGGAGGCCTTCCTTCGACGGCTGTACGAGAAGTGTGTAGACGTTCTTTTTCCTGAGACGGCGTCCCTGCCGTACCATGGTGGAGGGCATGAAGCCGAAGTCTTTCTTGAGGTACACCAGGACGCGACGGGCGACAGCGCTGTTGCCGGTGGAAAATTCCAGTCCCCAGCTGGCATGCGCGCCGGTGATGAAGGAACCGCTCATGCGGAGCAGTGCAAGAAGCTCCGCTGCACGGCTTCCCGCATCTTCTCTGGGGATCCGTGCCAGTTCATTTTTGACCTGTTCTGTGAAGGACATCAGTGGCTCCTTTTCAAATATTCTTCCAGTGCTTCGGGCGGGATATTCACCTTCAGCAGGCTGTGGATCTGTGCAAGCTCCTCTGTCAGGACTTTCGTATCCTGTGTCGCGCCGCGAAGGGGCCCCAAAAGGTCTGCCTCGATGAGCTGCACGCCCATCCTCTTGACCTTTTCCCGATCGATTTTGACGGGCGCGGCATGGACTTTTTCATATTTCTTCAGCACATCGTCTTTCGGGACGGCATTGTTGGCGAGGACGAAATCAATGACGCCGCCGCCCACATGGTCGATCAGGGCTTTCAGGTGGTCGCTCACAGTATAGCCGCCGGTCTCCCCCGGCTGGGTCATGACGTTACATATATAGAGTACGGGCGCGCTGCTTTGCCGGATGGCCTGCAGGATCTCCGGGACGAGAAGGTTCGGCAGGACGCTCGTATAAAGGCTGCCCGGCCCCAAGGTAATGAGGTCTGCCTGTTTGATGGCTTCGAGCGCATCGCCGACGGCAATCGGCGCCTTCGGGATGGTCGACATATGAAGGATGCGTACCTCCTTGCCGGATCTCTCGGGATAGGCAGAGATCTCAGACTCGCCCTCTACGATCTCTCCATCGGACATTTTTGCTTTGAGACGCACCTTCTCCGAGGTGGCCGGGACGACCTTGCCGCGGATATTGAGGACCTTGCTCGCCGCTTCGAGCGCGTTCTGCGGATTGCCGAATTCCTTGATGAGCGCCGCGAGGAAGAGATTCCCGAGGCTGTGCCCCGATAGCTCACCATTGCCCGCGAAGCGATACTGGAAGAGCTGCTCCAGCACGGTCTCCTTATCTGCCAGCGCGACGAGGCAGTTTCGAAGGTCGCCCGGTGCGATGATCCCCATCTCTTCCCGGAGACGCCCCGAGGAGCCGCCGTCATCGGCCACCGTCACGATGGCTGTGATGTTCGACGTCTTCGTCTTGAGGCCGCGAAGGAGCATGGAGAGCCCATGGCCGCCGCCAATGGAAACGATCTTCATCCCGCGGGAAAGCTCCATGCGAGACAGGATGCTCTTCGACACCTCGGTCTGCCCCGGAGCCATAAGCTCGAAGAAACGCTTCACGAGCCGCCGGACCGCATGTGTCATGATCCACAGCGCGAGGATAATCATGAGCGTGCCGCAGACCGCAAGGAAGGTATAGCTGTAGCTGCCCGTCATCTGAAAGGCGAAGCGCAGCATTTCCTCTTCCAGGATACCGAAGATCTGGTAATTCAAAATGAGTGTCGCACCGAAGACGAGAAGCAGGATGCCCAGAGAGAAAAGCAGCATCCACCGCTTCACCGCCAGCCCCGGATAGAGCCACTGGAGAAGATGTCTCATACCTTGCCCTCCATGATATCATTCGCATCGTGTTCGACTGGATTTCTATGGAGATCCCGATGCTCTATGCTGACGCGCGTATGCTTCCTTTTCAGGTACTGCCCCAGCTTCTCCGTCACGAAGACCGAGCGATGCATGCCGCCCGTGCAGCCGATGGCGATGGTGAACTGCGTCTTGCCCGCCGCCTCGAACTGATGCGAAAGAAAATCCATGAAGTCATACAGCTTTGTCAGGAAATCCTGCGTCACCGGAGCCGATGCGATGTACTGCGCGACTTCCTTCACGCGCCCGCTCGAATGCTTGTATTTCGCGATGTAAAAGGGATTCGGCAGGAAACGGACATCGATCACCATATCGGCATCGATGGGGATGCCATACTTGAAGCCGAAGGAAAAGACCGTGATCTGCATCTCCTGATCCGTGCTGTCCGCACTGAACCGGCTCTGCATGTACTCCTTGAGGTCGGAGGCCTGCATCGATGTCGTATCAATGATCATATCCGCCTGTGCGCGCACGCCGGCAAGGATCTTTCTCTCCTGCTCGATGCCTTCCTGGATACGCATGTTTTTTGCGAGCGGATGCTGGCGGCGCGTCTCCATGTAGCGGCGCACCAGCGCCTCATCGGAGGCCTCCAGAAAGACCACCTCATGCGGAATGCCGCGCTTTTCCAGCTCATCCAAGGCCTGCGGCAGGGCATCAAAGAAGGAGCCTCCGCGGATATCCGTCACGACCGCCACATGCCGCGTGGAAGACGTGCTCTTCCAGCAGAGATCCGCAAAACGGACGATCAGGACGGGCGGCAGATTGTCCACGCAGTAATAGCCCATATCTTCAAGCTTCTGCATGAAATTGGTCTTTCCGGCGCCGCTCATGCCGGTGATGATGACGAAGCGAAATGTATCTTTGTCCATGGAATGCTCCTTTGGTAAATCGGGGTTCAGGGTAAGCCCGTGGGCAGGGCGACCTTTGATTGTTTGCGAAAAAGGTTCAGCAGGTTCTATAGGTT
>DLZS01000038.1:7468-8699 GCA_003447275.1 Dialister sp.
AGGTTCTATAGGTTCAACGGGTTCAACGGGGGTGGTGCGGCGCATAAAACCGCCCCATCATTTCTCATTTCCAATTTCTAATTCCCTCTCACCCAACACATACTTTTCCACTGCTTTCGCGACGCCGTCTTCATTATTGGAAAGCGTCTCGTGGCCGGCCGCTTCCTTCGCGCTCTTCGATGCATTCGCCACGGCAAATCCCCAAGGCGTCATGGACAGCATCGACACATCATTGTTGCCATTCCCGAAGGTCATGATCTCCTCCATCGCGATCCCCCACTCTTTCGCAAGAGACGCGACGGCTTTTCCCTTCGAGCACTCTTTATTGTTCATTTCAAAGAAATACGGCTTCGACTTCACCTGCCCGACCTCGCCGCTGTATGTCTCCCGCAGCACCTTCTCGATCTCTTTCATCTTCTCCTCATCATGCTCACAGAGGAGGATCTTCGTCGGTGCCTTTTTCGGATGGTAGAAATCATCCCCGACCTCATGCGCCTTCACACCGCACTGACGCTCATACTCATCCGTCCGTTCATCGCGATGCGCCACATAGATCTCATCATCGATATACGTCTGCGCGTACCAGCCATGCTCCCGGATGGTCTCAAGAATGGCAAGCGCCGTCTGCCGCTCGATCCGTACATCACGGATGAGTCGCCCGCTCTCGCAGAGACCCGTGAGCGAACCCGTGTAGCAGATCATCGGTACATCGCCGAGGCCGATCGCCTGCCCCCAGGGCCGCGCCGCCTGAAACATGCGGCCTGTCGCGATCACGATGCGGACACCCTTCTGCATCGCCTTTCGCAGGGTATCCCGTGTGTATTCGGAAAGGGAAATGTCATCATGTAAAAGTGTATCATCGAGGTCGATGGCAATGAGTTTGATAAGATTCATAGGAAGTACTCCTTTATATAATTTAAGGGTTCAGGTTGGCGGGTTCAGGGTTGTGGTGCGGCGCATAAAAATATAGAAGCGCCGCGGAGTATAGATAGTGGCGATGCCAGAAGGTGGCATTTAAGTCACTAGTCACTGGTCACCAGCCGCTACATACCCTCATTATACCACAGCCCTGAAACGCCCGAGGACGTGGGAATAAAAAAGCTCCCGCCGATGAGTAATGCTATTAAGTTAAGCGGCAGAACGTTCTTGGCTCCCCATCAGGGGAGCTCCCCGATGGGGTTGTGCAAGCGAACTGGATTTTTAGGAGTGACGCGACGCGAAAATCCAGTGA
>DLZS01000076.1:0-2855 GCA_003447275.1 Dialister sp.
GTGTGTTGACTGGTAACTAGGGCGCAAGGCTCTCGTGGCGGCTTTGCCGCATGTTAGATGACGGTATCCTCGTATCGTCAGCCTTCCCCTCGAGGGGAAGGTGCCCCGAAGGGGCGGATAGGGCACTAGCGGTATGAAAGACGGGTGATGCAGATGGAAAAACATTTTTGCATAAATCACTGCTAACGAAAGCACCCGAGCGCCGCATTTTAGCTGACGATGCGAGAATCGCGTCATCTCATAAGACCTTCGGGCATCGCCTCATATATATTTGCGCCGCTCCGCCATTTCGCATGTCTCGTGCAAGAAAGGCTTTGAAATGCGCAAAGAGCGGCACGCTCCATGGGCTGCCCTGTTTCTGTTTCTCATTCCCAACCTGTGTTATAATATAGATACTTGTATGCCCATTGCGTTTTTGGATGAAATAGGAAGAACGCAATTTACATTTTCGATCACAGGAGCGATCTATGAAGAATTCAGATATTCGCAGGGAGCAGCCGAAGAAGCGATCCACTTTCAAGAAAGTGCTGGTCTTTCTCTTCGTGATCTGCTTCATCGCAGTCGCGGGTGCGGCGGCCGGATTTTTTGTGTCTGTCTCGAGCCATCTGCCGGACGTAGCAGGAAACATCACGCCAAATGCATCCTCGCGCATTTATGATGACAAGGGACGGCTCATCACGACCGTCCATGCGGAAGAGAACCGCATCCCGGTGCCGATCTCTCAGGTGCCGCAGAATCTGCAGAATGCATTCGTCGCGGCCGAGGATGTGCGTTTCTATGAGCATCATGGCGTCGATCCGCGCGGCATCCTGCGCGCAGTCTTTGCGAATCTGACGAGCGGCAATGCGACAGGACAGGGCGGTTCGACCATCACCCAGCAGCTCGCGCGCAATGCCTTCCTCACGCAGGAGCAGACGCTGAAAAGAAAGCTGCTCGAAGTGGTGCTGGCTTTTGAGATCGAAAGCAAGTACACCAAGAAGCAGATCCTGGAAATGTACATGAACCAGATCTATTTCGGTCAGGGCTGCTATGGCATCCAGACCGCGGCGCATGTGTATTTCGGAAAGGATGTGAAGGATCTCTCACTCCCGCAGTGTGCGATGCTGGCAGGCCTTCCGAACAGTCCGAACTATTACTCGCCTTTCCGCAGTCTGGAAGCAGCCAAGTACCGTCAGGGCATCGTACTCGATCAGATGGCGAAGTACGGCTACATTTCCGCAGCGGACGCACAGGCGGCGAAAGCGGCCGATGTGCATCTGGCCAAGCAGAACAAAGGAAAATCTGGTGCGGGGACCGCGCAGTATTTCATCAACTATGTCATCCAGTCCATCAGCGATAAGTATGACTCGGATGCGATCTACAAAGAAGGACTGCAGGTCTACACCACGCTGAATCTCGACATGCAGAAGGAAGCGGAGAAGGCGCTCGCCGCCGAGCTGCCGAAAGGGAATAAGAACAGCAAGGGCCTCACCCAGCCGCAGGGAGCGCTCGTCACCATCGAGACAGGTACGGGCCATGTCAAAGCCATGGTCGGCGGACGCGGCGAAGACCAGTTCAACCGCGCGACACAGATGGTCCGTCAGCCGGGCTCGGCCTTCAAGCCGTTCGTGTATCTGACGGCGTTTGAAAACAAGTACAGCCCTTATGATACCATCAGCAATGAGAAAAAGACCTATGCGGGTGGCTGGACGCCGAAGAACTACGGCGGCACCTCGGGCGGCAAGGTGACGCTCGAAGAAGCGCTCGTACATTCCATGAATATCCCGACCATTGACCTCGCAGACAAGGTCGGCATGTCGAAGATCCTCGCTACTGCGGAGGCCTGCGGCATTTCCACCCTCGTGAAGGACGGCAAGGCGAATGATAACAACCTTGCGGCCTCCATCGGCGGCTTGACCAATGGCGTCTCCCTGATCGATATGGCGAAGGCGTACAGCGTCTTTGCGAATGGCGGCAAGCTCGTCGAGCCGACGGCGATCCTGAAGGTCGTCGACCGCAATGGCAATGTGCTCGAGGACCATTCACAGCCCGCTCCCGGCAAGCAGGTCGTGAGTGAAAATGCGGTATACCGCCTGACGAGCATCCTGGAAGAGGTCGTTTCCAGAGGCACCGGCGGCAATGCGGCCATCGGACGCACCGCAGCCGGCAAGACCGGGACCACCGATGACGAGCACGATGCCTGGTTCGTCGGCTACACGCCGGAGCTCGTCACCGCGGTTTGGATCGGCGACGATACCTCGACCAATGCCGGCTACACTGGCGGTACGATCCCGGCAGCCATCTGGCGCGACTTCATGAGCGTGGCTCTTGGTCAGTACAAGTCGAAGTCTTTCGATATTCCGGATTCTGTACGCGCTGAAATGGCAAAAGCCCGCGAGGCGCAGGCGAAGAAGGAAGCAGAAGACAAAGCCAAGGCAGAAAAAGAGAAGAAGGATAAGGAAAAGAAATCCGCCGGCAGCAAGCTCCTCGACCGCATCACCGGCAAAACACCGGCGAAGCCGCAGGAGGGAACGGATAAGCCGACGAATTGAGAGTTCACGGTTCCATAAAAATCCCGCTATCTTGAAAGATAGCGGGATTTTTGCGTGGAGGATCATGGATGCCATGTCGGATGACTAGTAGCTAGTGACTGGTGACTAGTGACTAGAAGACTGGAAGACTGGAAGACATCAGATGGTTTCGTATCGTCATTTCGAGCGTAAGCGAGAAATCTTTTTCGTTCGCGGCCTAGGGAAACACTGATTAAATCGTTGTCAGATTTTACTCTTGAAATTTTATGCATATCGAGGAATAGCCTGACGCGAATAGCGAGCTATTTAAGGAAGGTTATGACGAAGCCATGTATAAAAATTCTT
>DLZS01000057.1:0-45105 GCA_003447275.1 Dialister sp.
GTGCCACGCAGGGGCGGATAGGGTGACTATGGTATGAAAGACAGCTGGGATAAGGTTTCACGGTCACTCCTATGAGAGCTGCAAGTCCCCGCGGCAGATTGAACGCGAAAATGAGATGATCGTTATTTCACATCGCCTTTTTTATTGCAAGGACTTTGCACAGGATTGGTGAATTACCACTGCCGAATAGCAGGAAATGTTTTTTGGGGGCGGTTGAGCAGCTATATAGAGAGGCATCTTTTATCTCTTAGAAAGACGAAAATTAAGGGAAAGGGTATTTTCAAAAAAGAAATCCATGATATAATAAAGGAAACGCTGATTAAATCGATTCTGCGATTCAATCAGTGTGTCCTTAACACAAGAACCATTCAATAATCGTTGGTATGAAACGGAGGCGCATGGATATGAAAGAAAAAATGAAGCTGTGCCGCCACGTTGGAATGATGAAACAAGAGAAAAATCGGGGGGGGTAAACAAACGTTCCATCCTCTGCTTTTCGAGACCGCATGATAGAAAGTCTATCTTTCTGTCATGCGGTCTTTTTGCATTTGGAAGAAATGGAAAATTCACTTCCCTATCCCAAAGAATGTCCAAGGCCTTGAGTATAGTAAGAGGAGGCGGTGATCTGAATCCGCCTGAACCTAACCCTAGCCACTCTCAAATTCCAGACAAAGGAGAGATACATGAACGAAAACGAAAACGAAAATAAAGGCGCGCGCCTGCTCGATATGTATGATAGGCTGAGCCATGGAGAAATCCTCTCGAAGCAAGCGCTTGCTGATGCTTACGGAGTCACGACGAAAACGATCCAGCGTGACATCGATGAGCTCCGCGCGCATCTGTCCGAGACCGCCCTTCGTGGCGGACGCGGGGAGATCCAGTACGACAGGGGAGCGCGGGGATATCGATTGGTACATTCTTCCTATGAGCACCTGAATCACAAGGAAATCCTGGCATTGGCGAAGATTCTCCTCGAAAGCCGCGCCCTGGAGCCAGTTGAACTTCACGGCATCCTAGACAAACTTATCGCCGAGTGTCCGCCCGAAGAGCGGAGCATCATCGAAGGCATCATCAAAAGCGAGACTTTCTACTACGTCCCTCTGAAGCACGGAAAGAAACTCTTGAATCGCCTCTGGGATCTCTCGCTGGCCATTCGCAGTCAGGAAATCCTTCACATCCGCTATACCCGCATGGACGGCATCCATCGGGAACATCTTGTGAAGCCCGTCGCCATCCTCTTCTCGGAGTACTACTTTTACCTCGTTTCATTCAAAGAAGAAGAAAGCGAATACCCCACCATCTTCCGCGTCGACCGCATCGAAGAGATGGAGAAGACCGGAAAGACCTTCCAGATCCCCTATGCCGACCGCTTCAAAGATGGTGAATTTCGGAGGCGCGTCCAGTTCATGTATCCGGGGCCCTTGCGTCGTGTGAAATTTACCTATAGCGGCCCTTCCGTGGAAGCCGTGCTTGATAGGCTCCCTACGGCACAAATTTTGGAAGAAAAAGAAGGCGTCTACACCATCACTGCAGAAGCCTATGGGATTGGCATCGATATGTGGCTGGGGAGCCAGGGGGATAGAGTAAAAGTTATTCAGTAAGTTATCGGTAGTTAGCTGCCGGTGTATGGCACTAAGGAGAGTATGACAAATGAGTAAAGGAAAATTTTATGCCGGCGATTTCCGCCTTGGATATTGTGCTTTTTGTAAACACTGGTATGATCCGACCAATTCGGCCATCAAGCCTCTGCCCGGAAATTGGTGGGAGTTCGATAGAGAAAAAGAGGCTCGCTGTATGAAGTCTGTGGGGCTGAAGACCAAGGGGCGTCATACTTGTAATAAGTTTGAACTGAAGATATAAAAATAGAATGATTAGAGTTTATACTCAAATATCTGATAGATCGAAATTTTACCGTTTAAAATGGCAATCAATATGAGCCATGAGGTTATTTTTTTATCATTGTGATTATATACAGGAATGGAGGAATTATTATTATGAAATCGTATATTGTGGAATTTCAGGTTGAGAAACAGGGCTCTACTAAACAGCAAACTATCGTACAAGCAGCTAATCGTGCAGAAGCTAGAGCAAAAGTGTTAAGTCGTCATTCATTTCACAAAATTAGAATTATTGCGGTAATAGAACGGTAACAATCTCAATAAAGACTAGTAGATTGAGCTGTGGCGCCAAGCGATTAGAATAGCAATTTTGGCAAAATTTTGAATTAGAAGCATAGAAATATTAAATAAGAGGAGGAAAAAAGCTATGCAAAAAATCACAGGTGAAGTTATCGAACGAGTAATGGATAAGTTAGGTGATTTAACTAGTACAACATTAGATATTGCCATGCAAAAAATCGGCGATTTTTTTGAATTAATTCAAACAGGTATTCCGAAAAAGGAATTGACGTTAATTGATTTAGCTGAAATTTACTCCAAGCCTTTAGATTTAGTTATGCAAAAAGCAAAAAGCGAAGGGTATAACTGCGTTGGTGGAGAATTTATGATTCATTATGTAGATGATGATCACTTTAAGGTTTCTTATGACTTATATATGCAGGATAACAAGAAACAATGGGTTAAACGAAGCAGTTCTAGTGGTGCACAAAGTAATGTGTGCTTAACAGACCATTCCGCAGCAGAGTTGAAAGAAAAAGGAAAAGTGGTTTATGCCATTGATCCACCAAATGGAAATAAAAATTAAAATCATCATATTGTAATAATTGTATTGAATAGGAGGAAAATATTATGCCAGTTCCGCTTTTAGTATGGGTATTGGGAACCGCTTTGGCGGCAGTTGTTGGAGGAGCGGCGATTCTTGAATATTGGAGTCAAATACTTGATTGGTTGTCTGCTTTTATTACTAAATTAAAGAATGCATTTGCTGCTGCATCTAAATTTATTAAACATGCGGCAATCGTTGTAGCTGCTAAATGCAAAGAAGCATATACCAAAATTATGCATAAATTGTATTACAAGGAAGAAGGAAAATGGATAGAAGAAACAACGACTAGAACTATTCCAGAAAGTGAAGTACCACCTCAAATTTTAGCTAAAATCCAAAATACGAATGATAAGGAAGGTATTACGGAAGACGTTACAGATGAAATGGAAAAAGAATTACAGATGACGATCTAACACTGTAAAGCAATTCCATTAAGTGAAGCATACGACGATTTCTGTTAGGAAAAGGTTTTTCAAGTTGCTAGGGGTTCTAAGGAGGCGCACAATTCCGGAGTCCTTAGCATTTGTAGAACCTTGTGAGATGTCTATTCATTTAAAGTCTTAACTGTATTCGTATATTAAGCCCCCATCTGAGATGGGGGACCCGGTGGAGCCGTAGCTTTGCCTAGAGTATAAAAAATCCTCCAGTGTTAGAATAAAGAGGGTCTAGCAAACCACTTTAGCTAACAAAGGAGGAGTCCAAATGGACAACAATAGTATAGCTCATACCAAATGGAATTGCACATATCATATCGTATTCATTCCCAAATATCGCAAGAAAGTATTCTACGGGCAAATGAGGAAAGATTTGGTTGAAATCATCTGAAAATTGTGCGAGATGAAGAAAGTGGAACTGATCAAGGGAGCTGCATGCGTGGATCATGTGCATCTGTATCTCGGGATACCGCCGAAGTTGAATATATCAGACGTAGTAGCCTATATCAAAGGGAAAAGTGCGTTAATGATATACGACCGGCATCCCGAGATAAAAGCCAGATGGGGAGAACGGCATCTCTGGGCACGAGGCTATTATGTAGAAACCGTCGGGAATATCAATGAAGAAGTTATCAAGCGTTACATCTCAGAGCAAGAAGAAAGCGATAAGTTCGAGAAGTAAGTAAGACGAATAAGCGAAAGAGCCGCCGTAGGCGGCTGTAAGTACAAAGACAGTTTGCTAGACCTGCCATAGGCAGGTGTCAGTACAAAACCCCGGAGGGGTTCCAAATAAACCCCCATTTGAAATGGGGGTTGCTAACTTTAATAGCATTGAAAGGAGAGTACCATGTTTCTACAAAATGTACCACAAAAATATAAAAAACTTTTTATGGATTTAGCCTATACCATGATGGGTATTGATGGGAAATATGAGGATGAAGAAAAATTGGCATTGCGATCTTGTCAGGAAGAATTAGGGCTCACTCAATATCAAGGGAGTACTATTGATTTAGACGATGCTAATTTGCTATTGGTGCAGGATCGAACATTACGAGCAGAAATGTATTTTGAATTACTTGGTATTGCTTTATCAGATTTAGAATATTCTGATGAAGAGCTCGGGGCCATGAAGAAAATTCAAAAAGCATGGGAGATTCCAACAGAATTTGATAAAACGGCACAAGAGATTATCCGAAATATTAACCGTAACTATGCTCGTGCCTGCATTTTGCTAAGTCAATTTTAATAAGAGGTACTTATGCCAATACGAGAAATAAATCCACAATCGATTCCAAATAATAGTGGTAATTCATCATCGAAAAGCCTCGTTCCTACTGCGAAACAGAGTAAAGAAGAAATTTTTATCCCAGAAACGCCAAAATATACATTTGAAGATTTAGTTTTGCCAACTTCGGTAAAAAATAACTTGTTAGATGTTGCTGATTATGTGAAAAATAGTCATATGGTATTTGATACTTGGGGTCTTGGCAAGACACATAAACACCATCGCGGACTAGGAATCAATTTATACGGTCCTCCCGGTACAGGAAAAACAATGGCTGCTCATGCCTTAGCCGGCTATATGCACCGAAAAATTTTGGCAGTCAACTATGCAGACATTGAATCTAAGTATGTTGGTGAAACACCTAAAAATATTCGACGTGCTTTCGAGGTAGCTAAAGAAACAAATAGCATTATTTTCTTTGATGAAGCTGATGCCATTCTAAGTAAACGTGTGACAAATATGTCTAGTGCTAGTGATGTAAGCGTCAACCAAACGCGTTCGGTGATGCTCATGCTGATGAATGATTATCAAGATTTTATACTCTTTGCCACCAACTTTATTCAAAATTTTGATGCAGCTTTTATGCGAAGAATTGCTAAGCATGTAAAGTTTGAACTTCCTGATTTGGAATGCCGCCAGAAATTATGGAGCCAGTATATTCCTCATGAAATGCCTACGGATGCAGATGTTCATGAATTGGCAGAAAAATACAAGAATATCAGCGGCAGTGATATTTCTACTGCTGTACTAAATGCAGCTTTTAAGGCTGCTCGGCAAGAAAAACGTATGGTAGATAAAGAATATATTTTTGAAGCCATAGAGGACATTACCAAAAGTAAAGAGGCCAATCAGGGATATACGGTCACAACAAAAAATGTGTCCAAAGAATATGTAAAAGAGCAATTAGGCTATTTGCCTGACAGCAAGGAGTAATTTTTCGTTGGGGAGAGTGAAATATATATGGGATTCTTTAGTACCGCTTTGGGTATTGCTAAATCAGTAGGGAAGGCGCTGCTCTATGTGCCCTGTAAAAAACTTTTGCATGGTGTTTGGAACTTAGGAAAAAGAATTTTAACTGCTGCGCAACAAGCCTTTCAAAATTTTTTACACAAAGCAAGAGATTTTTTGAGAGTCGTTATTCAAAAGATCCAGGTGAAGATAGCTGGAACGTTGGTGGGAGCGGCTCATGTATTAAAAAAAGTGGGAGATAAATGTCTGGAATTGAGTCGGAATTTTTCTGTGGATCCAGAATTGGGAACCTGGAAAGAGACGACAGTAAAAAGGATAATTGACGAAAAAGAAATACCTCCAACCGCTCTTAGAAAATTGAAGGAAACTGGAGAGGTAAATAATACAAAAGAGTTAAATGAAGTCTTAGTTTGCTAAACGTAAAGGGATGCATTATGGAAAATAAAACAGAGATGTCGCTATCGCGCGCATGGAAAGAATTTAAAGAATCCTTGCACTATGCAGTAGAAGCGAAAAAAGGAAAATTTTCTTTGAATGTCTATTTGAATCGTTTAAGTGATTCTATTGATGCCTACATAAAAGAAATGCAAATCAAAGAAAATTCTCAATTCCAGTCAGGATATATTGAGGTATCCACTGAACGAGACAACGTTACTTTTTCTATTCATTTAAACTTTGTTGAGCAGAATTCCACCACTACAGAGAAGATTTTATGCAAATCTATACCTCTTTCGCAATTTACAGATAATACTTTATCTGAGTTGAAAAAAGGGAAAAAGATATATGCTGTTGATGCACCGAAGGAGTAAAAATGTGGTTTTTAGAACTAATAGGTATTCTTATTGCTATTGTAGTAGTTGTCTGGGCAATGGATCATCTTAAAGAGATTGGTTGTACTGTAGCTGGAATTATAATCTTAATTGCTTTGTATTGGTTAATTTCAGACCACATAGATGGAATTATAGAATTTATTAAAGAACTGCCTGGATACTTTTTTATGCTGTTTAAATATGGTTTTATAGTGCTTGTCATATTTGGCATATTATCCATATTTGAAGGCTCTGTTCTAGAAAGAAAAGAAAAACGCCTTCAAAATAATGAAGACAAATTATTTCAAGCATTACGAAATACATTTAGTGAAAAAGATATTGGTTATATACGTCGTGAAGACGCATTAGATATGTTCTCACGTTATGCCAATAAAGATTATCCAGCAGGTAAAAACTTTCAGGACATGTTGTTCGGATTTATTGATGATTTTGAGCAGCAGAATTTTAGAAAAAACACAACATGGGCAGAACCTTATGTACAATATATTATAAGAATGTGTGGAAGATCGCTTCGTCAATTATTACAAGAAGTAGATGGTCCATTAAAACACTTCGCCCACACCACTCCAGATGAGAAATTATTATCTGATGCATTAAATGGATATATACAAAAGAAGGGAACTGATACTCCAGCAATCTTGAAAAATACATTGCTTAATGATGGCATTATTCTTTACCAACCAACAGAATACGGAATTCGTCTATATAACAAAACATTGGGACATAGTGAATCAGAGGAAATCGATTTTGATAATTTGTAATTCTTATGGCTGTAAGGATGGAAAATCTAAGTTATTAAGCACTGTAACAGAAATGTTGTTAAGGATTTTGTATGCGTGAAATCTTTAACAGCATTTTTGTTTTATCATATGACATTGATAATATTTCTCATACCCATTCTTTGTCTAACCTCTTGGATATACTAGAAGAAAAGCTGATGATCAGACAGCTGAAAAGTATTTCCTAAGGAGGAGAATATCATGAGCACCCCAAAAAATAGTATGTCAATATCTTTAACGGGAGATGAAAAATTAAACACCGCGGTATCTCTCTTTGTACGAGACCATGTTACGGAGGCTTATCCGCTATTTCAGGAATTGGCAAAGGCAGGAAATCCCAGAGCTTTATATTTCTTGGGGGAATATCATCGTCAAGGATGGGCTGGCCTACCGGTGAATGAAACATTAGGCTTCCAGTATCATCATGAAGGCGCAGAAAAAGGAGAAGTGCTGTGTCAGCTGAATTTGGCTTATGAGGAAGAAAATATTCAGGAAGATATAGTGCAGGCTGTCATTCCTAAGGTATTTCCTTTGGCACAGGCCGGAGATGTGGTGGCACAGCATGAACTGGGTGATGCTTTGACCAATTTGGAGCATCTCAACGATGTTTCTTTGTATCATTTGGATGTAGCTAAAGAGGCAGAGTATTGGCTTGAAAAAGCTGCGAAAGCTGGGTATTGGCGGGCAATGGATGATTTGGCAAATTCGTATTGGGGTGAGCGAAATATTGGAAAAAATCTGAATAAAGCCGTTCAGTGGAATAAGGTTCTAGCCCAAATGCAAGGGGATCATGTATCGGATGCTGTAGAAAGTCTTGGGCTGCTTTATGAGGCGCTGGGAGATTATGATAAAAAATTCCAGCAGAGTGCTAAGTGGGCAGCAGAAGGATATGGCTGGCCTATGTATTATGTAGCTGAGTGCTATCAGGATGGAAAAGGTGTCACTGAAAATCAAGATAAGGCCATAGAATGGTACCAGAAAGCCTATGAATGTCATGGAGAAGTGGCTGGACCTGCTGCTTTTCTCTTAGGATGCATATATGATGAACAGGGAAATTGGGAAACCGCTTTTGCTTGGGATCGTAGAGGAGCAGAAGAAGGATTAGATTGGTGCATGCGTTCTTTGGCTAATCGCTATCGCGATGGAAGAGGTGTGTCTAAAGATCTGAAAAAAGCAATGGAGTGGTACGAAAAAGCTTACAACCTTCATGGAATGATAGCAGGCGATGCAGCCTATCAATTAGCTAGGATTTATTCTGATGAAGAAAATGATGAAAAGAAGTGGGAATGGACAAAGAAGAGTGCCAATGAAGGGTACGATGAAGCTATGATAGACATTGGCTTGTGCTATGATGGAGATGATGCATCTTCTGAGGACCAGGCTAAGGCAATGGAGTGGTACCAGACGGCTTATGCACAGCATGGAACGGCGGTAGGAGATGCTGCTTTACTCATTGCGATGATGTATGACAGACAGGAACAGGCGGAAAAAGCTTTTGAATGGTACAGCAAAGGAGCCGAAGAAGGTTCTGAAGACGCGATGTATTTCTTGGCTCAGTCTTATGAATATGGCGCAGGCGTTCAGGCAAATCGTGAAAAAGCTATCGAATGGTATCAGAAGGTGGTTGATTGCCATGGTGATGAAGAAGAGGAGGCCGAAGAGCATTTACAGGCCCTGCTGAAAGAAATAGAAGAAGTGTAACAATAGGAAAACTTGTCTTGTGAGAATATATTTTGACCGCAGTTTCTATAGCCGTAGGTTGTATTTGTAGATGGAATGTTGGTTGTTAGCACCTCGCGGCTAACAACCAACATTTTTTATTTCAATAAAACTATGCAAAGAAATATTTCCCATACCCATTCCTTGCCTAATCTGCTACCATATACTGAAAGTTGATATACAGATAGCTGAAAAATTATTTTTTAGAGGGAAGAAAAGCTTTGACAAAATAGAGAAAATAGAATATTCTATACGTAGAGAACTGGCAACAGAGTGTGTCAGTATGGGTGTTGATGCTGAGAAGCGTGTCAGGAAGCGGGACTCAGCGTAGCCTTGTGTAGGGTTTAGCTATTTATACCTCAACCTGACTTATGCATGTCATGTGCAGACATAAAAAATAGCGAATTGCAAAATGGACGCTATTTTCTCAGTAGCGTCCATTTTGTTTTAGTGAGGTTGTTTTATGGAAGCTGATATTTTGCAATTAGCGGTTAGGGCGTATCAAAAATTAATGACCGTTGAATATCAGGTGGTTTTAGGGAGAAAAGGGAAAGCCCATACCATTGAAATTGCTTTTAGGGCAGATAATTTTTATCATCTGGCTGGGTTACATAAATTGAAACAACGATATCCGTTTCAGCAGCAGACCAGTAAGTGGGTATTAGACCATATTCTGCGTGGAACAATTTCTGTGTCGTCTTTTTCTAAGGATCAGAATTTTTATAAAGTTGAAGAGCGGTTGCATGCTTTGTGCATTTTTGAAAAAGTATTGGATAGTAACCAAACGCAATTCTTTTTGTATGATAGAAGGAAAGTATCTTTTGCCACTAAAATTATGGCAAATTATTTGGCAAAGGGACACATAGAGAATGAGTTAATTCTATTTTCTTTTTTCGTACAAAATCATATTAGGTATTATGTCAATTCTATCTTTCCTGAAGGTACATATGATTATAGTCAGAAGCAGATGCAATTTACGGTTTTGGTAAAAACTAAAATTTGGAATGAGAGGAGTGGCATCAAAAAAATAGAGCTATATAGGCATAAAAAATATGATGCTTTATCATAAAATTTTATGGGGAAATATTTAATCACTATGGGTTATAACAGAAAATGTTGTTGAATGTTTGGTGTGTGCCGGATGTTTAGCAACATTTTTTATTTCATCAAAATTTTTCAAAGAAATATGTTTCATACCCATTTCTTGTCCAACCTCTTGGATATACTAGAAGAAAAGCTGATGATCAGGCAGCTAAGATCAGGCAGCTAAAAAGTGTTTCATAAGGAGGAAATAGGATGAGTGACAATGAAAATAATCTTCCTGAGATTCCATTTGGAAACAGGGATGACGCGAATGTGATGGCGAGTAAAGCGTTACAACAGTGGGCTGAGCGGTATTATGCCAAGCTGGTGGAGGAAAAACAGGCAGAGGAAGCACCATCGATGATGGATCAATTATTGGAGAAAGCGGGAAATTGGGTGGATCAGAAAATAGAGGAATTGCCAGCAGAGGAGCAGGAAGCGGCCGAGATAAAATTGATGGCAACGGCGGACGCACTGGTGGATACACTGGATAAAGCCTATACGGTGACGGAAAAGGCTTGTGATTCTATCATTGATTCTTTGGATGAATTGGAAAGATGGATCGATAAGTGGTAATTGGTTATTAGGTGCAAACAATGAACAATAATATATGCATCGGTGTATACTGCATACTAGGGAAATTCTGATGAAATCTGATTCTGTGATTTATTCAGCGTTTCCCCAGTGATGTCTAATCGAAGGTGGTGATTTCTTTGAAAAAAAGATGGCTTGCTGACGGTATACTGGCGAGCTCTGTGGTTCTTACCTTAGGGGCAGCTCCGTTTCAGGGGGAGAGCCCGTGGCTCGCAGGGTTGTTTCATATGTCTTTTGCGGCGGCGGTAGGAGGTTTTGCCGATTGGTTCGGCGTGACTTCTTTATTTCGCAGGCCCCTTGGCATTTCCTGGCGAACGGATTTGATCGCGAAGAATCGGGAAATGATCGTATCCATCGCGAAGGATATGGTGGTGAATGAGCTTCTGACCAGGGGACGGCTGTCGGAGATCCTGCGCCAGCATGTGCCTTCTGATGTGGTGGCTCACTGGCTGACAGTCCATAGGGATCTGACGGAGAAGCTGGCAGCGGATGTGATTCACATGGTGCTGACTGTATTTCCTGGGGAATCGTTATGGACGATGTCCAGTGAGGCGATCGAGAGAAAAGCGGCAGATATAGACTGGGCGGGGCATATGGCCAAGGTGATGGCGGCATTCCGCGATTATCCGAAGAAGGAGCTTTTGACGGAGGCTTTAGCGGCCGAGGTGAAGGGCTTTCTGCAGGCTGAGGTGACGCAGGAAGAAATCCAGCGAGTCTATCTTTTGGCTTGGCGGAAATATAATGATAAGGGCTGGCTTCATTCCCTCTTCCGGGATGCGGTAGAGGATCGGGATGCAGAGATGGTAAAAAAGGTGCAGGAAAAGATGTTGTCCTTGTCAGAGGCTTTGACGGATCCGGAAAGTGAGCTTTGCCAAAAGATGGGAGAGGCCTATGATGCAATGATCGTCCAGCTAGAGACCAATGAGGTTTGGAAGCGGCAGGTCAATGGTGCTGCGCAGAAGTTGATTAGTCGCTTATTGTCTGGTAAAGGGCGGAATTGGTTCATTTCTTTGTGGCAGGAAAAGAAAGAGCCACTGGCGCATCGGTTGGCAGAGGCTTTACTTTCTTTGATAGACGGACAGCTTTCTGCTCAGGAGAAGCGGCGGGATTTCGATGCCTTCTTCTTACGTCTGGTGCGGCCGCATGTGGGATGGATGCATCGCATGGCGGCGTCGGTGGTGGAGAAGGCTTTGGCTGGTTATGATGGCCGGACGATGGCATCCTTGGCAGAAAAATCTGTATCTGAAGATGTGGCGGCCATTCGTATCAATGGTTCTCTGTGGGGAGCTTTCTTGGGAGCGGCCTTTTTTGCTGTATCACTCCTATGGAAAACACTGATGCAATAGTTGTCAGATTTTACTCTTGGATTTTTGGAAACACTGATTAAATCGTTGTCTGATTTCATTCTTGGATTTTTATACAGAGCAAGGAATCATCTGACGCGAATAGCGAGCTATTTAAGGAAGATGATGACGAAGCTATGTATAAAAATCCATATGAAATCCGGCTCTGCGATTTAATCAGCGTTTCCGTTTATGCATACTGACAACCATCAATCATCAACCGGCATATAAGGAGGCGTAGAAATGAAACGATATAAAACGGCCAATGGGATTTGTTTCTTTTCACTGCTTTTTCTGCTATTTTCTCTTTGGCTCAAAGAGGGAAGTCCCTGGCAGGGCACGTATGAGACAGACCTGGTTTATTTCATGGCCCAGTCCTGCTGTATCGGATGCGCAGCAGATTTCATTGCCGTAGAGGCACTCTTTCGGAAACATTTTCTCCCTATCAAGCCGCTCGTTCCAGCCAACCGGGATCGGATTATTCAAAAAGTGGTAGAAATGAATCAGAGCCTTTTGAGCCCGAAGAATTTGCTGGCAAAGATATCCCGTCTTTCCTTGATGGATTTATGTCTTCCATGGCTTACCAGTCACAGAGAATCTATTTCTCAAACATTGGCAGCGAAGGGAGCCACCTATGCAGTGGAATTTCTGTCTAGCCATAGAGAAGACATAGCCACTTGGGGACGGAGTGAATCGCAGAAATGGCTGCCTGTTTTTATTTCTTTCGCGCAAGGGCGGTTACAGCAGGAGATGAATCGGGAAAAATGGCTTCTTCGTCTTTTGGAGGAGGGAAAACGGAAAATAGAGGAACCATCTCTTCGACACAAACTGGCAGAGCAGCTGAGAAAGGCAGGCGACCGGGAAGAGAAAGGCTTCTTGGGATCTATCGGCTATACGC
Source organism: Dialister sp. (assembly GCA_003447275.1). Classification (GTDB taxonomy): domain Bacteria; phylum Bacillota; class Negativicutes; order Veillonellales; family Dialisteraceae; genus Dialister. The sequence goes on from DLZS01000057.1 coordinate 12,659, forward strand.
TCGGGAAATGGTTTGGCGCGATCGATTATGACCAGTTGGCTGAGGCGGCATTGGATGCTTTAGCCGAAGAAATGGAAGCATGGAAAAGGGAGGACAATCCGTTTCATCAGGAGCTTTTGTCACAGTGGGATCTTCTGATCGCTCGTTTCCTGCAAGAACCGGCTACGTTGGAGGCGCTGCAGGAATTTGGGCGGGGTCTCTTCGAGGCCTTCCCTTTGGAAAAACGGATCGACGAGGGGATTTCTGATTTTCAGCACCATTGGGGTGTGCCAGCTTTGGCAGAAAAATTGAAACCAGCGATAGAGCAAAGTATTTCTTTTACAGAAGACTCAGAATTTAGACAGAAGCTGGACACTATCGGAAGAGATTTGATCGCAGAGATCATCACCTATGAGCATGGTTTCTTATCATGGTCTATGATAGAAGTCCTAGAAAGTTTTCGGGAAGAAGAACTGAATGAATTCATCGAGTCGAAAGTGCATCATGAGCTGGAAGGCATTCGTATCAATGGGGCTATCGTGGGATTGGCAGCCGGACTGCTTTTCTATAGTTTCCTGACATGGGCATGGATTCCGCTTGTGGGAGGCTTGTTTTCTTAAGGGTCCCATTGCCATTTCCTTTCAATCGCGGTATGATAGATGCATAAAAATAAAAGGAAGCACCGAGGCTTCAAAGTATCAGGCATCGCCCTGATGCTTTTGGCGCGGTGCTTTTCATTTCTGCCGACGGCAGAAAAGAATGGGAGGAATACAAATGCCGGTTTCTTACATGGAAATCAATCTGAATGCGCTTCGTCACAATCTCAAGGTCATTCGTGCGCATCTGCCGAAGGAAGTGAATGTGCTCGCTGTCGTGAAGGCGAATGCCTATGGACATGGTGCGAAGGAAACGCTGCGCATCGCCCTCGAGGAAGGCTACGTCGCTGCTGCTGTTGCCCGTGTGGAAGAAGGAGCGGAGCTGCGCGACGCCGGATTCACTTGCCCGATCTATGTACTGGGACTGCCGCTGCCGGAGGATATGCCTATCGGTGTGAATAAAGACCTCATCATGCCGATCGATGATACCGTCGATCTTGACGCCTTGGAAGCCATCGCGGCTGTTTCGAAGAAAACGATCGAAGTCATGCTGCCGATTGATACGGGCATGAACCGCATCGGAACTCATCCAAAGGACGTACCTGCGCTCCTCAAAAAGCTCGAAGCCTATCCGCACATCCACGCACATGGCACCTTCACCCATATGGCGACAGCGGACCACAAAGAAAAGGATGCCGCACTGAAGCAGCTCGACCGTTTCGATGAAGCGATTTCCTACATGCCGGTCGATGAGAATTTCGTGATCTCCTCCGCCAACAGTGCCGGTGTCATTGATATTCCGAGAAGCTGGCATAACCTTGCCCGTCCTGGCATTATCATCTATGGGCCGCAGCCATCGGACGTCATGACGAACAAGCTCGACCTCAAGTATGCGATGAGCGTCGTGAGCCATGTCACCCATGTCCAGATCCTGCATAAGGGCGAAGCCATCGGCTACGGCGGTACCTATGTCGCCAAAGAGGATATGAAGACTGCGACTGTCCCGATCGGTTATGCGGACGGCTGGCACAGAAGCCTTTCCAATAAGGGCGTCGTCCTCATCAATGGCAAGCGTTGCCCGATCGTCGGCCGCATCTGCATGGATCAGTTCATGGTCGCTTGCGATGACGAAGTCCGTCCCGGCGATGAAGTCATCCTCATGGGCAAGCAGGGAGAGGAAGAAATCACTGTCGATGAAGTGTCTGCTACGGCTGAGACCATCCCGCATGAAATCATGTGCGACCTGAAGCGCATCCCGAGAGTATTTGTAGAAAAATAGTTTTGAAGGATCCGGTACTGGAGGAGAGCGGGATCTGGTTCGTATCGTCCTGTCGGGCAAAAGCGAGACATCTTTTCCCCTTCCTTATTTTCTCTCCATATGCTATAATAACGCTTGTTAAGCGTCTATAGCTCAGTGGATAGAGCACTGGTCTCCGGAACCAGGTGTCGAGAGTTCGAATCCCTCTAGACGCACCAGAATTTCTCCGATATTATCGGATAAAATAAAATAGCGCATTTGGGCGCACATGGAGTGGGCGCACAATTTGGGCGCGGTTGGTCCCCGTTGGGACTTTGCAGACTAGAAAAGAGGCATCTCGCGATGAGATGCCTCTTTTCGTTTGGTTAATTATAAATGGCGTCGATCTTCTCGGCGATGGTTTTATCATAGCAGGGAATCGCATGGCCATACATGTCGAGGGTCTGTGTCACGCTGCTATGTCCCAGCCGGCGGGAGACTTCGATGATGGGGATGCCGTTCGCCAGCAGCAGCGTAGCGTGTGTATGCCGTAGGCAGTGGAAATTCCTGTAGGGCAGGCCGGATTTGGACATGAGGTATTTCCACATCTTTTCTATCGCTTCAGGGCGGACAGGCGTCCCGGCGCGGTTTAGAAATACGAGGTCGTGCTCTTCTTCGTCTATAGCGGGGAGCGCTGCTTTCGCTTCTTTGAGTTTCTGGTACACCTTGGTCGGGATAGAGATCTTTCTCTTGCCCGCGGCCGTCTTCGGGGTGTCTATGATGAGCGTACCACCTGAAAGCGTCTGTACCTGCTGGCGGATGAAAAGAGTGCGCTCTTCAAGGTCGACGTCGCACCAGCGAAGACCGAGCAGCTCCCCGCGGCGCATGCCGGTATTGATGGCCACAAGAAGAAAGAGTGCGTAAGGCTTTAGCCTCGGATCTGACTCTGCCAGCTCCATCATCTTCTTCAGCTCCTCGCTGGTAAAGATCCCTTTCTCCTGCCTGATGACGCGGGGCGGCTTTACGAAGGTGACCACGTTTTTTCTGACCATCCCCAGCTCCCATGCCTTCTGAATGGCACCATGGAGCAGCACATGGAGCTTCTTGGCACAGTCGGGCGTCATGGCGTTGTAGAGTTCCTGAAGCATGGTGGGCGTCAGCTTCTGCAGAGAGATCCCAGCGAGCGGCAGCGCTTTGTTTGCAGTGAATAGATAGCGCTCATAAGTCAAAGGCTTTACCGTGGGCTTCTTGTATGTTCCCAGCCATTTGATGAGCCATTCGCCCAGAGATATGGCGGATGGTGCTACGAAGGATCCATCATGTGCGGCGAGCCGCATCTTCTGTGTCCATGCCAGAGCCTCATCGCGGCTAAGAAACCGCTTCGAATAGCGGCGTCCATCCACGGAGACGAAGGCTCGCCACCGCTGGCGTGATTCTTCCCAGTGAACCGTCCCTTCTTTATATCGTCCCGGCATAGTGAGCTCCTTTCTCCCACCTTGTCAACATGTCTTTAGTTTTAAAAAGTAGGGAAATTGAAACTAAGAGATGAATCAGAGAGCCTTTAGTTTCAAAAACGGCCAATTTTGAAACTAAATTAGATGAAATCAGAATTTGCAATATTCATAAAATGAATATTGCTTTTTTCATCTAATTCGCCCTCGTTGAGAATGTTAGCTATGTGTCTGGAAATAGTCGGTTGTTGACGACCAAACAATTCCGCCATCTGAGCCTGCGTACACCACACAGTCCCATCCTTGGCGAGCAAGCTCACATTGGCCTGTCCATCATCGGTGTTATAAATAATTAAGTCATCCATGAAATACTCCTTTTAAGATTTGCCAACGCTGGCAAAATGTACCACATCACTATTTTGCGGACGTTCGCAAAATAGTAGGCATGTAAACCATCTCGTGAACGTGCACGGAATGGTTTACTAATCAGCTGCTGTAAAATTTACAACGAATCAAAAAGGTCCAATCAAAATATTAAACTTGCAAAACACCAAGTCTTTTGATAGAATAACATTGAAACAAGTCAACTTGAGAAGGATAAGGCTGGGTTCCTGAATAGGAGTAGGCTTATGGCTTAGAATTCCTTTGCCCCTGGGGTTGGCTTATTTTTTTATCTATTATGGGCCCGAAGAGAATCGATAATCCCTTCTGGGTTCTTTTTTATTTCCTCGAAAATGAAGCGAAGAGCTGCATCACTATACGAATAGAGTGTTTGAGAACTGCGATCGTATTTGTAACAGAATTTTGGGTTATCTTTTATGCCATAGAATTTAACGAATAGAGTAAAATGATTTGCATTAAAACGATGATATTTTTCATTATCCGGAGAGAGAGAAGGATTTACAAAATCAATTCTATCTTTGCGAAGCCATTGGTTGATAATATCAAGGCATTTCTTCATATTATGAGGGCAAGCCTTTTGCATATCTTTTGTTTCTTTCAATATAAAAGCAGCTTGTTTTGCGTCTTTTGTTATTGTTACCGAAGCAGTAGCTAAATCGGCTCTTTTAGTAATGTAATAATCATGTTTAATGACAACTGCATATTTCTGATTACCGTTTTCAGGAATTGAAGAAGCAATCGCTCTTTGAACATTTAAAAGCTTTGTGGCAATCTGCTTTGGATATCTTGCCTGAATCTCTTCCGGGACAATGTCAGAAAGTTTAATAGATAGCGTAAGAAAATTAGAAGGGATAGTTTCTGTTACATCTTTCCCAAAGAACTCAAGCATTTTGTTGATATAATTCAGTACACACGATTGAAATAACGGAATATAAATTTGCTCGTACTCCTCAGTAATAAAGTGAGTACTGATATTGCGTAAGTCTACGATTCTTTCTAGGTTTTTGCGCAATGGATCTTTATTGTTGGTAAATACAAGCTCGATACAGTTGGAGAGCGAAAAAGTCCTATCGGGATTATTTTTATAGTAAATGCTATCATTACCATGCTTTTTTATTAAGTACCCTTTAAGCATGAGCTCCCAAGCATTACAAATGAAGAAGGAAAATCCCTCAACGCGATAATGAATAGTAGGCTTATTATAAATCTCAATAGCAGTAATAAAGGCTTCAATACTTTTATCAACTAATTTATTGATTAAACACATTTTTTACCTCCTTGAAAATAATTTTCACGCCTAGACCATTTTCGTGGCCTCACGAAAATGGTCTCTTTTTACTGCTTAATCACAGAATACTTCGCCACCGCCAGCCCGATGATCTGGATGGAGTCACAATTCCCGGAGTTGAACACCATGGGAGGGTACTTGGGGTTCATGGACACGAGGGTGCAGCCGTCTGGGTTTTTGTAGAAGCGCTTTAGGGTGGCGTCGTCGTCGATACGGACGGCGGCGATCTGGCCGTCATCCACGACGGGCTGGCTGCGGATGAATACGACGTCACCATCATGGATGTCGGCGCCTATCATGCTGTCGCCGCTTACGATGAGCCCGAAGTCTGCGTGGACGCCAGTATCACAGGGCAGAAAGGCCTCTATATGCTCGTCCGCCAGTATTGGCTTTCCGGCGGCGATCTGCCCGATGATGGGGACCATGCGTCTTTCAATGGGGACAATGTTTTTGAGTTTGAGAATATCTGTATTGGTATCGCTCTTACCTAATAGGTAATCCATGTTTACATTAAAGAAATCGGCAAGCATTTCTAGTGTCTCATAGTCAGGGCGTCGCTTCCCAGATTCATACATACTTACGGCACTACGGCTTAACCCTGTCATTTTTGCAAGTTCCCCTTGCGTGATGTTTTTAGAGCAGCGAAGGGATTTCAAACGTTCGTGAAATTTCATGATAGGCCTCCTTATAAAATATGCCATCATAGGTAATATATCACGAAACGTGGTGATAATCTAGGGAAAATTCACGAAATGTGTTGACACGATGCGTGGCGAGTGGTACATTATAAGCATAGCCACGAAACGTGGCAAATGAACGGAGGTGATATAATGCCAAACGCAATAACAATAGGTAGCACTTTAAGAAAACTGCGTGGTAAGGCGCCAAGAAGTACGGTAGCCGACGCATGTGGGATTAGTATTTCCGCCCTCACTATGTATGAAACCGGAAAGAGAATTCCCCGCGACGAGATCAAGGTAAAACTGGCTAGGTTTTATGGTAGGACGGTAGAGAGTATTTTTTTTGAGCAAGAGTGCCACAGAATGTAACATTTCAAAGTGGCGCTCAGGTAGGAGGAAGGACCAAGCATGAAATATCACACGATTTACGCCGATCCCCCGTGGATGGAACGGGGGGGCGGCAAGATCAAGCGGGGCGCGGATCGCCACTACCCACTCATGAGTACAAAAGACATCATGGCGCTAGACGTCCCCAGCATTGCAGCGGATGACTGCCACCTGTATCTCTGGGTGACGAACAATTTCCTCCCCGATGGTCTCAAGGTCATGGAGGCATGGGGCTTCCGCTATGTGACTATGATCACGTGGCTGAAAGACCGCGCAGGTCTCGGGCAGTATTTCCGGGGTATCACAGAGAGCTGCCTCTTTGGGATCAAGGGGCACCCGTCCTACAAAATCAGCGCAGATGGGAAGCGCTGCCAAGGGCTCACAGGATTCACCGCCCCGCGCACCATCCACAGCAGGAAGCCTCCCGAAATGCGCCGCATGATTGAAAGCGTATCCTATGGCCCCTTCGTCGAGCTCTTCGCCAGAGAGCCGCATCCCGGTTGGGACGTGTGGGGGAATGAGGTCGAGGGAATCGCCCTCGGATCGCTACCGGAGCTTAGGTAGAAAGGAGGCTCATATGTGGGTAAACATCTCACAGGCCGCCAAGCTCACTGGATATAAGTACAGTGAGATCCGGCGGCTCATTACGAAGGGAGCCTTCCCGTTTTACCACAACGGGAAGAAGGCCTTCAAGTTCGAGCTCGAAGACCTTAAGACTGCCATGAAGGCGGAAATGGAGGCCACGCAGGCCGCCGCAAAGAAAAAGTGGGAAGAGCAGCAGTTGGGGGCGCGCCCCTTTGATTTCAAAGGAGGAATGGCGCGCCTCAAGGCGGAGGCGAAAGTGGATAAGCGGAAGCTTGCCGAAGAGAAGCGGCGTACCTGCCGCGTCATCAAAGGCGGCGACCGCGGGAATGAGTTCGACTTCCGCAGCCAGCTCAAACGGCTGCAAAAAGAGGCTTCAGGAAAGAATGAGACTGCCTAGGAGGAACGAAATGAAAGAGAAAACAATGAGAGAAATGATCCTCGCTCAGTTGGGCGCGCTTCGCGCCGATGCGGGCGTCGAGCAGGTCACATGCAAAGACACCTGCGTCGGCGACTATCTGGTGGGCAAGACCGATGCCCTCGCCGTTGCCATGCAGATGTGGCAGTCGAAGGCGCTGCTTGAAACCATGGTGCGCTTCTTGCGCCATGAATCAACCCGCAATATGAATCTGGCGGAAAGCGCCCGTTCATGTTCGAAGGACATGATGGCGCGGATCTACGAGGGGAAAGCTGCCGGGTATATGGCAGCCCAGCGAGTGGTTACTGAAAGCAGGGAGATGAATGACCATGAGTGATGCTGAAGCGATTGAAGTCGTCCATCAGATGATGGGCGGCCCGCGACCACGAAGCGGCGAGAACCGCGGCTCTCGCCTCGCAAGTAGCCATGAAGAGAAACGACTCCGGCGCCACACGCCGCGCCTTCTGGAAGGAAGTCGCGGTCTATCCGCTGACGCTGGCATGCGTCGCGGCATATGCGCTGCTGCTGGCGGTGGCTCAATAGTAAGAAAAAGAGCCTTGGCAGTTGCAGCTGCTAAGGCTCGGGCAGGAAGTTTTGAGTGACATTCCTGCCTTCATTATAGCAGAAATGGAGGAGTCATGGCAGAGCTTGAGAATCACATGGTGTACGGCGTCGGTTTCTTCGATGAGAAAGCCGCCCGCCGCCGCCTTGAACGGGAAGAATACGAGATGGAGCACGCAGATGACGCATGGGATGACTGGGTGGGAGGTGAACCGATTGAAACAGAAAATGAAGCAACCGAAGCCGATGTATCCGCATCAGTGCCGGATCTGCGGTAAGACCTACTACAATTCACGCAATAGTAAGAAACAGGGCACATGCTGCAAGCATTGCAGCATGATCGACACCAAAATCACCGGCAGACTGAAGCTATACCCACTGAAGAGTGCGAAAGCGCTGATGAAGCATCTGCAGCTGATGCTTAAATCCATCGAGCAGCGAATAAGGGATAGCACACAGATGATCGACCTGATGTCTTCTTACGAGTGGGACATGACGATCGACCTTTGCGAGAAGGACTGGCCGTTCCTTGAGGGCTGCTCAGAGGAAGAGCTGGATACGCTCGCGGAGCTGGTGGATGTGGCGGAGGATCTGCTGGATCTTCCGGCGAAGATGCGGCCGATCAAGATGCCGAAAGGCGTCTATAGAGAGCTCATTGACGTATTGTACTCGTGAAGGAGAAAAACAGATGGCAACATTATATGAAATCGATGAAAAGCTGGCAAATATCTTTGTCACCCCGGAAGGTACTGCCGTAGACGGCAGCACCGGGGAAGTGCTGGACATGAAAGCACTGGATGATCTCGAGATGGAGAAATGGTCCAAGGTGGATAACATCTGCCGGTACATCAAGAATCTCCAGTCGGATATCGAGCAGTACAAAGAAGAAGTAGACAAGCTGACGGCGAGAGCCGTGTCGGCGCAGAAGAAGCTGGAGAGCCTTAAAACCTATCTTGCCATGCATCTGGAAGCGGGCAAGAAGGCGGATGTGCCTAGCGCGCAGATCCGGTGGAGAAAGTCCGTGACGGTATCCATCCCAGACGAGAATATGATCCCCATGTGCTTCATGAAGCAGGTCATCACGACCAAGCCGGACAAGCTGGCTATCAAAGAGCTTCTGAAAGCAGGGAAGGCCGTCCCCGGCGCTTCTTTGGAAGAAAGGCAGAATCTGTCTATTAAGTGATAACCATCCGGCGATTCACTTTTAGAAATACATCATAGGAGGTATATATGCTTACCATTAACAAGGGTATCCAGCAGAGTGCCGTCAAGGTCGTGGTATACGGCGTGGAAGGCATCGGGAAGACGACTTTCGCCAGCCATTTCCCCGCGCCGCTCTTCCTTGACCTGGACCGCGGCAGCCGCCGGATGGATGTCGACCGCATCGACTCCATTCAGGAATGGCCCGCTCTCATGGGTACGCTGGACCAGATCCAGCGCGACCCGTCGCTTCCCTATTCGACGATCGTCATCGATACGGCGGATATGGCGGCAAAACTGGCGAGTGCCTACATCTGCAAGGCAAACGGCAACAAGAAGAGTATCGAAGAATTTGGCTACGGCAAGGGCTATGTGATCCTCGCTGAAGAATTTTCAAAACTCTTGGTCAATGCGGAGGTGCTGGTGAATATGGGCTTCAATGTCGTATTCCTGGCACACGCGATGCAGCGGACGGTCACCCGCCCGGATGATACCGGGAGCTATGACCACTGGGAGATGAAGCTCCCCGGGAGCAAGAACAATTCACTGGGGGCGCTTCTCAAAGAGTGGGCGGATCTCTTACTCTTTGCGGACTACAAAGTCATCATCCGGCAGGGCGCAGACGGCAAGGGAAAGGCGGCAGGCGGCCAGCGGAGAATGCGTGCGACGCATACGCCATTCGCGGATGCGAAGAACCGCTTCGGGCTCCCTGACGTGATGGACTTCGATTTCAAGGAAATCCAGTCCATCATCCCCGCCCGTCCTACCACGCCGCCGAAGACCACCATGGAAAAGGCGTATCAGGCGAAGAAGAAGGTACAGAAGGGAATCACCCCTAAAGCGGCCGCGAAGCCCGCAGAAACGAAGCCAGCCCCGTCCACGAATGTGTATGACGAGCTCGAGCGCCTGATGGCGCTCGGTGTATCGGAAGCGGATCCTTCCCCGATCACGGAGGGAGAGCTGCTGAAAGCCATCCGCGAAGTAGATCCGAATGAGCCCGCAGCGAAAGCTGAGAATCTAACGAAGATCCCTGCGGACTATGTAGAAGCACTCGTCACGCCCAAAACATGGGCGGGATTCAAATACTACGTGCTGAACAACATCCGCACTCCGTTTTAGCCTATAACCACGATTTCTGTTTGTAATCGTGATTTTGAGAGATTTTTTCTCAATTTTCGCACATTAAGTTACGATTTTTACATTTTAGGAGGAATAATACTATGCCGAATTTTGGACAGTTTGGAAATGCTACGCCGGATACCGAGAAGGAAAGAGCAATGGTGGTGACAGGGTTTTCCGATTTCACGGACGATGATTTCAAGGACAAGGGAGGTCTCTTCGACCCCATCCCGAAAGGCCGTTACCACTTCGTGGTCTATGACTGCCAGACGAGCTTCACGAAGAAGGATAACACGCTGATGAAAACCATCCTGATGGACATTCATCACGAAGACGGAAGAACTACGCGCCTTACGGACTACCTGGTCTACAAGAGCAATCAGAAGTGGAAATTTGCCTGCTTCTTCGATGCCATCGGTCTTGGTGATGCGCTCAAAGAGAACGGCATCGGCGGCGCAGATGACCCGCTCTGGACGACCGCCGTGGGGCAGGAAGGGGACTTCGAAGTCGACAACGAAACATCCGAACGGAACGGCAGGCAGACCACGCGTAATGTCATCAAGAAGTACTACAAACCCGAACGGTAAACGGCTATGAGCAAAATCGATCTAGTGCCGCTCTTGGCCTTCATCGACCCAGACTACAGCTATGAACGATGGGTTCAAGTGGGCATGGCTCTCCAGAAGGAGGGCTATCCCCTGTCTGTCTGGGAAGCGTGGAGCCGCAGGGGCGGGAAGTTTCACGAAGGGGAATGCGTAAAGAAATGGCAGTCCTTCCATGAAGACCGCGAGCAGCCAGTCACCGGCGCCGTCATCACGCAGTGGGCGAAGGAGGGCGGATGGAAGTCCGCTAGCCGATCGGAGGGACCCAGCCGCACCGTGACGGGATTCACCTTCACGGATGCAGACTTCCTGATCGATCCGTCGACGGTCGAGCCGGAAGATCTCCATGAGCCAAGCAAAGAGGAATGGAAACCGAAAGAAGACCTGATTTCCTATCTGCAGGCTCTTTTCAAGCCGGAGGAATATGTCGGGCTGGCGGTGAATTCCTTCCTCGCCAAGGACGGAAAATGGAAGCCTGTCGATAATGGCCAGTGTAAGCGGACGTGTGGGCAAATCGTCGAGACGCTGCAGCATTCTCGGAAGATGTCCAGTGCCATCGGCAGCCTGCAGAATGAGGCGGCAGGGGCCTGGATCCGCATCAATCCGCTCGATGGCGAGGGGGCGAAGAATGCGAATGTCACTGATTTCCGCTATGCGCTGGTGGAGTCGGACAACATGCCTCTGGGACAGCAGCTGGCACTCATCCGACAGATGCAGCTGCCATGCGCTGCCATCGTCTACTCCGGCGGGAAGTCGGTGCACGCCATCGTCCATGTCGATGCCGCGACGCAGAAGGAATACTATGAGCGCGTCGCCCATATTTACGACATCTGCAATAAGAACGGCTTCAAAGTCGACGAGCAGAACAAAAACCCGTCCCGCCTGTCCCGTATGCCGGGCGTCACGCGGAACGGCAAGAAGCAGTTTCTGATCGGCGTCCATCAGGGGCAGAAGGACTATCTTGCATGGCTCGCGTGGATGGAGGAGCAGCAGGATGACCTGCCGCCTTTCCTTCCGCTGAATACGGTCATCGATGACCCGCCGCCTCTGAATCCGGTCCTGATCGACGGCATCCTCCGTCTGGGGCACAAGGCTATACTGACCGGCCCCTCGAAGGCGGGCAAGTCCTTCTGGCTGATGCAGCTGGCGCTGGCTATCGCATCCGGCGGCGCGTTCCTCGGCTGGCAGTGCATGAAGGGGCGTGTGCTCTACATCAATCTGGAAATCGACGAGAAGTCTTTCATCGACCGACTGGAACATATCTATATGGCAAAGGGTATGCCGATGCATCCCAGCTCCAGCAATCTCATCGTGTGGGATCTTCGGGGCAAGGCGCTCCCCATGGACAAGCTGGCAAAGATCATCGTCCGGCGGTGCAAGGACATGCACCTCGCAGCAATCATCGTCGATCCTATTTACAAGGTCATCACGGGTGACGAGAACGCCGCCAGCGATATGGCGTACTTTGGAAATCAGTTCGACTACATCTGCCGCGAGCTGGGATGCTCTGTCATCTACTGCCACCATCACTCGAAGGGAGCGCAGGGCGGCAAGCGCGCCACCGACCGCGGCAGCGGCTCGGGCGTCTTCTCCCGCGATGCAGATGCCATCATCGACCTGACGGCGATCGAGCTGAAAGAGGAAGAAAAGGCAACGTATGGATGCGACGTCGCTTACTGCTGTACCTGCATTCTTCGTGAATTCAAGACGCCGCAGCCGAAAGCCATCCTCTTCCAGTATCCGATCCACGTGCTCGCCCCTGATATCGATCCGAAACGCACCGAGGGCAGCATCGAAGGGAACCGCGTCAAGGGAAACATCACACAGACGCAGAACAAGAATGACCGCTACGAAGAATTCATCCGGACGCTGGAGCATCATCTCGCTAACGGGGATGTGGTGAACAAAACCAATCTGGCGGATGAGATGCAGGTTTCAGCAAAGACAATTCAAAGGTATCTTCAGCAGGCAAACGAACCTATTCAGGTATACGAAATCACAACCGGCAGAAGCGGCAGAATTCGACGATTAGACGAAGGTCACTAAAGTAGGACATAAACGTGGACAACTCTATATAGAAATATAGATAGAATGTCCTAGTTTCATCTCACGCGGTGAATGGGGGGTGTAAGGGTGGGTGTTCCTTAACATACACACCCACCCTTCCACCCCTTCACTCACCGAAAAAAGAGTTTTCAGGATTTAGGCGCAGTTTTTATGATAGCAAACAAGCTGATTTTGTAAGCAGTCAGAAAAATACAGATCTGTATTTTAGGAAGGAGGTAAGCCATGCGAAGTGTTCTTGTGAAGGGCGCCGACCGCGTCGAGCTGACGATCCGGAGCTACACGGACCGGACGGGGAGGACGCCGAAGAAGAAAACATTTCTGCAGGTGCATCGCTACACCGAGAAGGATGACAAGTGGACGAATAAAGACATCCCCTGCAAGAGCGAGGCGGAGGCTTTGATGAAAATGCGGGAAGTCAATCAGTATTGGATGGAATTTCACGGTTATACGGTTACACATGAGAGGAATGAAGAATCATGATTATTATTCAGGCAGAAGACGGGGCTATCGTCACGAACCCGAAGGAAATCTATATCGACAAGGATCTGGAAGGGCATCTGCACATCTACGCAGACCTGTCCAGTACAGATCGGATAAAGGCTGTAAAGCTGACGGTATTTGGTTATTCGAAGAACGTCTTGGAGCAGATGCTCGAGACGATGTATAAGAAAATGAATGACTGGCTCTTCATGGATGAATGTCCGCACTACATCATCCGTATGAATCAAGTGGGGGACATGGTCAGACAGGGGCGCATGGAGGTGTCTCATGACTGAGTGGGAAGTCCTGCTCTTCGTCTGCATCGCCGGGATGGGGCTGCTGGTGACGATTGCTTTCCTCTTTGGGAAGATCGGGGATCTTTGGCTGGCCATCGCTGACCTGCAGGATGACCAGCGGGAAGTGGCACGCGGCCTGATGATCTTAAAGACAGAGGTGGATGCCATGGCAGCGCGGGAAGCGGAAAGACTAAGGAAAGAGGGGAATGTCTTATGAATGGTATAGGATGGTTCTTTGTCGGGGTATTGACGGGTTCGCTGGTGTCGTCCGCCGCGATCTTCCTTACTGTCGAGTGGATGCTCAGGGGGAAGCGATGAGTATGGTCTATTTCTTCGTGCCGGGGAAGATCCAAGGGAAGGCAAGACCTCGATTTTCCCATCGAAGTGGGACAGTCTACACGCCGGGGAAAACGAAGTCGTATGAGCGGCAGATCGCGGAGGCTTATGAGGCGCAGAGCGGGCCCTGCTTCGAGGGGGCTGTGACGGTCATAATCGAAGCGGTCTTTTCGATTCCGAAGTCATGGACGCGGGCGAAGAAGGCAGAGGCGATGGAAGGGAAACTCACGCCGGGGAGGCCGGACATCGACAATATCCTAAAGGTCGTACTCGACGGGCTGAACGGCATCGCATACGAAGATGATAAGCAGGTCATGCTGGTGCAATGCCGGAAGACGTATAGCGCAGATTTGGCTCCGGGCATCGGGGTACATGTGATGCCGTATTTCTTGGGGCCATAAGGCATAGGAGGCGTTATGATTATTTATTTCCGAAAGGGAGCCAGAGTGATCGAGCTTCTGCTGGCGAAGGATACCCTAAGGCCGGGCATGCTTACAAAAGGTTACGTTTTCATGGTGATCGAGAGCGATTCTCGCGGGCATCTCGGCATCATGCCCAGCGAGCGGGAGCACTTCGATCTGGAGTGGATGGCAAGCGCTGCCTTCTGGACGAAGGCGCGGCAGCTTTCTGACCGCGGGTGGGAAGCCGACGGCTATCCGAGCGCGGTCATCCTCTTGAAGTACTACGAGGCAAGCGACATGGCAGGGAAGAAGAAACACGCGCTCAAGCGGAAACAGGCGAAAGGGCAGGCCCTTTGCCAAAAGGCGCTAAAACCAAGGTGCTGCGCTTCGTGTGGTCACCTGTTTCGGCCGAGCGGCTCGAATCAGAAGTACTGCAGCATAGACTGTCAGAAGCGGCATTGGCAGGAAGCGCACCGTCGCAAGAAGAAGGAGAAACGGGGATGACGGAAGAAGAGGTGCTTGATTTCTTCGAGAAGCTACGCAGCCAGCGGCAGGAGCTCCAGTCCCTTATCCAGGAACGGGAGAACGTAGCCAGCGACCTTGCTTCCGTCAAGGCGGTGCAGTATGACAAACCTAAAATCACGGTGACTGCGAATTCCGACCTTGCGCAGGTGCTCGAGAAGATCATCGAGCGGTGCGAGGAGCTGGACGAGCGGCTCGCTTCATGTATGAAAACACTGACCGATATGCGAAAGGAAGCCTATGCCCTGTTGGCATTGTGCAATGACTCCCGGGATAAGGCCGTACTCTATGACCGCTACTTAGTCGGGATGTCATGGACGCAGCTAGAAAGGAAGTATGGGCGCACAAGGCAGCGGCTGGACTATGTGCGAAGGCGCGCCATTCATGTGATTTCAAGAAAATCCCGCTAGTTATTTCCGCCCCTTTACACTACTTTACATCGGATGATGATAGAATAGTAAAAGGGAAATCGCACAGGGGAGAAATTCCCAACAAGTCGATCTGTGCTATCGTTTCCATGCTTGGCCTCCTTTCATATTTAGGATTGCCGTAGAAGAGCGTCTCGTGAGAGGCGCTCTTTTGCGTGTTTGCGTGGAAAAGAAAGGAGGGGAGTGATGGGAAAGCTGACTGAAAAGCAGAAGCGGTTCATAGATTTTTACATCGAGACGGGGAATGGCGCCGAAGCTGCGCGACGTGCTGGGTATTCTGAGAAGGTGGCCCGGCAGTCCGCGGGCAAAATACTTGCTTCGCCGCGGATCGCCAGCGCCATTGCTGCCCGCCTCAAGGAAATCGAGGATAAGCGCATCGCGAAGGCAAAAGAAGTCATGGAGTTCCTGACGTCTTCCATGCGCGGCGAAATCAAAGAGGAAGCCGTCGTTGTGGAAGGCGTGGGTGATGGCTGCAGCGCTGCGAGAATCATAGAAAAGCAGATCGGAGCCAATGACCGTATCAAAGCGGCGGTGCAGCTGGCGAAGCGCTACGGACTGGACAGGCCGGAAGATGCTGACGGTGAGGCGCACATTACATTCAAGTTTGAAAGAGGCGGGGATGATGGAAATTAACGTAGCGGACCATGTGGGGCCTGCTTTTGATGCTGTATTCCAAGACATCGTTCATCACCGTCATACCCATTATTGGATGAAAGGCGGCCGTGGCAGTACGAAGTCCTCTTTTGTGAGTGTCGTGCTGCCTATCCTGCTTTTGCAAAATCCCAAGTGCCATGCGGTCGTACTCCGAAAAGTCGGGAACACCATCAAGACATCGGTTTATCCGCAGGTGCTATGGGGAATCGATGCTATGGGTCTTAATGGTTTGTTTTCCGCAAAGATTTCCCCGCCGGAAATCACCCTGAAGCATACGGGGCAGAAAATTTATTTCATGGGCGATGATGATCCCATGAAGCTCAAGTCCATCAAGCCGCCATTTGGCTATATCGGTGTGGTGTGGTTTGAAGAATTCGACCAGTTCGCCGGGATGGAAGAGATCCGGAATCTGAACCAGTCGCTGCTTCGCGGCGGGGATAAATACTGGGAGTTTTGCTCCTTCAACCCACCCAAATCAAGAAACAACTGGGTGAATGAAGAGCAGCTCTATGATGATGCGGACCGTCTGATCCACCACTCCACCTACCTGCAGGTCCCTAAGGAATGGCTAGGCAGCCAGTTCCTGCTGGAAGCGGAAAAGCTGAAGGGGAAGAATGAAAAGAGCTACGAGCATGAGTATCTAGGGAAAGTCACAGGGACCGGCGGCGCTGTCTTCGACAATGTAGAGGACATGGCCATGAGCCAGGAGATGATTTCACAATTCGACAGGCTGCATTGCGGGCTGGACTTCGGCTTCGCCGTGGATCCTCTGGCCTTCGTCCAGATGCATTATGACGCCAAGAAGGAAGAGTTGTATATCTTTGATGAAATCTATCAGCAGAAACTAACGAACCGCGCAGTAGCGCAAATTCTGCGTGCCAAGCACCTCACAGCACCGATCATCGCCGATTCTGCAGAGCCGAAGAGCATTGCCGAAATACGTGACATGGGCTTCAACATTATCGGATGCCGCAAAGGGCCTGACAGTGTAGCTTACGGCATCAAATGGCTGCAGGAACGGCGGAAGATATACATCGATAAGCGCAGGTGCCCGAACACATACCGGGAATTTACCTGCTACGAATACGAGAGAAATCGTCAGGGGCAGTTTATTTCTGCCTACCCTGACGCAGACAACCACGCGATTGACGCCGTGCGATACGGCATGGGTGGGCAGTCTATCAAGGCGAAACGTTCGAATATTTACTAAGGGGGAAACCATGGCAGATCTACAAGGCCAGTTGCTAATCAACCTGCCCGGAGACGACGAATACATGATGATCCATGATGCCTATTATGGGACCGGATTATTCGTGCAGGGGCGGGGACTTATCCAGCACCCGAGAGAGTCGGTAGAGAATTTCATGAACCGCAAGAAGCTGGCGTACTACTGGAACTACACGGGCCCTATCGTCAATGCGATGGTAGACCCGATTTTCAAAGATGAGGCGCGCCGGGAATACCGGAATTCTGAAATGTTCAATGGGTTCCTCGAAGATTGTGACCGGGCGGGGACAAGTTACCAGGACTTCTGCAAAAGCGCAGCGCTCATAGCAAAATTGTACGGAGCGGCTTATATTGTCGTAGACAATTCGGATGAAATGGAAGGGACGCTTTCCGCTGCGGTGCGAAATCGGCATTTCCCCTTCTTGAAGGTCGTATCCCCGATGCAGATCAGGGACTGGAAGATAGATGACTATGGCCGACTGACCATGTTTCAGTATGAGGAGCGCATCCGCAGCGGGGCATACACAGAGACGTCCCGCACTCACACATGGACGGCGCGCGAGTGGTCAATCACCAGCGGGGCGGGAAGCAAGGAAACAGGGGCGAATCCGCTCGGGGTGGTCCCCGTGGTGCAGTGGCTCGCTCGAAACACCGACAAGCGGATCATCAAGCCGCCGTCTGAATACGTTTCTGTGGTGCAGACTAACTACTTCCTGTATCAGCTCTGCTCATGGCATGCGCAAATTCTGAGGGATCAGGCGTTCAACATCCTGACCATCCCAGACCCTGGGACGGATGATATCACCATCGGGACGAACAACGTCCTTGCTTATCCGCCGGAGAGTACGCACACGCCGACATTCATCGCACCGGCAGCAGCCCCCGCGGACATGCTGACGGGGCAAATGGACCGATGCGTGAAAGAGATGTTCCGCATGAGCGGGCTTGAATCCATCTTAGGAGCCAGCACCAGCGACAATAAGTCGGGTGTGTCCAAAGAATGGGACTTCGAGAAGACCAATAAGCGCATTGCGGACTTCGCGGTGCGCTGCGAGAACGCAGACAAGGCCATTATCAGGCTGTATGAAGCATGGTCGGGGGAAAACACCGGCTACAAGGTGGAATACCCGCGTGATTTCAAGATCTCCGATGTATCAGACGGACTGGCGAATGCACAGGCAGCCATCGACCTTGGCTTTGACTCCATCGCATACAAGCAGGAAGTCTTGAAAAAGGTGCTGGCGGCATACATGCCGAATCTGGCACCGGATGTATATGACACCATTCTAAAGGAAATGAAGGCAGCGGCAGAGAGAGCCGCGCAGGATGCAGCATACGGAGTAAATGATGACACCAAAGGCGGAGAAGGAGCTGGCGGAGTTCCAAAGGGAGATCAGAGAGAACCTGAACAAGACGGACCGGCGAATGACGCCGCGGGAGGCGGTGCGTAGCGCCTACAAGAAACACCCCGTCATGGAAGTCATGCGAGATGAGCTGGTGGATGTGCTGGCGGCAGAAGCCCAGAGGGGCGGAGCTGCCGATGTCGAGAAGAAAAAGCTGAAGGCAGCCATGGCAAAAGCATGGGCCGAGGATGGTTTAACGCTTTCCGAGCGTACCACCCATGGCCGCCGGTGGGTCGTGGAGCAGGTGACAAAGACCATCGAAGCAGCCATCAAGAAGGGAGGCAGCGTCATGACGCTTGCCAAAGAGTTTTTTGATGGATACGGCCATGACCATGTCATTCCGAAACAGGAAATCCCTGAATTCATGGGAAAGCTTGTCGCTCTGTCTAAAGACTATCAAGGGGACACGTTCAAACGCGCCCTGCGCGATGCGCAAAGGAACATCGACAAATTATCCACGCAGGGGCTCAAGGCGGCCTACAAGGGCATAATCGGCGCTATTTCAAAGGGCAATGAAGAAATGGTAGATAAAGCCATTTACGTGGCCACCCAAGAGAGAGCCCGATACTTCGCGGAACGAATCGCCCGCACTGAGAAGGCGAGAGCCTACGCGGACGGGGTGATGTATCAGTATGTGAGTGATCCCGACTGCGTGGCTTTCAAGTGGAAGCTGTCGAGCCGCCATCCATGCGATGACATTTGTGACCTGTACGCCAATGCCGACCTTTGGGGAATGGGGAAGGGCATTTTCCCAAAAGACAAGCTCCCGAAGCTGCCAGTCCATCCAAACTGCATGTGCCGTGTGGTTCCCATATTTCATGGATCCATGCGAGTGACAAGCGAAACTCCGAAAGACAAGACGCTTGCCGGAGGGCTCGCCTACATCATGAGCCTCACAGAGATGCAGCGCCGTTCGCTTCTCGGAGTGAATGGGGCGAAGGAAGTCCAGAAGGGAGCCAGCTGGAAGCAGTATGCGAGAGGGTATTCCGATGAAGTGATGCAATGTCGAATTCTGCAGTATGACGGCCCTAAAGGAAGTGTGCTGTTCGACACCGGATATGATAAAAAGCACAACCTAGACGAAGTAAATATGGCCGAGTGGCTGGTTGAAAATTTCGCCGGGAAAATCAAATGCTTAACTGCGGCAAATGAGGATCACGTAAAAACGCCCGACTATGAATGGGACGGTCTTTACTGGGACTTGAAAACGGTGCAGACGGAAAAAGCTGCCGATAGCGCTATAAGGCATGCGGCTGGCCAAATAAAAGAGCGCCCCGGAGGAGTGGCGCTAAATTACATTGGGGAAAATGTTGACGTAGAGCTATTAGAAAGGATTTCGGTCAATAGAGGACGGCGTAGCCTTTGCGAAGGAAGCCGGATTATAGCGGTTATGAACAGAAAACTGCTCTTTCAAATAACGGTATCAAAAAAAGGATGACCAGCCCCCCCGCCAATAAAGGGCGAAGGTTCCAGTCATCCTTTCTATATATATTATAGCATAATTCAAAAATGGTAACAAACACGCCTTTCCAAAGGGACGGGAGCCCTGCCGCAGGCGTTAAAGAACGGCCTTTTTTATTGGGATAGAAGCCCAAAGAGTGAAGAACACAGGAGGTTCTTATTATGACATTAGCAGAAGTGTACGAAGCATTAGGAAAGCAGGACGGCGGCGAAGCTCTGGCATCGACCATCAAGGCAGAGATCAGCAAAATCAATGCGGAGGCAGCCAAGCAGCGCACAGCCAAGAATGCGTCTGATGCAAAGATCACCGAACTCGAAGCGAAGGTGCAGGAGCTGACGGAAAAGGGTACAGGAGACCAGACGGCCGTCGAGAAGATGCAGAAGCAGCTGGACGAGCTGACGAAGAAATATGATGCCGCAGAGAAGGCCCGCGGGGAAGAACACGCGAAAAGGGTACATGCGGACATCACGCAGCAGACGGTAGCAGCCCTCACAAAGGGGAATGCAGCCAGCCCGGCAGAAATCGCAAAGATTCTTATCCAGAACATCGCAGCCGAGGAGGACGGTTCGTATAAGTTCACGAATGCTAAAGGCGAGAAGGTATCCATTGAAGACGGCACCGCGGCATGGCTCAAGGATAATTCCTGGGCGGTGAAGAACAATCAGAATGCCGGAAGTGGTGGCGGCAAAGGCGGCAATGGTGAGCAGGGGAGCGGCGCCAACGGTGGCAACGTGACCTTGGCGAGCGCTATTGCTGCCCAGTTAAACAACAATTAGGAGAGATGACAAATGGCAGTAACACTTGAACAGGCAAAACTTAACACGCAGGATATGCTGGTGAAGGGAACCATTGACGAGTTCCAGAAATCCAACTATCTGCTGAACAATCTGGCATTCGCAGACGTGGTATCCCCGTCTGGTGGCGGCGCAACGCTGACGTATGCCTATAACCGACTGAAAACACAGCCGACGGCGGCATTCCGTGCCATTAACAGCGACTACACCGCGCAGGAAGTCACCAAGGAACGCAAGTCCGTAGATCTGGCTATCTTTGGCGGTTCCTATGAAATTGACCGCGTGATCGCAAACATGGGCGGGGTCGAGAACGAGCTGACCATGCAGGCACGCCAGAAAATCAAGGCAGCGTCTGCGCTGTTTAACGATACGGTGATCAATGGCAACCGTACCACCGACACAAATGCCTTTGATGGACTGGATGTAGCCATTAAGGGGAGCGACACGGAAAACGTACTGGCGAAACCGATCGACCTTTCCACGGCAGCAGCCATTGAAACCAATTTCATGGACTTCCTGGATAATCTGGATGAAACACTCGCAGCCATGGATGGGACGCCGTCTGCGCTGCTGATGAGCTCCAAAATGCTGGTGAAATTCAAGGCGGTCATTCGCCGCGCGACCATGTATCAGGAAACCAAAGGTGACTTTGGAAGAATCATCCCGATGTATGACGGCATTCCGCTCATCGACCTTGGCGCAAAGTGCGGCTCTAATGATCCAGTGGTGGCCATTGACCCGAAGAAGGGCACGACTTCCATCTATGCCGTTCGTTTTGGCCTTGATGGATTCCATGCCGTGACCGTGGCTGGCTCTTCCATGATCACCGCCCGTCTTCCGGACTTCAGCACCGCAGGCGCAGTCAAGAAGGGCGATGTGGAAATGGTGGCGGCCGTGGCCCTCAAAGCGACCAGGGCAGCGGCAGTCCTTCGCAACATTCAGATCAAGGCAGCGACTGCCTGATGTGAAGGGAGGGGCGGCTGATGGATGCAAAGAAGATATTCGAGAGTATGTGTCGGCTGGCCGTTAAAGAGAGTATCGGGATGGTGCAGGAATACGCGGGAGAACACCATCGATTTACACCAAGGACGGGCAATCTGGAGCGATCGATCAAGATCATGCAGCATGGGCTTTCCGGGATGGTGTATTTAGATGAATGGCAAGCGCCTTATGGGATCCCTATCCACAACGGCGCGCGCCCCCGTGTCATCGTTCCCCGGACCAGAAAAGTGCTAAGATGGGCGAAGGATGGGGAGTTTATTTTCGCAAAGAGGGTAAACTGGCCGGGCATTCGCCCGGATCCTTTCCTTTACCAGGCACTGGATGCCAAAGAAGGGGACGTGGTCAAGGTATTTGACCACTACACGGATCTTGCATGTATGGAGATCGCCCAAGGGCTAAAGAGGTAACCATGACAGAGTACATCAGAGAAGACGACATCGCGGATCAGCTGCTCATTAACCGTGTGACGGATCAGGAAATCGCCGATGCGAATGAGTACGTAGACCGCATAGCGGCCGCATACAACGTCAAGAAAGTGACGGTAACACCCATGACTAAGAAGCTGGCCGTGGCGGTCGCGAGCCGTGACTGCTGCCTGAACCTCATCGGGACGGATGCCAGTGCGATGATCGGAGACAGGCAGGAAGATGCCTACTCCATCAAGTACAAGATCTATGCGTCTCTTGTGGAAGACCTTCGGGGGAGGATTCTCAAGGCAGATTTCCTCGCTGATGAGGAGAAGGACGATGAGGAGGAACGCGGAGCATGGACGAGGGCCGTTTCAATCTCTCGAAGCTGACGGAGAAGGTGAGAAGCTACCTGGAAGAGCAGCTTCCGGAGCTCGCATGGGTGAAGGAGTTCAAGGGGGCAGCTATCCCGAATGTGCCGACAGGAACCGTGGCAGCGGGCGAGATGGAATTCGTGGACACATCCAAAGGATCCGACATGGCCGTTGTCGCGTTTTCCATTTATCTCATCGATCCGGCTTCGGAGCATGGGGTAGAGGATATGGCCATGGATGTGCGAGAAGCACTGGCGGCAAATGACACGCTTGACGATATGATCCAGCATGGAACCGTCACAAAAATGCAGTTCGGGGCAGTCAATGGCAGAGCGGGGGCTTGCCTCATCACTTATAAAGCAAAAGTTTGGATGTAATGGAGGAAGAACATGGCAGATAAAGTAAGAGCCACTATGACGGATGCGAAGCATCGTCTTCAGGGCAAAAATTGTATCGTGTATCTGAATTTTGGCGAGGGAGCCACGGAAGCTACACCGAAATGGTCGGCGATCGGGGGACAGACCAAGGGGAATCTCGAAATGTCTGCAGATTCCATCGATGGGAGCAATAAGGATTCTGGCGGTTGGGGCGAAACCTACGCAGGGACAAAGACTACCGAGCTTTCCGTAGAAGGATACGTGACCAAGGGCGATGCGGCCTATGACGCACTCAAGGACGCATTCGTCAAAGGGGAAGCGGTGGACATCTGCCGTTTCTTCACGGATGCAGGAGAAGCAGACCGCAACTGGTACAACATCACCAAGCTTGGCGACGAAACGCCGCATGATGATATGGTATCCTTCAGTATCACCCTTGGCGGGGTAGGTGCGCCCAAATTCTACACTGGGTTAACCACGGTAGACGGCGTCAAAGACTCTCAGGCTGGACATGTAGGAGGCTAACAAATGAGATATGACCGCATTCTGCGAAGAGTGTGGGTAAAGATTGACGGGCGCGAGTATGCGCTCGTTTTTTCTTTATCCGTTTTTGAAAAACTGGATGTCGAGAACGATGGCAATTTGATCGTACAGTTATCACAGGGAGACACCCCTTACAAGCTGCTGAGCCATGCCTTCAAGCTGGCGCTGCAGCAGGCGGATAAAAAGATCACTGACACAGAGGCCGAGGCATTGCTTGAAAAATTCGTATATGCGGAAGGACTTCCGAGCCTGTCGGCGGTATTTTGGGTGGCGGTGGCAGTGTCTGGCCTGATGGGGGCGAAGACATCCCGCGTGCTGCTTGAGAGAATGGCCGTGGCGGCGCAGGATGTGGATGGGCTGGAAGATTGCACCGAGGCAGACGAAAAAAACGGAGTGGAGCCGGAAGAGTAACCACATTCGGGGAATATCTTTCGGCTATCATGCCTATCTGTTATGGGAAACTGCGAATGACGGGCGAAGAGATAGCCGCCGCCACTCCGTGGGAAATCACTCACAGGATAGACGGGTACGTGGACAGGATGAAAGACAGGCGTATTTTTACGGCATCTTTCATCACGGCGCCTGTCATCAATAGTGGCATGAGGGCGCCGAAAAGGGGCGTCAAGGTGGAAGAGCTGCTGCCTGGAGATTTCCGCGGGAAGTACGACCAGAGCGAGGCGGAATATATCAAGGCGCTCATCGAAGAGCAGGAAGAAAAGAGGCGAAAGAATGGCACAGCATGAAATCCGCGTGGAAATCACTGCCGACGGAAGTAAAGCGATAGCCGAGAGTGGAAAAGTCAAGGGCGAGCTGAAAGGCGTCAAGAATGTCAAAATCCCTAACCCCTTCGGCGAAGTATCTAATGGCGCGAAGAAGGCATCTTCCGACGTAGACGCCCTTGGAGGAGCCCTCGGTAAGATCCGCAACATGGTGGCGGGGGCGTTCGCCGTCGGGTCCATTTACTCGTTCGGCAAAGCGGCACTGTCGGCGGCAGCCAAAACGGAGCTTTTGCACAAGGGGCTTTCCTTCGTCCTCAATAGCGATGAGGAGGCAAGCCGCCTTGTAAAAAACATTCAGGATATCGGTGAAGCGTCTGCCTATGATACGACCCAGCTGCTGCCGCTTGCCAGAGCGTGGGTCAATATCGGTGACAACGTGGACACGGCCACGTCCAAAATGCAAAAAATCGTAGACCTTGGGTCTGCGTATGGGCTGACGTCCGAGCAGGTAGGGGCCGTCAATCTGGCTCTTACCCAGATGCAAATGGCGGGCAAGATCGGCCAGCAGGACATGATGCAGCTGATAAATGCCGGGATTCCTGCATGGCAGCTGCTCTCCGAGAAAATGGGTATCCCTGTAGAGCAGCTGAAAGACATGAGCTCGAAAAGCGAGCTTACGCAGGATGCTCTGCAGACGTTATGGGACGAAATCACCGAGAAGACAGAGGGCGCGGCCAGCTCCATGTCGGATACCCTTTCCGCGAAGTTCTCCAATGCACAGGAAGCCGTAGCAAACAGCATGAGCGCGATGGGGGACATCATATCTCAAGCGTTCAATGTGCCGGGGGTCCTTGATGCGGCCGGAGAAATGGCGGAAGGATTCAAGACGCACATCAATTCCATTCGAGACGCAGCGAAGGACGTAGGGCTGCATGAAGCCATCGTTCAGGAATTGCAAGGGATAAGTCCTGCAGCTGCGGCGGCCGCTGACGGCGTTATGACCGCTTTCACGTCCATGAAGGATACCATCATGGAGAATCAGACCGCCGTCACTATCGTGGTGGAAGCGATTGGAGCCATGGTAGCCACTGTGGCCATCATCAAGGGTGTGCAGACGGCCTTCCTTGCCGCTAAAGGAGCAGCCATGGCGTTTGCTTTGGCTTGCCAGGCGAACCCCATCATATTAGCGATTTCCGCCGTTATTGCTATACTCGTACTGCTTTACACCCATTGGGATGAAGTGAAGGCCATAGCGCTTTCCGTGAGGGATGCAGTCGTCGATGCCGTATCAGACATGGCCGCTTCCGTAAGGCAAAAGTTTGATGAAGCCGTGAATTATGCCAAGGGAATATGGCAAGGGCTCAAAGACTTCATGGCGCATCCGATTGATACGGTGGTGAATGTCATCCGCCGCAATGTAGACGGAGGAAGCGAGGGCGTTACTCCGGCTGGCCGCGCCAAGGGCGGTGTATTTGGCATGGCAAGGGGCGGGGTCGTCGGAGGGCTGGTTCCTCTAGCGAATGGCGGGCAGCTCAAACACGGCACGCCTGCCATTGTAGGGGAAGCGGGGCCAGAGGCCGTTATCCCGCTTCGAGAGAATGTGCTGGCGTCAATCGGCAAAGCCGTCGCTGCAAGTTACAAGGCGGGTAAGAACGGGAATACAAATCAGGCCGCAGAGATTACCGCTAAAATCAAAAGTCAGGTAAATACCGGTCCCGTCAGTGCTTATGCAAAGATTCTGGAAGAGGCACAAAAGAGGGCGCAGGCCGTAGGAGAAGCCGTTGCCAAATACGGCGAACTGCAAGAAAAGGCCAATGAAGAATTGGAAGCCTATGCGGACGGTGGAGAGAAGGCCGTCCAGTATCAGCAGCAAATGGCGCAGCTTTCCAGCCAAATTGCCAAGGCGCAGGCGGGAGGCAACGAAGAACAGGCGAGCCTTCTTGAGCAGAAGCAGGCGAATCTTGAAGCGTCCTACGCCAAGGAGAAGGCGGCAGCCATCAAGGCGGCGCAGGACATAGCTGCCGAGAAGAAAAACATAGAAATCGAATCAGCGAACGCAATAAGCGCGATCCAGATCGAGGCGATTGAAAAGGTCAACGCACGAGAGACTGCCATCAAGGAAGCCCAGCGGCAGCTGGACAGCGCGAGCCATGCAGCGTCCCTTGAAGAGTTCACGGCCATGATGGAGGAGAAAGACGCCATCACAGGGGAAAGCTATGCAACGATCCTCGCCAATGAGCAGGCTTTACATGACATGCGGCAGATTTGGCATGAGCAAATGATGCTAAATGCCATGGAGTGGGGCGAGTACATGACGCTCACTCTGGCGCAGGTACAAGAGCAGCTGGTGAATGGGATAGCGCAAGGGCTGACCCAGTGCATCGTCTACGGGAAAAATTTCCGCGACATCATGAACAATCTGGCTAATAATGTGCTTGCCACTGTCCTTCAGGCAGTGCTTCAAAAAGCCATTGGCTCCTTGATGACTATGATCGGACTGGGAAAGACAAAGACTTCGCAGGAAGTCGCCAGCGCAGCGAAGGAGAAAGCAGCACAGGCAGCCAAGAGCGGGACGCTCGCCGCCAATGCAACAGCAGCCCTCATCGCGGCGAACCCATGGGCCGCCCCTGCTGCGGCAGGCATTGTCGCCGGGCAGATGGGTGCTGCCAGAGTAGCCGGAAGCGTGTTCGCTGATGGCGGATTTGTTACGGGTCCGGGGACGAGCACTTCCGATTCCATCCCGGCCATGCTTTCCAACGGAGAATTTGTCATCAATGCAGCAGCCGTCCAGCGACTGGGCACCGGGTATCTAAACATGTTGAATAGCCCCCACTACGCAGAAGGCGGGCAGGTGGGAACACCGGCCATGGGCGCAGCAGGGAATGGCGGCGGCGTGACGCTGAATGTATCTGCCATGGACGCGTCGTCCTTCATGGATTTCCTCAGAGGTGGCGGCATGGACTCCATCAAGCAGATGCTTTTCGATGGGACGCGAGATTTTACGACGGATGCGGGGGTGTGGTAAATGGCGAATCTTTTATTTCCTTTGAATGCTCGCCGTGTGAAGTGGTCCTCTCAGGTCGAGGATAGCTGGGACGTGACGGAACAGACGGCAGCCAGTGGGAAGCGGCGCGCCATCACTTCGCAGACGCTGCCGGGCTGGCAGTTCACTATCGATTTCCCTGCCCTGACGGCCGAAGAAAAGGATACGCTCTTTGCCTTCCGCTCCCGTGTCAAGGGGACGCTCATCCCATTCTTCTACAAGGATGCCGAAAACTACCATTGCGAGAAAGTGCGGCTTGGTAGGAACAGCGATGGATCCTATCAGCTGACGGCACACATGCATGGCCAGCAGGAGCCTACGTATTATGCGGATAAGCTGACGGTATGGGTAAATGGGGCGGAGCGCACGGCGCAGGAGTACACCATCGATCGCGGGGCGATTGTATTCAATCAGCCGCCATCCGCGAATGCGGTCGTCACGGCGACTTACGATTATTGGTGGAAGGTAGTATTTGTCAAGAAGAATATCACAGTGAAGCAGAAATTTGTGAACCTGTTCGAGTGTTCTATCGCATTGAAGGTGGTCCGATGAAAAGCGTAACAGAAGAGCTTGCCAAGTATCTCAACACGCAGAAAGAAATGGTATCGTGTGACCTGTACACCCTTACGCTTTTCGACGGAACGGCGTACTACTTCACGGATACCGACCATGACGTGGCCTACGGCGGGCATACGTACCGGCACAATGCGATCCTTTTGAAAAGGGAACAGACGAAGCTGAACAATGTAGTTTCCGTCGATTCCATGACGGTATCCATTTACGCGACCGTCGAGGACAAGCTGGGCGATAAACCCATCTTCCTGGCGGCGCATGATGGAGCATTCGACCGGGCGACGCTTGCCATGAGCCGTTGTTTCTTCGACCTTGACGGAGAGGTGATGGGCGTTGTTGGGCTATTTTCCGGGCTGACGGAGGTCAAGTCCTGCGGCGGGCTAGCCATGAAGCTCACGGTAAAGAGTAAAGTACAGGGCATGTCGCAGGAATTCCCGCGGCGCAGGTTCTATCCACAAGGGACGTATGCCAATAGCGGCGGCACGGTGTCATCCAGCACGGAAGAAGACTCCGCGTCCGTCATTGCGCCGTTCGTACCATTGAAAGAGGTGTTACTGTGAATCCTATCGCAAAAGAAGCCTACACATGGCTGGGGACGCCTCACGTGAATCAGGCGAAGGTCAAGGGCAAGGGGATTGATTGCGGCATGCTGCTCATTGCCTGCCTCGAAGGCGCGGGATACATCAAGCGCGGAGCCATCAAGATTCCCCCATATTCCAATGAATGGCACCTGCACCACGGCGAGGAATGGTTCCTCAAAGTGGTGGAAAGATATTGCGCAGAAGTTCCCGTGGATGAGATGCAGCCGGGGGATTTCTTGCTGTACAAATTTGGACGCTGCGTCTCTCATGGCGCGGTGTATGTGGGGGACGGGCGTGTCATTCATGCCATGGTGGAGCGCGGCGTCATCCTGTCAGACGTCAATGACGTCATGTTTTTGACGGCCAAAGGAAAATCGCGGCTGCATGGTGTGTATCGGTTTAGGAGGTAGTCATGGGCTTATTTCGTGGCCACAATACGACCATAAGAGAAAATAAGATTTCCAGCTTCACTGTCTCCACGGCCGAGTACGGGTCAACCGTTCCAGAAATCCTTGGTACAACGCGCATTTCTCCGAACGTCATCTATTACGACGACTTCACCGCACACGAACACCGACAGAGCCAGAAGAGCGGCAAGGGCGGCGGGTCAAGGACGACGACCATCACTTACACCTATACCGTGGCGGTGATCCTCGCATTGTGTGAGGGGCAAATTTCCGGCATCGGCAAGATATGGAAAGACAAGAGCCTGTACCAGTATCCCAATGGGGACATCGGGCTTACCCTTTTCGACGGGAAAGAGGATCAGCATCCGTGGGCATACACGGCAGGGAAGCACCCGGATAAGGCGCTTGCCTACAGCGGGCTTGCTTACATGGCGGGCGTGATTGACCTCGGGGATAGCGGCTCCATGCCGTCCTACAATTTCGAGGTGAAAGGCAAGCTGCTGGAAACGGGGGATGGGGTAGACGTGAATCCCGCCGACTATATCCTCTATGTGCTTAACAAAATCGGCCTTGGCGGGATAGAAATCGACGGGATAGAGAACTACATGCAGTACTGCAAGGAAGCGGACATGCTGATTTCTACGCCGTCCGATAAACTGGACGCGAAGGCAGCCCGCGAGATCATCAATGACATCGCCAACATCACCAACGCTTATATCTTCTGGTCAAATAACCGGCTAAAGATTGTACCGCGCGCTGACCGCCCCGTGGGGAAATGGAAACCGGACAAAACAATTCGATACAACCTGACGCCGGATGATTTCATCCCACAGACCGGCGGTGTGTGTGTTTCCTATAGCCGCAAGGATTCATCGGAGATTTACAACCGCATATCTGTGGAATTTCTGAACCGCGCGAATGCCTATGAGAAGGAAATCGTCAATTACCAGGATAGTGACGACATCAAAGAATTTGGAGTGCGGCAGGCGTCCACGACGCAGGCACATTACCTGTATACCAAGACCCGCGCCGTCAAGCTGGCGGAAGAACTGTGCCGCAAAAACAAATACGAGCGGGTGAAATATACCTTCAAGCTCGACTGGGCCTTCTGCCGACTAGAACCGGGCGACCTTGTCATGCTGAATGACCCGCTCATGGGGATAGAGAACCAACCGGCTATGATCGACAGCGCGACGGAAGGCACGGACGGCATCATCACCTTCACGGCGATTTCGAGAGCAAAAGGTGTGTATAGTGATGCGGAATATGATGTACATGAGAACGAGCGCCCACTCATTGATTTCAATCCGGATCCCGGCGTCTGCGAACCGCCTATGATATTCCAGCCGCCAGCACTCATGACAAGTGCGGATAACGAGGTGTGGATTGGCACATGGGGCAAGGATCCAAACTGGGGCGGCTGCTCTGTCTGGGTGTCTGACACGAATCAATACTACAAGAAGCTGGGCACCATCGACAACCGCGCGCGCTACGGTACGCTGACGAAACCGCTGAACCGCGAAGACACCGTGCTTGAAATGGCGCTGAATCAGGACAGCTTCACCTCCGTCGATGCAGAGAGCGCCAAGAATGGTGATACGGTCATGTACGTCGACGGCGAAGCGCTGTCTTACCAGACGGCAGAACTGCTGGATGATGGGACGTGGAGACTGTCGGGTCTGGTGCGCGGGCAGTTCGGCAGCGAAGCCGATTACCATGCGCCGGGCGCGCGGATTGCGCGGTGCGATGAAGCCTTCTTGAAGTCTGGCCTTGCTAATTCTTATATCGGCAAGACTATTTATTTCAAGTTCACAGCGTTCAACATCTTCGGCGGCATGGAACAGAGCTTGGCTGATGTGCAGACATACAGCTTTAAGCCTGTTTCGGTACAGATTCCTCCGCCGGATGTGGAAGTGCTGAACGTCGAGAGGATGAGCTCTTCCATCCGCCGGTACTGGTGGAAATACACCTACCCCGAGCCGAATGACGTAGCAGGATTTATCCTCAAATACACACAAGGTAAGGAGCTCAACTGGGACGCGGGGATACCCGTACAAGAAGGGCTTATCACAAACCAGCCATACGAGACGCAAACCATCCGACCGGGTACACATGCGGTCATGATTAAAGCCGTGGATCAGAACGGGAATGAGTCGAAAAATTTCGCTTATTGCCTGCTGGAGATGGGCGACCTATTGCAGGAAAACGTGCTTTTCGACAAGGATTTCGGCGCGGATCATTGGGCAGACATCCAGACCAGCGGCCTTGTACTGGCAAGTGATGGCTATATCCATGCGCGAAATACATCTGCCATGTGGCACGAAGCAGGCAGGAGATTGTGGACGAAACCTACTGCGTACATGTGGGATACAGACTTCGCAGCTTACGAGGTGACGGGAGAATTTATAGCGCCGGCCTCGGGGCAGCTCTGGCTGACTACGGAAATAGAAGGCCCCGCCATTGTGTACTACCGGCAGCTCCTCAAAGGCAGCACCGCCGAGGAACTTTGGAAGCAGTGGTCAGACAAGGTGTTGGTACAGGCAGGCTCAACGATTCAAGTCAAAATCGTGGCGAAAAATTCGAGTGTGCAAGAAACCATCGTGAAGAGTCTGCACGCTTATATCGACGTGCCTGACAGGCAAGAGCACTTCGAAAACCTTGCCGTACCGGCGAGTGGCATAGAGCTGCCCATCACGACACCGAATTACATGACCACCGCCGTGCGCATCGATGCCGTGCAGGGGAGCGGCGTTGTCAGGTATCCCAAGATACTATCCCGCACGCCATGCCGTATAGCCTTACTGAATGAGGACGGCAATCAGGTGGCAGGTACGGTAGATATTACATGGCAGGGGTTCGTCAATGAAACAGTTTAGCTATAGGAGGTAACAATGGCAGACGTATTGAAATTACAGCCCACCGCGGGCATGTTCGATTATCCCGACCCAAAGAATCCTTCGAAGGGCACTACAGAACAGCAGTATATCGAATTTGAGAAAAACAAGCACTCCGTGTTATCCAGTCTGGTGGCTGACGAGCTTTGGCAGCCGAGCACCGCCTATATCGTCGGGCAGGTGGTCAAAAGCCCAAACATGCCAGCGAACGTTGTCGCAAGAGTGGTCACCGCGGGGACAAGCGCGAGTGCGGAACCCGTCTGGAGCAGTGCGGGGCACACCATGGCCGACGGTACCGTCACATGGGCGATGCTGTATCGCACGATTGACTACGCAACACAGGCAGAAGTCACGGCGGGGACGAACACGTCGAAAATCGTAA
Organism: Dialister sp.; assembly: GCA_003447275.1. Classification (GTDB taxonomy): domain Bacteria; phylum Bacillota; class Negativicutes; order Veillonellales; family Dialisteraceae; genus Dialister. The sequence continues at coordinate 44,533 of DLZS01000057.1, forward strand.
CGCCTGCCATGCTGGGCAGGACAATCAAAACAGATCTTGCGAGCGAAAAAGCAGGAACGCTTAACGCAGCTGATAAGACAGTAGTCGGCGGCGTTACCGGCATTCTTCCAGTAGCTCATGGTGGTACAGGAACCGATTCGTTAGCCAATATAACTGTTGGCAAAGCAGGCACTCTGGTCGGGGATGCAGGGCTTTGGGGCTACCTGCACAGGCTGGATGGTAGCGCTAGCCTTCCAACGACGAATGCGGCCTTGAGTGCATTGGGCGTGTTTATGCGATCCTTCTATACATCAGCGCAATTCTCGAATCAGCCGACGCAGCTCGGGCAGTTACTTAATATTCCGCCAGCCCTAGGGAATAAGAGCGGTTGCCAACTTTGGGTAGAAAACCCTAATGGCCGCCTGTATCACCGGGGCGGGAATGATTCAATTGCAATCAACGATACTCCGTTCAAACGTTTTCTCGATACGGACGACCTCTCAGCAGCGGGCGTCGTCGCTGGCGACGTGTCGAATCCAGACGCATGGTGGGTCAAGCTGGGTGGTGCAGTGCCGCTAATTATACAGGGTGGAA